>JAZRFU010000071.1:0-50091 GCA_045643865.1 Eubacteriales bacterium
GGTAAACTCGCCCTGCGAATAAAAGCTTATGGTTTCTCCCTCAGGGAGCTCCTCTATAAGCTGTACCTTATACGGCTCATTCTTTTCCGTCATAAGAGCTATTGCCTCGTCGCGAGGAAGCTCGAATCTCTCGATCTTATGGTTTTCCTTTACTATTTTCTTCATCTCATTCTCGATATTTTTCAAAATGTCGGGGGTAAAGGAAATGTCGCTGTCAAAGTCGTAATAGAATCCCTCATCGATTGCGGGACCTATTGTTAATTTAGTTTCGGGATACAGTCTTTTTACCGCCTGCGCCAAAATATGCGATGCGGTGTGTCTGAAAACATGTGCACCCTCTTTATCTCCAAAGGTAAGCAGCTTAACGTCGCTATCCTTGTCAATAAGATGGGTAAGTGCCACTACCTCGCCGTTAACGCTTGCCGCAATCACGGAGCGCTCTACCATGCCAAACGCCTCTTTAGCGGCGTCATAAACCGTAACGGGAGAACTGAATTCAAAAGAATCAGAATTGAAATTGATCTTCATTTGTTACACCTTTTCCTTTTACAATAATATGTTTTGATTTATTAAAATACTAAAAAAATTGCACCCCGACACTACAAACGTGTCGGGGTGCAAATAATGCACGGTTCCACCCGAGCTTTAACTCATTAATATTAAATTAGAGCGCAAAAGTGGTATTCTATACCTGGGCAAGAAAAACTTTCACCGTTTGTTTTCTCTCTGTGCTTGTCCGTCAGTATAAAACGTGTCTTTTGTGTTTTGATTGGATCACTTTCTGTTATATGCGGATCTGGGATTTACAAGCTCTCTCCAATCGAGATCGCCTCTGTCGAGCGCCATAATAATGACCTCGGCAGTTGCAATGTTTGTTGCTACGGGAACATTGTATCTATCGCACGCCAAAAGCAGCTCGCGCTCTATTTTGTCGTGCTCGGAATATTCACCGGATGTGGAGCGGGTATCACGGAAATAGAGCAATACGTCTATTTCATTATAAGCCACTCTGGAAGCTATCTGCTCCTCACCGCCCTGCTCTCCGCTGAGCAGCTTTTCAATGTTCAAGCCGGTTGCTTCGGATATATATTTAGCCGTTATTCCCGTCGCGCATATATTATGCTTACTGAGAATACCGCAATACGCAATACAAAACTGAGTTATAAGCTCTTTTTTCACATCATGCGCTATAATTGCTATTTCCATTACTAATTATCCCTCCATTCAATGAATCCTTATAACTTTGACAACATTATATCATACTTTGTTTTTTTTGTCAATGCTATCGGGGATATTTTTTGATATATTTTTCATTTTAAGACGATTATTTTTCACTGGATCAAATCACTCTTTACCCGCTTTTTTATTACAGGTGGAGCAAACGTGTTCCTTGCCTGCTTCCTCCGCCTCATTCACCGTTCCAAACAAAACGTTCTGCGAATTTTTCAGATGTCCGCAATCGCGGTAAAGATGCCATACGCTGCCACTTTCAGTCCAGTAAACCGTATCTCCGATCTTTACCTCGGATTCCGTTTCACTATCCTTCTCAGACAATGAAGAACCGGAATCATTCTTCGAGTCAGACTCATTCTCCGTATCGGATTTTTCCTCCGACTCGCTTGTTTCTTCAGTTGGGCTGCTTTCAACGTGACTTGTCTCCTCATTGTCCGCCTCACTTGTCGTTTCCTCTGTTTTAAGCACCTCATTCTTGATCTCTGATATACGTTCGGAATTCAAGAGATCTCCACCCTGCAAATTGCCCGCAGATTCATCGAATTCACAGGCACACAAGCCAAATATCAGCAATGCGGTCAACGATATTACAATCAAGGATTTATATATAGCTTTCATTTTATTACCTCTCCGTGCTTATCTTTCAGCGAGCATGCGCTCAAGAATATCCATTTTGTTTCCTGAAAACTCATACGCGCCCTTATAGTCATTGATGTATTTACAACACATTTCCATATCCATACATGCAAAATACAGCAATAATCTGGGCGGAACAGTCTCGCCGTCTATCAGCTCGTTAAGAATAGAGATGGCGTGCCTATAGTCACCCTGCATCATACATTTGCGCGCTTTGAGATGGGACACAAAAAGCTTATCGCAAGAGTTTTCACTTAAATCATCGACGGTAATATACGATATAATATCCGTATTTCTTTCCATATTGAGTAAAAGCGTTATATATTTACAAAATACGTCGTCAAAAAAGAACGGACTTGTCAGTCCATCGGGAATATCAGTATCTATCTCATTGGAGTCCAACGCTGGAGATATTTCCTTTAACAGCTTGAACATAGCGAGTATTCTATTTCTTTGTATCAGCGTTGTATATACCGTTTTGTCCGAATGTATCAGCGCCTCATCCAAAAGCTCGCTTGCAACGTGAAGCTGACCGTTTTTTATACATTCCTCCGCCTGCCCGATACAGCAATCAGTCAAAATAAGCTCAAGCTCGTCATCATATTCGTCAAACGATGATTCGCACATATCCCTGCAAAGCTCGAAGCTTTTATCAGCATACGCGCGCTTTATATTTCGCATAGCGGCGGTCTTGGTGTACAAGAATTCCTCATCGCCATCGCTCAAAAGATATCCCGCGGGCACACCGAGCTTTTTAGCAAGATACGACACTGTTGATATGGACGGATTAGCTCCTCCGTTCTCTATCTGGCTGAGCATATTTCTTGTAATTGCCGTGCCTGCCAGTTCGCTTTGAGTCATCATTTTTTCTATTCGCAAGTTCTTTATTTTTTGTCCTATATTCATAAAAAAAGACCCTCACTTTTTTACCGTTGGTAAATATAATTTACTATCATTGAAATTATAACACA
This sequence comes from Eubacteriales bacterium, assembly GCA_045643865.1. Classification (GTDB taxonomy): domain Bacteria; phylum Bacillota; class Clostridia; order Oscillospirales; family CAG-272; genus SVTX01. The sequence continues at coordinate 2,841 of JAZRFU010000071.1, forward strand.
AATCTTGCACATTTTCAATACGTTGTCAAAATTTTTCAAAATATATTTTTTCATGACAAAAGCGGCTCCGATTTCGGAGCCGCTTTTCGTGATATTCTATTTTATCAGTGAACGATGCACTTTTCAGTATCCTTATCAAAGATATGCATTCTTGCAGTATCAAGCGCAACCTTGATGGTGTCTCCTGCGCGAGATGTAGATCTGGGAGATACGCGAGCGGTGAGCTTGGTTTCTCCTATAACGAGATAGAGATAAATCTCCGCGCCCATAAGCTCGGTCACCTCAACGTAAGCGTCAACGGTGCTGTTCTCAAGAGCAGCTATCTGTGCGGGCTGGTCGTGAATGCTTTCGGGACGAATACCTACAACGACCTCCTGTCCAATATATTCCTGAAGCTCGGGAGCGCTTGCCTTGTCGGCAGGAACCTTTATGGAGTTACCTTCAAATTCAAAATAGAGATCGTCGCCCTTCTTAACGAGGTTACCGTTAATGAAGTTCATCTGGGGTGTTCCGATAAATCCTGCAACGAACATATTTACAGGGTTATCATAAAGATGCTGAGGAGTATCTACCTGTTGGATAAGACCGTCCTTCATAACTACGATTCTCGTAGCCATCGTCATTGCCTCTACCTGGTCGTGAGTAACGTAAACGAACGTTGTTTCAACTCTCTGGTGAAGCTTTGTAAGCTCGGTTCTCATCGTTGCACGAAGCTTTGCATCAAGGTTAGAAAGCGGCTCGTCAAGAAGGAATACCTTGGGGTTACGAACTATTGCACGTCCAAGTGCAACACGCTGCTTCTGACCTCCGGAAAGCGCCTTGGGCTTTCTGTCAAGAAGGTGAGTTATATCAAGAATTCTTGCTGCTTCTTCAACGCGTCTCTTGATCTCCTCCTTCGGGGTCTTGTTGAGCTTAAGACCGAACGCCATGTTCTCGGAAACGGTCATGTGAGGATAGAGCGCGTAGTTCTGGAACACCATCGCGATCTTTCTGTCCTTAGGCGCAACGTCGTTAACGAGCTGGTCGCCGATAAAGAGTTCTCCCTCAGAGATCTCCTCGAGGCCTGCGATCATACGCAGGGTTGTAGATTTACCGCATCCGGAAGGACCAACGAGAACTATAAATTCCTTGTCCTTTATTTCAAGGTTAAAATCCGAAACGGCGGTTACACCACCGGGGTACTTTTTATAAATGTGTCTGAGCGACAAGCTTGCCATACTGTTTATTCCTCCTGATCTGTGGCCGCGAGGACAAAGCCCCGCCATTATTTAACATTATAATTTTACCAAAAAAACGTCAAAATTAAAAGAGTATTATTAGCCAAAAATATCATAATTTTTTTGTACATTTTGCACAAAAATGTCATATTCGACTAACTTTCATAAAATCCGACGCAATATGGCACGTTTTTACAGCTTCATAGTGAGAGATATTCTCTTCTTTTTAACGTCAACCGCCAAAACCTTTACCTTTACTATGTCGCCTACCGACAGCACCTCGCTGGGATGCTTGATATATTTGTCGCATATCTGCGATATATGAACAAGACCGTCCTGATGAACACCGATGTCCACAAATGCGCCAAAATCTATTACGTTTCTTACCGTACCCGTAAGCTCCATATCGGGCTTAAGATCCTCAAGGTCAAGTATATCGTCGCGAAGAATGGGCGCGGGCAAGGAATCACGAACGTCACGTCCCGGCTTTTCAAGCTCTCCTATTATATCAACGAGAGTAGGTTCACCTATATTCAACGCCTCGCAAACCGCCTTTGTTCCCTTTTTCTGAACGTTTGCGCGAAGACCGCCAAGACGGTTGTTCTTGGCATCGTCAGCCGTGTATCCGAACATGCCCAAAAGCGCCTTTGCCGCATCGTAAGATTCGGGATGCACTCCCGTATTGTCGAGTATTTCCTTGGAGTTTGGTACGCGCAAAAATCCCGCGCACTGCTCAAACGCCTTATCTCCTATTCTCGGTACCTTTTTGATCTGCGCTCTGGATGTAAATTCGCCGTTTTCCTCACGGTATTTTACAATATTTTTAGCGCTCGTTATATTGATACCGGATATATAGGAAAGCAACGAATAGGAAGCAGTATTTACATCTACTCCAACGGAGTTTACACAATCCTCAACAACTCCCGTCAGCGCCGTGTCAAGTCTCGCGGGCTTCATATCGTGCTGATACTGACCTACTCCTATGGATTTGGGATCTATCTTTACAAGCTCAGCCAAGGGATCCTGCAATCTTCTCGCGATGGAGACCGCAGATCTCTGCATTACGTCGTAGTCGGGAAATTCCTCGGTTGCCAGCTTTGACGCCGAATAGATAGACGCGCCTGCCTCGCTGACAACGATATATTTACAGTTTGCTTCGGGAATTTCCTTGAGCAGATTAGCAATAAATATTTCACTTTCCTTTGACGCGGTTCCGTTTCCTATGGCTATTACATCAATGCCGTGCTTGCGTATAAGCCCCTTGACTATTCTCGTCGCTTCCTCGATTCTCTGTCTGGGCTTTGTGGGATACACGACCGCCGTATCAAGCACCTTACCCGTTTTATCTACGACCGCCAGCTTACATCCGTTAACGTATCCGGGGTCAAATCCAAGCACGGTCTTTCCCTTTATGGGAGACTGCATAAGCAGATGTCCGAGATTGTCCGAAAACACCTTTATAGCGCCCTCTGATGCATTGTCGAACATATCGTTTCTTATTTCGCGCTCTATTGACGGTGCAATAAGGCGTTCATAACCGTCAACCACTGCTGCGGAAACATGCTTATATGCAGGACTTGCCGGCTCGGTTACAACGCAATTAAGAAGATAATTGAGCACGATATCCGCAGATATTTCAACGCTTACCTTCAAAAATTCTTCCTTTTCACCTCTGTTGATAGCAAGTATTCTGTGACCGGGGATTTTCTTAAGCGGCTCGCTGTATTCATAGTATTGAGCATACACCGAGTCCTCCTCCTTCGCCTTGACTACGTTGAGCACACCATACTCAAACGTCTGTGCACGCAAGGATTTTCGGTATTCGGCATTATCGGATACTTCCTCGGCAATAATGTCGCGCGCACCTGCAAGAGCGCTTTCAACATCGGGAACCTCCTTCTCTGCATCAACAAAAGCAAGCGCCGCCTCCTCAATAGAGGGAGAATACTCCATTCTCTGCTCCATGATAAGCTTAGCAAGGTCCTCCAGTCCTCTTTCCCTTGCAACCGACGCTCTCGTCTTTCTCTTGGGTCTGAATGGACGGTATATATCATCAACCTCCGTGATGGTCTTGGCATTGAGTATCGCCTGCTCTATTTCGGGAGTAAGCTTTCCTTGCGCCTCAATAAGATTTTTGACCTCTTCCTTGCGCTTTTCAATATTGCGGAGATATTCGAGTCGGTCGTTGAGATCGCGCAGAATAGCGTCATCAAGACTGCCCGTAACCTCTTTTCTGTAACGCGCAATAAACGGAATTGTATCTCCGTTATCTATCATTTCAACCGTTTTGGACACCTGATCCTCACGAAGCTTGAATTCCTGCGCCAATGCTTTGATAATATCCATTTTTTCTCCTATCTTATATGTTCAAATTAATCTACACTATTATTTTTAGTTGCCGCCACTCCGCGCGCCTCAAGAGCCGACTGCTCCTCTTGCGTCAAATGTCGCCACTCGCCGCGAGGCAGCTCTCTGTCAAGCAGTATCGGTCCAAACGACACCCTCTCAAGGAATGTGATCTGATTGTGCACCGCCTCTGCCATGAGCTTGATCTGGTGGTATTTCCCCTCTGTCAAGGTGATATATCCGCTTCGCTCGTCGATCATTTCCACCTTGCACGGCGCGGTAATATATCCGTCGATATCAACTCCGTGTTCCAGCTCGTAGACATCGTCATGACTTATGGGGAACTTCACGTTGAAATAGTATTTTTTATCAACGTGGTTCTTGGGAGATAAAAGCTTATGTGAAAGCGGACCGTTATTGGTCAAGATCATAAGACCGAGCGTGTTTTTATCCAGCCGTCCGCATGGAAAAAGCCCTATTTTCTGCAGTTCCTGCGGAAGAAGCTCCAACACCGTAGGACTTTTGTCGTCGCTTCTGGCACTGACATATCCGTCGGGCTTATTGAGCATTATATAAGTGAATTCGCGGTAAACAACCTGCTTCCCGCAATAAGTGACTATGTCACACACGGGGTCTATGTGTCCGCTGGCACGTCTGACGGTCTGCCCGTTAACTGTGACTGCACCTTGCTTTGCCGCTTTGGCGATCTCTGTTCGAGAGGCAAGCCCCGAATCGACGATAAATTTATCCAAACGCATTTCTTTTTTCTTTCCGTACAATAAGTTTAGCATACATATGCTATTTACTATTATACCATATTTTCGTCTCTTTGTAAATAGAATTATTTTCGCATTTTCGGTTTTCACGGGACAAAAGCGGCGCCACCGCGGCGTATAATTGTAAACAATATGTTAACGAGATGTTGATTTGTTGACAATGCAAAATATATAAGTTATAATTAATTAGTTTAGAATGAATAAATGCTTGCGCTGCAAAGCAACGAAAAGGAGAATCATTCATGAGTAAAATTCCAAACAGAAAGCGCCTTATCCGCACACTCCCACACGTATGGGACGTTAATGATCTTCTCGAAAACATAAGATCTCACGGTGACAAGACCGCTTACAAATATTTTGAAAACGGCAAGCTCAAAGAGATGACCTATGCCGAATTTTACAATATGGTAGAGCGTGTAACAGCCGCATTTGATAAGATGGAGCTTTCCGGCAAACGTGTTGCCGTTATAGGCGATACGTCGCCCCAATGGATAGCTACCTATATCGGAGCATTGGCTGCGGGCACGGTAATTATCCCCATGGACAAGGAGCTTGCTCTCCCCGAAATAGAAAAGTTCCTTACCATAGTAGAGGCGGACGGTATAGTTTACTCCAAGTCCTTCAATGAAAAGTTTGTAACAACCATTGGATCTCACCCGACTCTCAAGTATTTCATTCCGATAAGCGCAGATTACGATTCGTCTTTCTCCCAAAAGGTGCTTCCCTATGCAGATTTTCTCAATATAGGTCAGGCGGCGCTTGATGACGGATATACTATAAAGGCGGTGGGGAACCGTGATGCTATGTGTGAGATGCTGTTCACGTCGGGAACCACTGGAACCAGCAAGTGTGTTATGCTCTCGCAAAAAAATATTTTTGCGGCGGTAAGCGCAGCAATAGATACCGTTTGCTTTACCTCTGATGACGTTATAGTGTCCGTATTGCCCGTGCATCACACCTACGAGCTTATGTGCCTGCTCGCAGAGCTTGTATTCGGTATGACCACCTGCATAAACGATTCGCTTCGTCACGTTATGAAGAACTTCAAGCTCTTCAAGCCCACGGGCCTTGTTCTTGTGCCCATGTTCCTTAACACTATGTATAAGAAAATATGGTCGGAAGCAGAAAGAACCGGACGCGACGGCGCGCTCAAGGCAGGACTCGTTGCATCGAGAAACCTTATGCGAGTCGGAATTGATGTGCGTAAAAAGGTCTTCAAGTCCGTGCGTGACGCATTTGGCGGAGAGCTTGACCACATTATATGTGGCGGTGCAAAGCTTAACCCTGAGCTTATAGTTGCCTTTGAGGAATTCGGAATTTCGGTATTTGAGGGCTTTGGCATCACAGAATGCTCCCCCTTGGTTTCCGTAACTCCTTATTATGCAAGAAAGCTCGGCGCTATAGGCCCCTCTGTTCCCTGCTGCCGTGTTCGCATAGATCCCAACGGCGAGCAGACCGATGATGGATATGATATTGGAGAGATACAGGTAAAGGGCGACAACGTAATGCTTGGATATTACAACAACCCCGAAGCTAATGCAGAGGTATTCACAAATGACGGCTGGTTCAAAACAGGTGACGTTGGATACGTCGATTCCGACGGATACATATACGTCACCGGACGTATAAAATTCGTCATCGTGCTTGAAAACGGTAAGAACGTATTCCCTGAGGAGATCGAAGAATATCTTGATACCATAGACACGATCAGTGAATGCTGTGTCGTAGGCAGAAAGAGCGACGACAGTGACGAGATAATCCTCACCGCAGTCGTATATCCCGATTTCTCCAAGTTCCCCGAGAACGCCGACGAGGACTCCGTAAAGGAAGTTATCCGCAAGGCGATCAACACCACCAACAAAAAGCTGCCGACGTATAAGCAGATAAAATCGGTCGAGATCAGAAAAACAGAATTCGAAAAAACCACTACCAAAAAGATCAAGCGTCAGCTTGTAAAATAAACAAAAAATCCCGACGGATCACCGTCGGGATTTTTTGTATTATCAGTCGATATCCTCGGGCTTGTCTTCGAGAACGATATCAAAGTCACCAAGCTTATTTACCTTAAAGCCGTTCTTCTTGTACTCCTCGTAGTCAAATGCCTCAAGCTCGTCAATAGCAAGCTTGTGGAACTCGTAGAAGTTGTGCCACCATTCGTAGCCGCTTCCAAGCTCTGCATTGAGGTAAGCATCTGCGATATCGCAACCCATCTTGGGAGCTACGTAGAACGCACCCATAGCAAGAACGTTAACGCCGTTACCCGTGATAGCGCGGAGTGCCGCGGGAACGCTTTCAACTACACCTGCATGTACGTGGGGGCACTTGCTTGCCGCGATATGAATACCCATACCCGTGCCGCAGAAAAGGAGTGCTCTCTCGTATTCACCCTCAGAGATCATTGCGCCAACGCGAAGACCTACTCTGTGGAACATGAGATCGGTGTCATCGGGATCACTATCCACTCTTACACCAAGATCAAGGATTTTCCAACCCTTTTTGGTCAGGTGCTCTACTACCGCTTCCTTGAGAGGAAATCCTGCAAAGTCCGCACCTACTACTAAGTATTTGTCTTTTACTGTTTTCATGATATTTCTCCTTTATGTTTAATTTTTACGTTCAAGATTAGTTTTTGCCAACATTCAGGCAAACACAATTTTTGTGGATTGACGGAAAAGCTTATCGCCGGTTCCTTTTTTCTCATCCGATACGACCTCAAAGCAGTATGCGGTAACACCGTCGGGCAAATGATAAGAATACGCGCCGTTTTCTTTTGCCACCTGTACGCTTTCCCACTTCCAATCATGAGAATTTTTATCCCTGGAAAGAGTGTAAACGAAATTAACGCTCTCAAAAAGATCGTTTGACGAGGTCATTTTGGCAACTCCATCCTCAATGATTATATCACCGAGCTTCGTCAGTGTTGCTTCGCCGTAAATTATATGTCTGAAAAATGCATTTATCTCGGGAGTCAGATCCCAATAATGTCCGTGCTCCAGATCGCTTCTCTGCGAATAATATTTTTTGACAGGCGCAAGATCAGCACTTCTCATTCTGTTGACTGCCGAAAAACATCCGTCACCAATTCCCGAAACAAACATCATCGGTCTTGTTGCGTTGGGAAGATACGAGGAAGGGTCATAAAGCTTTATCCATTCATCATGACCGTCATGACCGCCAAATGCTTCGATGCACAATTCACTCTCCTCGGCATTTTTTAGCCAAAAGGCATCTTCATGGGCGTATCCGCAGCCGTAAACCGGAGCAAATGCGGCAATTCGATGATCAACGCCCGCAACTATATTTGTTATATATGCCCCCCAAGAAATACCCGTCATAACTATTTTGTCTGTATCAACGTCATTTCTTGCGCGGAGTATATTGTTGAGCATTATTATGTTGTAAACCGCGTGATACACCCAAGACTGTCTGGGCGATTTGACACCCGAAAAAAGTGAACCGTGCGGCTCTCCGTTATGTGCGGCTTCGAGATTGAGTATCTTTTTCTGATCCTTGTCAAGCTTGTAACCGAACATGTCAACAGCGATTGCAACAAATCCTTTGTTATTCCAATATTTGATCCATTCGGGGAAAACCTGTCCCCCGCCACCGTGCGCCAATATGACCGCAGGATATTTCTTTCCTTGTTCATAATTGAGCGGAACTCCTATTGCGGCAAAAGGCCACGTAGCATCAAGATGTCCGTACGGGGCGGATTTGAATTTGAGTGCCTCAATTCCCTCGCCCAAATTTATCTTCGGCATAGTATGTATTTCGGGCACTGTTGCAAACAACTTTTCAAGATTCCACATAGAGAGTTCTCCTTTTTATTGTCATGTGTCGTCTGCGTCGGACAGTTCTTTTCTTTTAAGCTTTCCGACCACGGTATTGAGATAAATTATCAATCCGATCAAAAGAATTACGGAGATTACGGACACTACCTGCTGCGCGTAAACGTGCAGACCGAGGAACGTATTCTCATTGCTTTGTATGTGCGATACCAGAGGAGTTACCGCAAGCGTTGTGAAAAAGCCCGCAAAACCCGCAAGTGTACTGTTCAATGCCAGTGCACCGATTCGTTTCTCCTTATCTACATAATCATAAATAAGATTTATCGTTGCACTGTTGATGCCCGCCATTGCTATTGCGTAAAGCATATAATAAGCCGTATAGAGCACCTTACCGTTTGCAGGCACCGTAAATACATTGATCGTAAATCCTACGAGCATTATGACAAAACAAACATTAAGCATTTTAGCGAATGAATATTTATCTGCAAATTTGCCCATAGGTTTTGAAAATATCGTTCTGACAACGGCATAAGCCGCAGACAAAATCGACACGAAAGTCATTGTAAATCCAAGTTCTTTGATCTGATACGATCCGTAGAACGGAGTGGAAACATAATTCACTATGTTCCAAAGCACCGAAATGAGAATTACCTTAAACAAATTCTTATCTCTTATCAGTTCGCCCAAAAGCTTTTTCGGGGGAATCTTTTCATTCTCTTCCGCCGGCTTTTCACAGGAGAAAATAAGCGTTGCGCTATGTAATATCATCAACACGAATACACTTATTCCGCACACGATAAATGCGCCATTAATATTGCCTATCGCTTCGAAATGATCTATCACCGTTCCCATTGCAAACGAGAAAACCATTCCGCCTATAAGCGATACCATTTCCTTGTTCGCCGTGAAGCTGCCGCGTTTATGATCATCCACAAGCGACATAAACCAGTTGATCTTAGGGGAGTTTACGACGTTGGTTATGATGTGTCCGAGCAACAAAAACCCGATAAACAAGACGGTTTTCAGCTCTCCGGACGAATCTATTACCGGCACTAGATAGATCAAAGCAAAGAATAGCTGATTTATCATATGCAAAACGGTAACCCAGCGCTTTACAGGTCGCTTATTCGCCAAAAATATTGCAATGACCTGAAAACCGAACCCGAGCGAAACAAAGGACGTTAAAAGTCCCGTTACTGTGTCCGATAAACCGATAGAGGTCGTTACTTTTGCAAGATACGCGCCTGTTACCAGCAAGGAAATGAAATATTCAAACGCTGCTTCCAAAATGTAAAGAAAGCGACTTAATTTATATTTATCTGTACTGTTCATTGTTGTTCGCCTTCTTTCCAAAACCGTGTTGACTTAATCATCGGGAAATCTCGCAAAGTGACATCTTGTGATGTCACTTTGCGAGATTTGGCACCCCCAGCGAGAATCGAACTCACAACTAACCCTTAGGAGGGGCTTATTATATCCATTTAACTATGGGGGCATGATCGGGCGGGTTTCCCTGCCCGACGTTTATTAAATTCAGATTATAACGTTATACTCAAACTCGGTTTCATGCTCATTTTTGCCGACGATATCAATAAGATACGCCGTGATATTTTGCTGATTGCCTCTTGAATGGCTTCTGTAACTATCTGTAGAATACGATGCCGAATATCTGTCCTTGTCGAAATAAACCTTAGCGCTTCCAAGGTCTATAACCCCATCGGATATCTCGGGTTTATTGCGCGAAACAATACGCTCGGTTGCCCTATCGTCAGATTTTGTAAACACAAATTTATCTTTAACTGTGATGCCCGTAGCACCGAACTCAAAGCGGCGGCGTATTTTTTCAACTCGTCCGTGCTCGTAGGCGTCCTCTATGTCCATTGAGAAATAATTATCCCCAAATTCCACGTTTTTGGATACAAAAGGAGGTCCGTACTGCTGGAACACATCGTTATTTATGAAGGGCACGCTATGTCCGTGAGATCCGCAATTCACGAGAGTATATCTGACATTTTCGTCAAAATAATCCTTAGTGTACTCAGCACTGCCGAGCTCGGCTAACGGTACTTCGTTTTCTCGGGTTACGATCATATAGCTTCCAACGTCATTGTGGTTATGCGATTCCCAGTTGCTTCCTGCCTTTGCGGCGATCGAATATGTATTACCGTGATATATGTACCACTGCGCATCCTTGAATGCATACGTACATCCGCACACGTCATCTTCTTTATAGTCAACGTCAAACCATATCAAATCCTTTGCTGACGGCATGGTCTGTGTCGCATTTGAGAGCTGGAACGCGGGATAAAGTATTTCTCTGCCATATTTTTTGCGCAACAAGCAGGTTGAGCCCGCACTGAAGAAATAATTATCTCCGTTATCGGAAAAGCTTGCACATTTTGTAGTTCCAAGTCTGATGCGCTGACCGAACATAGCAATCTGCTTGATCTTTTCATTATCAAACCAGTTTATTCTGCCGCTTGTGTAATGATAAACACCCTCGGCATAAAACAGAAAACCGCCAAATCCAAAATTCCAATATCCGTATCCTTCAACACAACAACCGTCATCGCGGAATCCACCCAAATAGTTCTCTATTGCACGGTTATACATAGGAATAAGGGGATCTATTTCCTCGCGGCTTGCAAATCTTGACACGGCGATAAAGGAATTGCCGGCGCATACTCCTGCCCAGTTGTTTCCTGTGTTCTGCCAGCCGTACGTCTTGCCCTCAACCAAAGGATTTATAATTCTTCTACGTATTTCGTAGGATATTCTATCTCTTACATACTCAGGCAAAACATCGCCAACCAGAATATCAACCTCTGCAAGCAACCGTCCCGTTTCCGCTTGGAAAAGATCGGTTTCTTCGATTATATCCTTTACCGTAGGGTCGGGCTTGGGCAAAAACGCATGTGCAGGCAAGCACCACGAAAACTCGTCACATATCGTATATACTATATCGATTAATGAATCAACGTATTTTTCGTCCTCAGTTAACCAATAGGCAAGAGCAAGGCATGAGCAATCGCTGCGACGTTCAAAATACTTATCCTCATATATCCTTCTATTTCCCGTTTTGGGAAAAAGCATATATTCGCTCATTTTAAGCGCCGGATAGGTTTTACCGATAAGCCCGTCCGCTTTGCTTATTGTAGCAGAAATATGCTCCTTAACAGCGTCACATGCCAGCAACTTTTCTCTTTGCGCCTTGACGTCAACTCCAAATCCATTGAATAACATATCAGTTTTCCTCCGTATTTCGTCACATGAAGTCAATATTATATCGACACCCCAATTGTATCACATAATTAAATATTTTGCAAGTCAAAAAGAGATTTTTTAATATTTATTTTTTTCAAAATCACTTTTAATTAAAGCGCAAACGCCTATATCACGATATTGTCCTTTTACCAGCATACGCTGCCTCTGTATTCCCTCAAAAGTCATGCCGTTTTTCTCCATAACTCTGCGCGATGCTTCGTTGCCGACCATATATTTGGCCTCTATACGATTCAGTTCCAAGCGGCAAAATCCAAACTCAATGATTTTTGAAACGACCTCGGTTGCTATTCCCTGCCCGTGATATGCGGAATTCAACACATATCCTACTTCTCCGCAATCGTTGGGATAGTCAAACCGCGTAAATCCGCACGTGCCTATCATTTTGCCCGAATCCTTGCACACTACTGCCCAGTCAAAGAAATCTCCCACTCTGTATCTGCCCTTGATGTAATGCAAATATTCTTTGGTATATGCTTTGGTTTGGTGCGGTGACCACGTCAGATATTTAGTCACCTCTGTATCGTGCGCGTACTCATACATATCGTCCGCATCATCGGGATGCAAGCGGCGCAAAATAAATCTATCGGTTTCAAGCTCGGGGAGCTTGGAGAATACCTTATATATAAATTCTTTCTTCATCACGATCTCCGTTACGTTATTGATACAATTCTGTTCTTAATATGGATTATATACTATCATATCCAAAAATTCAAGAGAAATTGATAATAAGATGGCATTTTTTCAATTTTAATGTTGAAAAAACGTCAGTATGTGGTATAATTATTGTGTTGACATATACATGCGCACCGAAAATAGCAATTTCGTAATCAAAGCAATAAAAGTAAGGAGGGATAGCCGGCATGAAAATAACAGATATTATCGAGATGATTCCCATAATATCCTCATACATTCCCGAGCCGATAACAAGGCGCTCGATCCTGTCCTTATGTCACGATTCCCGACAAGCTACCCCAACCTGCGCTTTTTTCTGCAAAAAGGGCGCTCTCTCCGACGGACACGATTACGCTATACACGCATATTCAAACGGAGCGCGTATATTCATAGCGGAGCGAGAGCTTGACCTTCCAAACGATGCGGCGGTTATCATAACTTCCGACTCATCATCGGCGCTTGCACGTATGTCCGTAGCTTTTTACAACGATCCGTCCAAAGAGCTGAAGATCATCGGCATAACGGGCACAAAAGGAAAAACCACTGTTGCCCTGTCTGCATATTCAATCGCTTGCTCATACGGCATAAGATCCGGATATATCGGAACCAACGGAATACATTACGGCGGTAAGGTATATGAAACGGTAAATACCACTCCCGATGTGCTTGAACTTCAAAAATATTTACGGCAAATGCGTAACGACGGTGTTGAGGTCGTATTTCTTGAGGTGTCCTCGCAGGCCCTCTGGCAGCAGCGCACGTACGGACTTTGCTTCCACACGGTCGTATTCACCAATCTTTACAGGGATCATATTGGCGGATGTGAGCATCCAACGATGGAGCATTACAAAAATTGTAAAAAGCTGCTTTTCTCCGAATACAGCGCAGAAAATGCAGTAGTAAACTACGACTCTGCCGATGCGCAATATATGCTCGACGGGGCAAATTGCAAGAATATATTTACCGTATCCGCGGCAGGAAATGCAAGTTGCTCACTTTACGCACAATCCGTAATGAAAGTGTCAAGCAATATGATACCCGGAATATCCTTCAAATGCCACGGAAACGGAGATATTTCTCTGCCGGGAAGCGACATATTTATTCCAATCCCGGGTATATACAGCGCAGAAAACGGATTGCTTACTATGGCAATATGCTCACTTGTGGGCATAGATACAGATTTCATAGCAAGCGCCATGGCAACTCTTTGTGTAAAAGGAAGATTTGAAACTGTACGTCTTGATTCTTTGCCAAATTCCCTATTTATTATTGACTACGCGCACAACGGTGCGAGCTTGCGCTCGGTCATGAACGCGCTTAAGGAATATTCGCCTAAACGCATTATTTGTCTTTTCGGTAGCGTGGGCGGTCGAACCTTTGAGCGCAGACGCGAGCTTGGTGAGGTCGCCGCAGAGCTTGCCGACGTTATCATAGTAACATCCGACAACCCCAACAATGAAAATCCGCACAGTATAATGAACGACATAAACGATGCGATCAAAAGCACGGACAAGCCCGTTTATCTGATAGCTGACCGTAAGGACGCCATTGGCAAGGCGGTCGAGATTGCAGAGGACGGTGACTATATACTGCTGGCCGGCAAGGGTCACGAAACCTACCAGCTTATCCACGGTCAACGAGTACCGTTCTGCGAGCGCGAGATATTAAAGCTGTACGATATTATTCATTCTAAATATTGACAAAAAGCTCCCGAAGCGATGGCTTCGGGAGCTTTCATTTATGCGTTTGTTTTCAATATGTTTCTTATAATTTCCTCTATTTGTGCCGTTGAGGTAGTCTTCATTATGCTATCTCTTATTGCGGCAGCGGAACGAACTCCCTTGATATAGAGGGCGGCGTGCTTTTTCATTTCTGCCGCGCTTATATGCTCACCCTTGGCATCGCGTATAAGCGAAATATGCTGAATACAGACCTCAAGCCGTTCTGCAAGATCGGGAGCGGTATATTCCTTTCCGTTGAGTCGCGCCGCGATCTCCTCAAATATCCACGGATTGCCAAGAGCGCCTCTGCCTATCATTACGCCGTCGCAACCGGTTTTGTCTATCATATTTACCGCATCATCGGCACTGGCAATATCTCCGTTGCCGATAACGGGAACGCTGACCGAACGCTTCACTTGTTCAATAATCCCAAGGTCTATTCCGGGTGCATACATTTGCTCGCGCGTTCTGGCGTGGACACATATAAGCGATGCTCCGCCTGCCTCTGCCGCACGGGCGACCTCAGGCGCATTCTTGCTTTGATCATCCCAGCCCGCGCGTATTTTAACGGTAACAGGGGTATCCTTGAGCGCCTTGACTGTGTTTCTGACTATTTCTTCGACGAGGCGCGGATTTTTCATCAGCGCACTGCCCTCACCGTTGCCAACTATTTTATGCATAGGACAACCCATATTGATGTCTATCGCCACGGGAACGTCCTCGGAAACACAGCTTTTATATGATCTCTCCTCGATCAGCTTCGCCGCGCGCGCCACAAACTCCGGCTCGCTTCCGAAAAGCTGTATTGCCATCGGATTTTCGTCTGCTCTTACCGCCGCGAGCGGAGCGGTCTTGAACACAGACGTATCGTTTTTCTTAATGATCTGCTCGTAGCACAGTGCCTTGGCGGATACCATCTCGCTTATGGTGTATTCCGCGCCTCGCTCGCGGCATATTTTACGGAATGAATAGTCCGTAAAGCCCGCCATAGGGGCAAGCATAAGTCCGTGCTTCAAGCTGACTTTTCCTATATTTATACTCACGTCGATCTCCAATTTCAATATTTATCACCAACATTTTAACATTTTCAGCTCTCCGTGTCAATACACCAATGCCCAAAAGCAAATATTTTCAGCCGTACGGCAATATAATATATCAAAAAAGGAGGTCATACATGAAAGATCTTGCATATTACAACGGAAAAATCGGCGCGATAGATGAGGTGAGCGTTCCCTTTTGCGATAGAGTGCATTTTTTCGGAGACGGGGTTTATGAGGTCACTCTGGCAAGAAATCATATCATCTACACGCTACATGAGCATATCGACCGCTTTTATCGAAGCGCATCTGCTATCGACATACATATTCCATTAAAAAAAGAGGAACTGGCAGAGCTTTTGTACCAGCTCGTCCTCAAGGTTGACTCCCCCGATCAGCTTGTATATTGGCAGCTCACGCGCGGGACTCACCCTCGTATGCACACCTATCCCGAAGGCATAATGGGAAACATGTGGGTAATGCTACGAGAGGAAAAGCCAAAGGACATATCAAAGCCGGTACGCGCAATAACCGCCAAGGATATGCGCGCTGAAATGTGTCACGTAAAATCATTAAATCTTATTCCCGCCGTGCTTTATTCTCAAAAAGCTATGCAAGCGGGTGTATATGAAACCGTACTGTACCGACAAAACGGGATCATAACCGAGTGCTCTCATTCAAACGTACATATTATCAACAGTCGCGGCGCATTCCAGACCGCCCCCGAAAGCCATCACATTCTTGCGGGAATAGCGCGCGCCAATCTCATAGATGCTTGTCATCAGCTTGGCATAGAGGTTGAATTGTCGCCGTTCAATATAGATGAGCTTATGGGAGCGCAGGATGTAATAATATCGTCATCAACCGCGCCTTGCTTTTCCTGTACCGAAATAGACGGAATTTCTGTGGGCGGCAAAAATCCCGATACGGTTAATGCCCTACGTGATTTTGTAATGTCTGATTTTATAACAAAAACGGGGGGCTGAAAAGCCCCCTCTAAAACGCATTATTTTATAATATCCTTTATTATTTCGCCCGCCATTATAAGTCCCATAACAGACGGAACAAACGGCAAGCTTCCGGGAACGCTCTTGCCCGACTCCTCGTCAACTATTCCGCTTTTGCGCGGTTCTTCCTTGGAATACACCACCTTAAGATGTGAAATATTCCTTGCTTTAAGCTCGCGACGGATAACTCTTGCCAGCGGACAGACCGAGGTCTTATTTATATCCGCAACCTCAAAAGCCAGAGGATCGATCTTGTTTCCCGCTCCCATAGCGGAGATCACGGGCACGCCCGACCTGTATGCACGCTCGATTATTTCGATTTTCGCCGTAACCGTATCTACCGCGTCTGCAATATAATCGTAGTTTGAAAGATCATAATCATCCGCATTATCGGGCATATAAAAAACGTGATGCGCGTTGACCTTACATTGCGGATTGATATCCAGAATTCTCTCTTTCATAACCTCAACCTTGGAGCGACCAACGGTAGAATGAAGAGCTATTATCTGACGGTTTATATTGGAAACGGACACGGTATCTCTGTCGAAAATATCTATCTGTCCTACTCCCGCCCTTGCCAATGCCTCACACACGTATCCGCCGACTCCACCGACACCGAATACCGCAACGCGCGCATTATTCAATTTTTCTATGGCACTCTCGCCCCAAACGTAAGCCGTGCGCGAAAATTCTTCAGCTACAGGCACAGTCATCGCCCCTTTCTCTATCGTGTTACCTTATTTTATCATATTTCTGTGAAATAATCAAGTTGCTATTTACAAAAAATCAAATTCGTTATATAATTTAATTAACGAACTAAAACGGAGAGCTTTTAATGAACGAAAATTTACTTATAGAAAAAGAAAAGGACAGCGAGCTGATTTTTGACGGCAAGGTTCTGCACCTTTACCGAGATACTGTGACCTTATCGGATGGCAGCGAATCGATACGTGAATATTGCAAGCATAACGGCGGTGTTTGTGTTCTTCCGCTCACCTGTGACAATGAGGTCATCTGCGTTCGCCAATACAGATACGCGCACCGAGAAATAACCTTGGAGATACCTGCGGGAAAGCTGGAATCAACTGATACCGACATACGCTCTGCCGCCTTGCGCGAGCTTCGCGAGGAGGTTGGGGTTGAGTGTGACGAGCTTGTCTATCTCGGTCCTATGTATCCCTCACCTGCGCTTATGGACGAAATAATACATATTTTCTGGGCACGCAGTCTTAAATATGGAGAAGCCGATCTTGATGAGGGCGAATTTCTTGAGTGCGAACGCATTCCGCTTTCAAAAATGGTTGAAATGGCTCTCGCGGGAGAAGTTCCCGATGCAAAGACACAGCTTGCCGTGCTTAAAGTAAACGCGCTTATAAAAAACAAACAGTAATAAAAAGATCACGCCCCTTCAATCAGAGGGACGTGATTTTTTATTGCTTTATTTCAAAAATCTGAATTTTTTACGTAATCGGAACAGATATACGGATATAAGTCGCGTAAGTGCTATGTCGTACACGACAAACGCAACGTTGACAAACAGATACATTCCTATCGCGAACAACGAACCCATCGACGGATCACCGAAAATCGAGTAGAACGTATCTATGACGGTTTTACTCTGTTGAGGTCCTAAAAACAGAAAATATGCGACAGTCACACAGATCCATATAGCTCCGTTCAGTACAGCAAGCTTAATCAGCCAAGCAATCGGCTTTGCCATACGCTCAAACTTCTCTTTTATGATAGGATAGTAGCCGAAAAACAGCACGTAAAACCAGCCGCTCATTTTATATGGCATAAGTATGACCGCCAAAATACCCGTAACTGCATATATCATAAACGGATACGCTCCGCCAAGCTCTATAACCGCAAGCACGCACAAGAACGACGCCAGCGCCGCCATCGAAAGATCAAGTGTTTCAAGCATAGATCCAAGGAACAGTATTGCGACTCCAAGGGCAGATAAAACTGCGCCAACGGTCATTTTTTTAGTTTTTTCGGAAATTCCGCGCGCCATCTTACCCTCCTTAAATGACAATCATAAAGTGCTTAAAATTTAAGGGAACCCATAAAGTTCCCCTTAAATCGTGATCAACAGCATCTGATAAGGTCGCCGCCCATACACTCGCAGCAACAGTCCGCGCAAAGCAAGGATGAACAAACGTCACATCCCGAGCAGCCGCCCGCGTTGTTGGTCTGGTATCCACCGCCGTATCCGCGCGCCTGCATATTAAGACGGTCACGTGTGGCTCTGTACTCGGAGTTTGAGGGATCCATCGTGCACGCGGTATTTATCATTCTCTGCGCATCAACGTAATAGCCCTTCTTGATAAGAACACTACCCATAAGGAAATGCCACTCTGCCGCACGGTCACCCGGATCTATAGAGTTAAGCTCTGCCTCTGCCGCGCCTACGTTTCCCATGTTTATATTTCTGCGGATATTTGCATAATTATATCCGCCGCCACTATTGGCATTATTGTAAGAATTATATCCGCCTTGAGATCCCTTTGACGAGCGTATGCGCTGAATTTCCTCATACGCCATATTTACCTCTTTCATCTTTTCCTCAGCAAGCTCCTTGAGGTCGCCGTCAGCATATTTATCGGGATGATATTTGCGCGCAAGCTTTCTGTACGCCTGCTTTACGTCATCGTCACTTGCCGTAGGATCAACCCCCAGCACCTTATATGGATCCTTATATGAATCAGCCATTTCTCTTTCCTTTCAATACTCTCAAAGTTATCCGCCGCGCTTGCCCTTGCAGGTAAGTCCTAAGACCTGCTCTGCCACATTTGGCATTCCGCGGTATATTATATTACTAACGATACCCTCAATATGAGGCAGGTCGCCATAATCCACCAGATCAAACGCCGGCTCTGCGCCAAGCAGCTCCAACTTGAGCGAATCATATACGCTCTGTTTATCCGAAATCGGTATTTCTCCGCCGTACAGACATGCGAATGCATTGAAACGATCTTTTTTGATGTCCTCGTCAAGATCATCTGCCGCGTCCACTATATATATCCATCTGCCCACGTGCTTTCCGATATTTCGCATTATTCTGAACTTATCGCCCTCAAGTCCAAACGATAAAATGTCGGCAAGAATATCTCCAAACGCATCTGCGGGCGTGTCAACCGACGGCAATCGCTTTTTCTCAATGTCAGAAAGCCGCTTTAATCCCTCAAACACGCGAACATCAAGCTCGCTGTATTTTTTAAGAGCGCGTTTTCTCATGCCCTTGACGAACGGTTTTACAACAATTGCCTTAAATCGCTTGAATCCGCGCTCATCGTTTATATCGTCAACCGTTTTTCCATAAGCAAGTATGGCAGCGGCGTAAGCACAATATGCAAGCGGCTCGCAATATGCCACGTACGCTCTTTTACGGAACGGGTGGGCAATACATCTGCCACGTTTTATTTCGGTTTGCTTGCCATCTGCGGCAATACGCAAAAGCGCCAGAAACGCTATGTCGTAGCTGAGCGTCATGCGCGAGCACTGTCCCGTGCATTTTCCCTGCGCGCGACAAAGCCCGCAATATACGGCACGGTAATATTCATTTTCCCGAACACGAAGCTCCGGTGTATCGGTGCGAATATATCCGAACATATAACGCTCTCTCCTTACATAACAATACATATTAATGATACTACAACTTGGCACATTTTGCAAGGGCTTTTTGTGAATTTTATTTGATTAAATAGGTATTTATATGTGATATATTAATATTTTCTTGATTTTTTTTGTTTTTCCACTTGAAATTACGTCAAAAATCAGTTATACTAATGAGTGGAAAATTTTTTTGGAGGATCAGTATAAAAAATGGCATTTACACTTAACAAATCCGCAAAATTCAACGGAGTAAAAGGTCCTGTTCTCACCATCGTTATGGACGGCGTAGGTCTGGCTCCCGATACAATATCAAACGCGGTTGCAGGCGCATACACGCCCAATCTTGATATGCTTATGGCAAAGTATCCCATGGTGTCGCTCAAGGCACACGGTACGGCGGTAGGTCTTCCCTCCGACGACGATATGGGTAACAGTGAGGTAGGTCATAACGCGCTTGGCGCAGGTCAGGTATTTGCTCAGGGCGCAAAGCTTGTAACGCAGTCCATCGAAAGCGGCAAAATGTTCGCGTCTGACACGTGGAAAGAGGTTATTTCCAACGTAAAGAGCAACAATTCCACCCTTCACTTCCTTGGTCTTTTCTCCGACGGAAACGTTCACTCTCATATAGATCACCTCAAGGCAATGATCGCAGAGGCGAAGACGGAGGGTGTCGCAAATATCCGTATCCATATACTCATCGACGGTCGTGACGTTGGTGAAACGAGCGCGCTTGAATATATCGATCCCTTTGAGGAATATATCGCCTCCCTCTCCGACGCTGACTGCAATATTAAGATCGCAAGCGGCGGCGGCAGAATGAAGATCACGATGGACCGTTACGAAGCCGATTGGTCTATGGTAGAGCTTGGATGGAAAACTCACGTGCTTGGTATCGGTCGTCAGTTTGCGAGCGCTCACGAGGCAGTTGAGACGTACAGAGCCGAGCTCCACGTTATCGACCAAGATCTTCCCCCCTTCGTTATCGCGGAAAACGGCGCTCCTGTTGGTACGGTGAACGACGGCGATAGCGTGGTATTCTTCAACTTCCGCGGCGACCGTTCCATTGAGATCTCCAAGACCTTTGATGCGGCAGACGGCGAGTTTGCAAAGTTCGACAGAGTGCGTGTGCCCTCCGTGGTCTACGCAGGTATGCTCGAATACGACGGCGACCTCCATATTCCTCACAAATATCTCGTAAATCCCCCCGAAATAACCGAAACTATGGGCGAATATCTCGCAAACACGGGAGTAAGCCAGTACGCTATATCCGAAACACAGAAATACGGTCACGTAACTTATTTCTGGAACGGAAACAAGTCGGGCAAATTCTCCGAGGAGCTTGAAACATACGTTGAGGTCCCCTCCGACGTGGTTCCCTTTGAGCAGAGACCTTGGATGAAGTGCGCAGAGATCACCGACAAGCTCATCGAAGCGCTTGAATCGGGCAAATATACCTATCTGCGCGTAAACTTCCCCAACGGAGATATGGTAGGTCATACGGGCAGTCTTGCGGCAACACGTTGCTCTATGGAAGCGCTTGACCTCCAGCTCGGCAGAATTCTTCCCATAGTTGACAAGATGGGCGGAGTTGCTCTCATCACCGCTGACCACGGAAATGCCGACGAAATGTATGAAATGGACAAGAAGACAGGTCTTCCCAAGGTTTCCAAGGACGGTAAGATGAAGTCAAAGACCAGCCACACGCTCAACCCCGTTCCTTGCATCATCTATGACAATACCGATGCAAAGGATCACTACACCGTAAAGGCAGACAACGGACAGTTCGGCCTTTCAAACGTTGCAGCTACTATGGTCAACCTTATGGGATACGAAGCTCCCGAGAAGTGGGACGAAAGCATTATCGAGCTTAAATAATCCAATAAAATCAAAAATAACCACCCGCCGTAACGGGTGGTTATTTTAATTAGCTTTTATTCAACTGATTCGTCCGAAAACAAGACCTTTACAAGCTCGGACGCTTGTTCAAAATGCTCCTTGGGCACATAAACCTTGAGCCGCTCCTGCATACCTGCTCGAATAACAAGCCCTGCGCCATGTACTGATTTTGCGGCGCACGGAATACCGTTGTCCCTCAAAACCTCCATGAGCATTCTCGCCCACATTTCCTCTTTTTCGATCAACAGTTCATATCCATTACACATAATTATCCGTTTCTCCCCATACATGTCACGGTATTTACAAAGCGAGTTCTGCCAAAAAATACCGCAAATGTGTATTGTCTGCCATTTTGCATTTTCACAATAACCGTAGGCAAAATGAAAAGCCATCCCTTAGTCACTTCGCAAATATCCTTGTATTTCATTACTAAATGTCGGTATTCTTGAGGCACGGTTAGCTTGCCGGTTCGGTAAGTAATTGCTTCTGCATCAGCAACGATACTCCCTCCGATAATTCCATTCTGAACTAAGCTGACAGTAAAATATTTCTTCATAATACAGACTCCCAAAAAATCAAATTAATTTTGCGATATACATAATTATCATCGCAGAAATTCCGCAAGTTTATCGATTAGTTGTATTATACCATAAAAACGGTGAAAAGTAAATAGGACGGCGGGAAATGAGATTTGAGATTTGAGATTTGAGATTTGAGATTTGAGATTTGAGATTTGAGATTTGAGATTAGAGTGTAGAGTTTAGAGATTAGAGTTTAGAGTTTAGAGTTTAGAGTTATGAGTTTGCTTTGCAAACGTTATGATACGCTTTGCAAACGTTATGATATGATTGCCCGAGTCCCCTCAACGCGACATAGTCGCTCATAACTTGGTGTAGCCAATCATAACTCATAACTTGCCGCAAGGCAATCATAGTTGTTCTCCAAGAGATAACAAAAAATGCCGCGCTGATGCGGAGCATTTTTTGTAAGTTTCGACCTTCGGTCGAAATTATCTCTTGGAGAACTGAGGAGCACGACGAGCGCCCTTGAGTCCGTATTTCTTTCTTTCCTTCATACGAGGGTCTCTGGTGAGGAATCCTGCTGCCTTGAGAGCGGGACGGTAGTTCTCGTCTGCGCTTACAAGAGCTCTTGCGATACCGTGACGGATCGCACCTGCCTGACCGGAGATACCGCCGCCGTTAACGTTTGCAACAATGTCAAACTTGCCAACAGTTCCGGTTACGCCAAAGGGCTGGTTGATGATGAGCTTGAGTGTTTCAAGACCGAAATACTCGTCAATATCCTTACCGTTGATGGTTATATTGCCGTTGCCGGGATATACTCTTACACGAGCAACGGATTTCTTTCTTCTACCAGTGCCGTAGAAGTAGGGCTTTGCACTTGTATACATAGGTTACTTCCTTCCTTTCTTCTAATTAAAACTCGTAGGTCTCGGGCTTCTGTGCTGCATGGTTGTGCGCGTCACCTGCATAAACCTTGAGGCGAGTAGCAGCTGCTCTTCCGAGAGAGTTCTTAGGAAGCATTCCCTTAACTGCTGTTTCCATTGCAAACTCGGGCTTTTCAGCCATGATCTTCTTATACTGTACGCTCTTAAGACCACCGATGTATCCGGAGTGTCTCTGATAGTACTTCTGTTCAAGCTTCTTACCGGTAAGAACTGCCTTATCAGCGTTGATTACGATAACGAAGTTTCCACAGTCAACGTGGGGTGTAAATTCAGGAGCATTCTTGCCGCGAAGAAGGTCTGCTGCAACAACAGCGGTTCTGCCGAGGGGCTTATTTGCTGCGTCGATAACGTACCACTTGCGGACAACTGCTTCTTTTTTCTGCATAAAAGTAGACATTTTTTGTTATCCTCCAATTTAGTCTGAGATGTTCTCTTTTTTTAACCTTGCATATTATATCACAAGCGTTTTTGTTTGTCAATACCTTTTTTGAAATTTTTTTCGTTTTTTTAATTTAGCATTTACAAAGCTCTCGTTTTCTCGTTTTTTCTCGTTTTTTCATATTGTTTGCTTTGAAATAATGTGAAAAAAATTTTTTAATATTTTTTGATATTTGCCCACCTGACGCCTATATTTTATCATTTTTCGGATTTTTGTTATATTTTCTCTGCCATACGTCATAAAATTAACCGTATATAAAAAACGGCGGAGGTAAAACTTGCAATGATAAATACATACAAACCCGAAGGACTTATTATAGGGACGGCGCAGAATCGCGAGCTGCTTGCCGCCGGTAAAATCGGACTTGAAAAAGCTATGTCTTTGGGAATCATTATGGAGAGCACCGCAATTCTTTGCGACAGTGATATGAATCTTCACGTCGATCTGCACGGCATAACGGGTATAATTCCCAAGAGTGAGGTCTGTCTTTGCCGTGATGGAGAATGTCCAAAGGATATTGCAATAATCACACGAGTTGGCAAACCAATCTGCTTTAAGGTAACCTCAATAGACGAGGTGGGCGGTCGCACAGTGGCATATCTTTCAAGGCGCGAGGCACAGCTTGAATGTAAGCGCAACTACATAGATGATCTCATTCCGGGGGATATCGTATGCTCAAAGGTTACGCATCTTGAAAACTTTGGTGCATTCGTTGACATCGGCTGCGGCATAGTTTCACTTCTATCCGTGGACTGCATTTCCGTATCCCGCTTTGCCCATCCCAGAGACCGACTTTACTGCGGAATGGTCATCAACACGGTCGTAAAATTCATTGATCTTGAGCGCGACCGAATATTCGTATCAATGCGCGAGCTGCTCGGCACGTGGGAGGAAAACGCGGCACTTTTCACACCTGGTCAGACCGTTGCGGGCATTATACGAAGCGTTGAAAACTACGGAATATTCGTAGAGCTTACTCCAAACCTTGCAGGACTTGCCGAGGTACGCGACGATATTCCCTTTCTGCGCGAGGGGGATGCGAGCGGACGGCTTGCGGCGGTCTATATTAAAAGTATAATTCCTGAACGAATGAAGATAAAGCTCGTTTTGGTGGACGCCTATAAGGGTGACAAGAGCGCGGCAAATATCCGCTATTTCATCGACGGCGAAAACGTAACACATATAGACAAGTGGCGCTATTCTCCGCCCCAGTGTCCGAAAATTATAGAAACCGTTTTTGAATAAAGAAAAGGGCTGAATTTCAGCCCTTTTTACTTTACACTATTCTATTGCGCTTATCGCCGCTTATATATGACTCGATATTCTTACATATCTCGCCGATACAACGCACTCTTGCCTCGTATGAGCCCCACGCCATGTGAGGTGTAAAATACACGTTATCAAATCCCGCGATCTTATGATACGGGTGATCCTCGGGAATCGGGTCTTTGGTATATACGTCCACACCCAAGCCGCCTATTTGTCCTTTCAGTATGGCTTCGGTCAATGCCGCCTCGTCGGCAACCGCGCCTCTTGCCACGTTTATAAATATTGCATTTTTCTTCATAAGCGCAATTCGATCCGCGTTTATAATATTGCGCGTTCCGTCATTGAGCGGAGTATGCACGGATATTATATCAGAGATACGGCAAAGCGTGTCCATATCAACACATTCCACGTTCTCGTCCGGCGTTCTTTTCACCGCTACAACACGGCAACCGAGCGCACGAGCAACGTTGGCAACCTGACGTCCGATATTACCGTAACCGACTATTCCCCACGTTTTGCCGTATATTTCATTATACACGGGTGTAAGGATATTCGCAACACCGCCGCGCGTATACGTGCCATCGGAAACGGAGCGGTCATACTCGCGCAAATGTGAGATGAGCGAGAGTGCCATAGCCAAAGTGATCTGCGCAACGTTCTGGGTTGAATACCCTACCACGTTGCAAACCGCAATTCCGCGCTCGCGGCAGTACTCGGTATCGATATTATCATATCCCGTTGCCGTTATGCATATAAGCTTGAGATTTTTGCAGGTCTTGAGATTGTGCGGACCAACCTTTATTTTGTTGATTATGAGAATATCGCAGTCAGCCGTTCTCTGCTCAAATTCGTCCGCAGAGGTAGAACCATACACCGTCAACTCTCCGTATTTTTCAAGCACGGACAAGTCGAGATCTGCTCCAACGGTAGATGCGTCGAGAAATACTATTTTGATGGACATAAAGCTCTCCGTTTCTTAAAAATTAAACGTCAAATCCGAAATAATTGCGCGTGTTTTCGTAGGATATGCGCTTTACAATATCCGCCGCAGCATCAAAGTCGGGATAATATCCGTTCTCAACCCAGCCACCGATTATATTGCAAAGTATTCTGCGGAAATATTCATGACGGGGATAGGACATAAAGCTGCGCGAGTCGGTAAGCATGCCGAGGAAGTTTCCAAGAGAGGCAAGATTTGCAAAGCTCTTCATCTGCGCTTCCATACCGTCAATGTTGTCATTGAACCACCAGCCGCTTCCCTGTACTACGGTGGGAGTATTGCTGCCGTCACCTCTGCAGAAGCATCCGCACAGAGTTCCGACTGCCGCATTATCCGTGGAATTTATGGGATATATTATCGTCTTGGGAAGCGCATCGTTCATCTGCATATAATCAAGCAGATATGCTATATCCGCAACACAGCTCTTCGCATGTATCATATCGTATCCCGAATCGGGACCGAGCTTTGCAAACATTGCTTTATTGGTGTTTCGCAATACACCGTAGTGAAGCTGGAGCACCCAATTTCTCTTAACATATTCAAGTCCGAAGAATCTCATAAGCTGAGTCTTCCAGAGCGCAAGCTCATCCTCGGTAATATCCGCGCCATCGCTTGCGAGTGCCTTTTTGAAGATCTCGTCTGCGTGGTACTTGTCGGGCTTAGCAAAAGAAATGTAGTTATCCATGCCGTGATCTGCGGTCTTGCAGCCAAGCTCCTCAAATCTATCGAGCGATACGGTGTACGCTTGGCACAAGCTATCGTAATCAGTAATATTTACACCCGTGCTATTGCCGAGAGCTTTAATATAATCTACGATTCCGCGTCTTTCGATATTGAAGCCCTTGTCGGGACGGAATGCGGGCAATACCTTTACCTCAAAGCCCGATTCCTTTATCTGACGGTGATATTCGAGAGAATCTGCGGGGTCGTCGGTCGTGCAAAGCAAAACCACGCCCGAATTTCTTATATAATCCTGTGCGCCGTAGTTATCGCGGGCAAGCTTGTCTGCCGTAAGCTCCCATATTTTCTCGCAGTTTGCGGAATTTATCGTGAGATCGCAATCAAAATATCTGCGAAGCTCAAGATGACTCCAATGGTAAACCGGATGCCCGATAAGAAGCGGCATAATACGGCAATATTCACGGAATTTTTCAAAATCCGAACCGTTGCCCGTTATATATTTTTCATCTACTCCGCAGCATCTCATAGCTCTCCACTTGTAGTGGTCAGCATACAGCCAAAGCTCTGTGATATTTGAGAATTTCTTGTTTTCCGCAATCTCACGAGGCGAGAGATGACAGTGATAGTCAATTATTGGAAGCTTTGAAGCATAATCCGTATAAAGTTTGACCGCCGACGGCGTTTCAAGCAAAAAATCATTTCCCATAAATTGTTTCATTTTTCGGTCCTCCGCAAATCTGAATATACGACTATTTTACCATATATTCATTGTATTTTCAAGCATTACGCGAATTATTTTGCAAAATCTATATACAAAATTAAAAAAATGTGATAAAATGTATGTGTATATTTGGAAATGGAGGCGAAAAAGCATGATTCTGGCTGATTATCATACACATACGAATCTGTCGTTCGACGGCGACCGCGATTGCTCAACAGACGCGCTTTGTGCCTCCGCCATAGAAAAAGGGATCACAGATCTTGCTATCACCGATCACTATGAATGTAATTGGCAAGAATTTGATGAGTACAAGCCGTTCAACACTCAAATCGCCTATGAGCGCATCATAGCGGCAAAGGAAAAATACGCAGGCCGTCTTAATCTGGCATACGGCATTGAGCTTGGACAGATAAATCAAGCGCCTGACGAAGCGATCAAGGTGCTTCGGGAGAATAAATTCGATTTTGTTCTCTGCTCCGTGCATAACATATCAAATCACCCCGATTTCTACTTTATGGATTTCACCGATCCCGAAATACAGGAAAAGATCCCGTACATGTTTGATAAGTCCATCGACGAGCTTTGTGACTCTTTGGATATTATCGACGGAATCGATTCCGTAGCGCACATTACCTACATGCGTCGCTATGCCGAGATGGCAGGCGTGCGTTACGATTACACACGTCACTTTGATCACGTTAAAGCTCTTTTTGACAAAATGATCTCCAAGGACATCGCGTTGGAGGTCAACGTGTCAACCTTATGGAAGGGGCTTGGATTTGCCATGCCCGACAAAAGCTTTCTGCAGTTATACAAGGACTGCGGCGGTAAGTTCTTAACCGTCGGCACGGATACACATTCCACTCAAAACGTCGGAAGGTCGGTCAAAGACGGGCTTTCGATAATCAAATCTATCGGCTTTGACAGTATAATGACCGTCAGGGACGGCAAAAAAATTCTGAACAAAATATAATCCGCCCACGCGGAAAATGGAGATAAAAATGAATCTTACAAATTTCAGTCTGCTTTTCCCCAACGAAAGCTCCAAGCAGGAATTCTTTGAGGGTAACGGCCGTGCAAATATCGATATGTACACGCTGGAGCAGCTCGGCATGCTTGAAATACTCGATCTTAGCGGATCAGAGCTGTCCGAATACTGCACCACCTCACAAGAGGTAATAGGATACCGCCAAGAGATCTTTGCGGATATGATGAGCTGCCCTGTCCTCTGTGACACATTCAACAAGCTTATACCGGTTCTGCACGATATAACCGAGCTTCGTCGTCTTGAGGCGGACTCCTCTGGTGGCGAGGACTATCTTTCAAGCATCACCGAAATTGAGCTTTACATATCCTGCATTGAGATACTGTACGGCGGTCTTAAGACGGTTGAGGCAGATATCAAGAGTCGTGCTATATCAATTCTTTGCGAAAAGGTGCGCGAGCTTGCAGAATCCGAATACTATAAGGAGCTTAACGAAAAGCTCTCTGAGCTTACAAGCCGCGTTCGTGAGATTAAGAGCATATCCGTAGGTGTCAACCTGGATGCACAGCTTCGCCCCTCTTATGCCGGGGTGCTCTCAATAAATGCCGAGCCGTTCAAATCGGGCGATACCATAGATAAGATACTCCGACTCAACTTCAAGGACGACGAATACACCTGCATCGCCAATCTTGTTCCATTTGGCAAATCGCAGTCCGACAATCAGAAAACGGCACTTTCGAATGCATTCAACTCCGCTATCAACGACGTATATCGCTCATCGCTGAAATCGTGGAAGAAAATAGTCAACGAGTACGTTTTTGAAAACACGGATTTTTTGCTCGGTCTTATGCCTGAAATAGAATTCTTCGCAAAAGGAACTGCTATGCTCAACCGACTCCGTGAGCGCGGATATTCGCTTGTAAAGCCGCAAATATGCGTTGGTGTCAATCCAATATTCAATGCAATTGGTCTTTACAATCCCGTAGTTGCGCTAAAGCTTAATGAGAACGAAGCTATCGTCGATAACGATATTCGCTTCAACCGCGCCGACGCGCTCATTTACGTTTTGACAGGTCCTAACCGCGGCGGTAAGTCCGTGATAACCTGCGCGATAGGTCTGGCAACTGTAATGATGCAGCTTGGAATGTTCGTGCCTGCCACGAGTGCCGAGATAAGTCCTGCCGATGCTATATTCACCCACTTCCCTACGGGAGCTGACGATACCATTGACAAGGGACGTCTTGGAGAGGAATGCGCGCGACTTGGCGAGATATTTGATTGCGTCACTAAAGACAGTCTTGTCCTGCTTGACGAATCCTTCTCATCGACCGGCTCTTATGAGGGCTCTTATATCGCGTCCGAGGTGCTTGCGGGCATTTCGATGGTTGGATGCCGTTGCCTTTTCGCAACCCATCTTCACGAGCTTGCCGCAGAGATAGATAGAATAAACGGCGAGGTTATGACAACAGGTGGAGTAAAGATAGATACTCTTGTTGCAGGAATTGAGGAGGGCGAACGCTCCTTCAAAATATTCCGTGCCAAGCCCGACGGAAAGAGCTATGCAAGGGATATCGCCGAGAGATACGGACTTACGTACGAAAATATACTGCAAAAAATTCAAAAATAAAGCAAAATGCAACAGAGCCAAATGCTCTGTTGCATTTTTATTCATCTATCATTTACCCATGATCTGCATCGCCTTGTTGAGCAGCTTTGCCATGTATCCGCGCGTCATAATCTCATTTGCTCCCACTGTCTTATCAGGAAGCTCCAATACACCGAGGGTATAAAGAGATTCTATTGCCTCGCTCGACCATGAGGGTATGGAATCCGCATCAGCAAATACGGGGGCGACCTCTGCCTTGGCATATCCTATCATGTTGCTGACTATGACCGCCGCCTCGGATAACTTGATAGTTTCGTCGGGACGGAAATAGATGTTGCCGTCAGCTTTAATGCCGCTTATGTACCCCTTTGAATATGCAAGCGCAATATATCCCTTCATTTCCTCGCTTATATCCGCATCGTCATAAAAACCCGTGCTTGTAGCTGTGGGAACATTTTTGATACCCAGCGCATTCATTGCCGTAACAACAAATTCTGAACGGCTCACTTCTCTGTCCGCCTCGAAATAGAAATAATCTCCGACACGTATTCCGTTCATCAGTCCCTTTTCCGTCATAGCAATAGCGTGACTGTAAGCGGGATCGTCCTGCATATCACTATATACCGTTGACGTACTTTGAGCTGAAACCGTGATACTTACCGTAGCAGACGCGCTATAATTGCCGTATTTGTCAAATACTACGTAATCAAAGCTGTCCGTACCCGTATAAGATGTGGCAGG
Organism: Eubacteriales bacterium; assembly: GCA_045643865.1. Classification (GTDB taxonomy): domain Bacteria; phylum Bacillota; class Clostridia; order Oscillospirales; family CAG-272; genus SVTX01. Next base: position 33,114 of record JAZRFU010000071.1, read on the forward strand.
AATGTAGGTATATACACCCAATTTATTATCCTCAAGCACCACGCGACCATGCGAGGGATATTTGACGATCTCAAAGGTTATGGAATCCCCCTCGGGATCGTATGCCGAAAGCACTCCGTCTATTTTAACGTCACGGTACGTTTGATTGTTCAGTGATATATAAGATGCCATGCTCAACGTAGGGGAATAATTCAATTCGTCTATCATAAAAATGTTGCATACAACATCATACGCGCTTCCGTTAACTCGGAATTCAAACGACGTGTTACCACCCGTTCCAACGCCCGTTTCCTCATAGGTCAGTAACGAAAGCTCGCCCGAGCTTATTTTTTGATTTACCGATACACTCTGGCTTCCGATATACAACGATCCGCACGTCGCATCGGGAAGCTTTGTTATAATTATATGATCCACCTGCGACAGATTCATAGCGCAAGCAAATCTGTCCGATGAAAAATTAAGAGCATTTCCCTTTATCCCTGCAACAGTCATCTGATTTTGATAAGCTATAACGTCAAGAGCATACGATACAACCGCCGTCTCATTGATCGCTACGTTTGAATTTCCCGACATCAAGGAATGAAGCGCAGATCCCTCACTCTGCTCCTCTGCACATACACAAACCGTCATAAACAGACATACGGCAATAACTATTGCTGACGTCAACAGTATTCTTTTTATCACCCTCATAAGTTCCTCCCAGAATAGTTTTTATCTGTACAATTATATTTTTTCAAACGGGAAAATATTCCATATACTCAAAGACATATCTCGTCGCGAATTGCTTCGATCACTTAAAGTGAAATTTTTAATAAGTTTTTCTCCGCGTTACAAAAAATTCGCACTTTTGCGTTTTAAATATGGTATACTTAATGTTAAATAATACGAGAATAACATTGGAGGAAAAAATGACGTTCATAATAGACGAGCAAAATTCGGGACGCGCAGTGCTGTCCTTTCTGAAATCATCACTTAAAATATCCTCTTCGGTTCTCGCTATGCTTAAACGCGATGAGAAAGGTATTCTCGTCAACGGGAATCATGTCACGGTAAGATATATACTCAAATCAGGCGACGTACTGTCTATAAACGAAAAGGATTCGCCACAGGATGTCAATGAGTCAATTGAGCCACATGATCTGCCACTTGATATTATATTTGAGAACAACGATATAATGATAATAGACAAGCCCGCCAATATGCCTACTCATCCCTCGCACGGCCACATTGACGATACGCTCGCAAATGCCGTGGCATACAGATACGCAGAGCGTGGAGAAATATTTGTGTTCAGACCGATCGGTCGCCTTGACAAAAACACCAGCGGTATTTCTCTGATCGCCAAGAATGCTATATCCGCCTCATATCTTTCTTTCGCGAGAAGACACGGCACTATATGCAAAAAATACATAGCTATTCTCAACGGGGAGATCGAGAGCGACGGTTCCGTTCAAGTGATAGATTCGTATATGAAACGAATGGAAGACAGTGTTATAGTACGTTGTATAGGTGATGCGACCGAGGAAGGTAGCTTCCGCGCTATAACGCATTGGCGTCTTATATGGTCAGGCAACGGAATAAGCGTGGTTGAAGCGATACCGAAGACGGGACGAACTCATCAGTTGAGAGTCCACTTCGCGCATATCGGTCATTTCATCATTGGCGATGATATGTACGGACTACCGCACGAATTGATAGGACGTCACGCTTTACATGCGGCATCACTGTCAATTCCGATTCCGTATTCGGATATAAATTGCATATCAGAATTTTCATCAGCTCCTCCGCAAGACATGCAGAAGGCATTTAACAGCATCACCGGACTTGACCTGAACGAGATAATATTATTAAATCGGGACAAGGAACAAAAATGATATTCAAAAAAGATAAAAAAGCAATTCCAAAAGATAAATACGAGCGCGTGCCGCTTTGGTGCAAGATCGCGCTTATATGCAGTGCCATTTGCCTTGTTTTGTACGCTATTATTTGCGCAAGCCCAAGCTTCGCCGAAATATTCAATAGATACGTCGGTACATTTTTTCGATTTTTATTGGCACAAATAACAAACGTATTACCATTTTCTCTTGCGGAAACAGTGATTATACTAATGCCCGTAATACTGTTTTTGGTAATACGGTATTTAGTGAAGCGGCGCTGCGGATCTCCACGGGCGGTTGCAGTGTCTGTAATATGTATTCTGTCTGTAATCTGTATTTTATTCTCGACGTTCGTTCTGACCTTCGCGGCGGGCTACCGAGGTCTGCCTTTTGAAGACAAGCTTGAATTCAAATCAGAAAAATTGACTGCCCGAGATCTTTATAATAGCGCTGAATATCTCACCGAAAAAATAAACGGTCTGGCAGACAAAATATCGTATTCCGACGACGGATTTTCACAAATGCCTTACAAGCTTGATCAAATGAGCAACAAGCTGATCCAAGCATACGAGGAGTTCTGTCAAAAGCACACGTTTATTAAGAATTTCCGCAGTCGAGTCAAGCCCGTACTGTTAAGTGAGGCAATGTCCTATGCTCATATAACCGGTGTATATACATTCTTCACAGGCGAGTCAAATATCAACGTTGACTTTCCCGATTATACGATTCCTTATACCGCCGCCCATGAGCTTGCGCATCAACGCGGCATAGCTCGCGAGGACGAGGCGAATATGATCGCATTCCTTGTGTCTATGCAATCAGAGGACGTATATATTCAATATAGCGCTTACGTTGGCATTTACGAATATGTCATGAGCGCATTGTACGGAGCTGACAAGGATCTGTATCGAGAGATATACTCCTCACTCGACGCAAAAGTAAAACGCGAGCAAGCTGCATACAGAGAATTTTTCAAAAAGTATCAGGACTCAATTACGTCAAGCGTAAGCAACACGGTTAACGATATATACCTCCAAGCCCAAGGAACCGTCGGAGCCAAGAGCTACGGAATGGTCGTTGATCTGACGGTAGCATACCTCAAAAATCAAAACTTAATACCTCAATAAACTCAAAATTTTGTCAAAATATCGCCTCACGGAATATACTGTCTGTGGGGCGATATTTTTGTAATTTTTATTCATTTTTATGTCGTAGTTATCAAAAATATGGATACAACGACATTATTTGTTAACTGTTTTAATTTTTTATTTGTTTTTTATTCATTTTTTAACGATTTTGCGGTGTTTTATTCATAAAGTTGTCGGTTATAGCGTTTTTAGAACAAAAGTATCGTGTCGTATCTCGCGCAATATTTAATAATTGTCAACAGATATTTTGACAAAATTTGTAAATAAATTATAAACTTTACGCAAATGCTATTTACATAGTTATGCATTTATGATATAATAATGTTACCGCACGCGAGAGCAAAAAACACATAATTCAACGTATTTCGACAATAGCAAAAGCGTGAGCAAAAATATTAAAACAGCGAATTTGAAATTCAGATAAATTCTAAAAAATCACGGCGGTATGCCGTGAAAAAACTCGGAGGTAAGTATGGAGCAAATCATCATCAACGGCGGTCGTCAACTTTACGGAAACGTATCTATTAACGGCATGAAGAATGCCGCACTCCCTGTTATCTGTGCATGTGTTCTTAACGAGGAGGCGTGTGTTATCGACAACATCCCCCCCGTAAGCGATATAGAAATTCTTCTCGACATTCTCGCTACTATGGGTGCCGAGGTTAACCGACTCACAAAAAATTCGGTAGAGATCAACTGCAAGAATCTCGTTCCCTGCTCATCTCCCAGAGAGCTGGCTGAAAAGCTTCGCGGTTCATCTTATCTTCTCGGTGCAGAGTTCGGTCGTTTCGGCAAAGCAAGTGTTCCTCATCCGGGTGGATGCAGCATCGGTGCAAGACCTCTTGATCTTCACATGAAGGCGTTCGAGGCACTCGGTGCAGATTGCTGTCACAAGAGTGGACGTGTTGAGGTATCTTCTGAAAACGGTCCTATTGGAAGCTCTGTGTATTTCGATAAGGTATCTGTTGGCGCAACTGTAAATGCCATCCTTGCATCTGTTCTTGCTGACGGTGTAACCACCATCGACAATGCAGCTCGCGAGCCCCATATCGTTGACCTCGCAGTATTCCTCAATGCTTGCGGCGCCAACATTATTGGTGCGGGAACATCTGTAATTAAGGTTAAGGGCGTAGCAAAGCTCCACGGTTGCCGTTATTCTATTATTCCCGATATGATCGAGGCAGGAACCTACATGGCAGCAGTTGCAGCTACCGGAGGTAAGGTTACCGTAAGAAACGTTATCCCGAAGCACCTTGAGGCAATTTCCTCTAAGCTCGAGGAGGCAGGCGCAAGTGTTACCGTTGGTGACAGCTACATAACCGTTGAAAGCACAGGTAAGCTCAAGGGTATCAGCATCGTAACTCAGCCCTACCCCGGATTTGCAACCGATATGCAGCCACAGTTCGGCGCAATGCTCTGCTTTGCAGAGGGTACGTCCGACATATCCGAGAACATATTCAACAGCAGATTCCAGTATATGGATGAGCTTTCTAAGATGGGCGCAGATATAAAGGTTGACGGTAATCATGCAGTCATTCGCGGCGGCGCTACTCTTTCCGGCGCTCCCCTCGTGTGCCATGACCTCCGTGCAGGAGCAGCTATGGTAATCGCGGCTCTTGCAACCAAGGATAGCTCAATTATTGAAGGTATCGACAAGATCGAGCGTGGATATTATAATATAGTAGGAAAGCTTCGCGAGCTTGGCGCTGACATTCAAAAAAAAGCAGGTGCTATGGACGAGCAAATTTCCGCTATAATGTAAGATAGTCACTGCATTATATAATAATAAAGCCCCGAGTCACTTCGACTCGGGACTTCTCTTTTATTCAGTTAATTACAGTATAATGCAGATAAGACCGCCGCTACCCTCATTGATGATGCGCTCCAGAGTTTCGGAAAGCTTGGTGCGAGATGCTTCAGGCATATGCTCCAGCTTTGAGTGAAGTCCCTCGTTGACAAGCTCATACAAGCTCTTTCCGAACATATTTGACGCCCATATCTTCTGCGGATCCTCTTCAAATTCCTTAAGCATATATTTGACAAGGTCCTCGGATTGCTGTTCCGTTCCGACAATTGGGTTGATCTCGGTTTCGATATTAGCGCGTATCATATGTATAGACTGTGCCGACGCACGCAATCTCACGCCGTATCCACCCGCTTGCTTTACTATCTCGGGATCAGCCAGACGGAGTTCTCTGACATCGGGCATAACGATACCGTATCCCCTCTCCTCCGCCTCATCGAGTGCCGACTCTACTCGGTCGTATCTTTCTTTCATTTTGGCAAGCGATTGCAACAACGATATAAGCTCCTCCTCGCCGTTTATATCAAATCCCGTCAGCTCACTTATCACGCTATAATAAAGTCCGTCTCTCATCGACACAGAAATGCGAGCGCAGCCCGTTCCGAGATCTATTTCATTTATAACACAGCTTTTCACATACTCATTCTGCGCGAGGTCGGAAAATGCGTCCTGTATATCCCCTGCCTTGCTTATTTTATCGGCGCATTTTTTTATATCCGAAAGTACAGACGTCTTTATTTTATGGCTGTTATCCAGCGCGACCGTCCATTCGGGCATAGATATGCGAACCTCACTGACGGGAAATTCGTGTAATACAAGCTCCAGAATGTGCTTTATGTCCTCTGCATCAAGATCTATACATGACACAAGCGCCACAGGCACCTCATACTTTGCTTCAAGCTCATACGCCAACGAAATAGCATCGTCACTCTGGGGGCGTGCGGAGTTCAATATAACTGCAAACGGCTTCCCCAACGCCTTAAGCTCGCTGACTATTCTCTCCTCTGCCTCAACGTAGCTTTGTCTTGATATGTCTCCTATGCTTCCGTCGGTGGTTACCAACATGCCTATGGTCGAATGTTCACTGATAACCTTATGAGTACCCATTTCCGCCGCCTCAACAAACGGCATCGGATCCTCTCTCCAAGGAGTTCTTACCATTCGGGGATGTCCGTCCTCAATAGTTCCAAGTGCCTCAGGTACGATGTATCCAACACAGTCAACCATCTTTACTCGGAACGTTGAGCAATTATCTATATTTATCTGTACCGCCTCATCGGGAATAAACTTCGGTTCAGTCGTCATAACAGTTTTTCCCGCCGCCGATTGAGGCATTTCGTCTCTCGCTCTTTCACGGGAATATCCCTCTGTTATATTGGGAAGCACCAACGCTTCCATAAATCTTTTAATAAACGTAGATTTGCCGGTTCGAACAGGACCAACTACACCGATATATATATCTCCACCCGTTCTCTGCGCTATGTCGCTGTAAATAGAATGCTCTGCCATAAAAATCCTCCCACATTTTTTAACGATAATGCTTTCGCTAAATTATATGGGAGGATTTATTGTTTTATGAATATTGTAAAATTTATTTTGCGCTTATATTTTGGACATTTCTCTTTGCGCCATAACAAGTCCGTAATATATACCCTGCTTTTGCAAAAGCTCGTCGTGAGTTCCAACCTCTGCAACTCTGCCCTCGTCAAGCACGATAAGCTTGGTCGCATTACGCAAGGTAGATAAACGGTGCGCTATTGCAATCGTCGTGCGGTTTGCACTCAAATTTTTAAGCGCGTCCTGTATCTGCTTTTCGGTTTCGGTGTCAAGAGACGCCGTCGCCTCGTCAAGTATAAGTATTTTGGGATCTCGGAGTAAGGCACGCGCTATTGCAATTCTCTGTCTTTCTCCGCCCGAGAGAGTATATCCCTTTTCTCCTACGCGAGTGTCGTAGCCGTCAGTCAGCTTTATAATAAAGTCGTGACAACCAGACAGCTTTGCAACCGCGATTATCTCCTCGCGACTTGCCGATGGCTTAGCGTAGGCAATATTCTGATATATCGTTCCTGCAAAAAGAAACGTTTCCTGCAATACCACACCCATCTGTGTTCGAAGCGCCTCTTGAGATATATCCCTTATATCCGTTCCGTCAATGCAAATACTTCCGTCCTCAACGTCATACATGCGCATAATGAGATTTATAAGCGTAGATTTACCCACGCCCGATTTTCCGACAAGTCCTACGAACTCGCCTGCCTTAATATGTATATCGATATTGGTGAGCACCTCTGTGCCGCTGTCATATCCAAATGAAATGTGATTAATATCTATATCTCCCTTGAATATGGGCGTCTGTGCGGTGTCGCTATCCCTTATCTCCTCGTCCTCATCTATTATTTCAAACACCTTCGCGGTAGATGTCATAAAGTTGATGATCTGTCTTGGCAGATTGGACAACATACGCAACGGACCGTATATCATGGTCACATACATGGAAAACTGCGACATTTCTCCCAGCGTCATATTGCCGCCGAGTATTTCATTTCCTACGTAAAACAGTATGATAAACTCACCAAAGCACATCAAGAACTGCATTACAGGCATTACCGAATACCATAGAGTATCGGACTTCATCTGGAGATCGCGCTCCTCTGATGCCGCCTCGTCGTATCTTTCGCTCTCCTTATGCTCCATTCCAAACGATTTTACCACGCGGATACCCGAAAAAATATCGTGAAGCACCGAATTGGATTTAGAGCCGCTTTGCCAGCACCTATGGAAAAGCTTATGTATCTTCTTCATAAAGAACATAAAGCCAAATACAACAAGCGGTACGGGTAGGAGAATGAGCAGGAACAGTACGCTCAAGTCGTTTATCACAAACACTATTCCAAGCGCGACAAACAGCAAAATTTGCTCTATAAGCGCAGGAAGATAATGAACGAGGAATTCCTGTATCCTGTCAACGTCGTGCGACACGCGACGCATAAGCTCTCCTGCGGTGCGCTTTGATATTCTTGATATAGACAGCTTCTGTATCTTTCCAAAAAGCATATCTCGCAGATCCACAATAAGACCGTTACTCGCCTTGATCAGTATATGTGATCGGAACATAGTCAACAGCTTAAGGAGTATCTGCACAGCCAGCATCGACAGTATGATCAGCACATAGTCTTTTACAACAAGAGTTTGTTGTGTCCGGCTATTTATATATTCGTCCGTTACGATACGGTTTATTTGCGGAAGCATAAGATTAAGACCGCTGACACCGATAAACATAAGGACAGATACCGCGATAAACCACTTGTACGGCTTAACCATGTTCCACAGGCGCTTTATAAGATTGAGCTTATTAGCGCATCTTGGGCAGCTTTTAGCGCCCTTAGTAAGAGGTCTTCCGCATTTGGAGCATCTGATTGCGGTATCAAACGAAGCAGCTTCACCTTCATTTTTCACGTAGTTCTCTACTCCAACTGTTTCGGCTATACGGTTAAAGCGCTTGGATGCAGAGATCGCATTTTTGCTTGCTGACATATCCATACGGCAAAGCAAGCAATTGGAGCCGTCACTTTTCAGCTTGTACGACAAAAAGCACGTACCAACGCCCATATCAACGTTTATTCTGTCAACAAGCTTTACGTCAGCACTATGTACCTTTTCTCCATCAAGCCATACTGAAATTTCTTCATTATCCGCAGTTACTATGCCGTTACATCTTACATCGGGATTGGAGGGATGCAAATTATATGAAATTACAAATATAAACTCGTCGCGACTTTTATTCGGATATAACTTTTTTAGCTGTGATGTCAGCTTATCCTCGACATTTCTTTTCTTTTTCTTGAAAAATCTCATTCGGATTTCCCTCCTTTCTCCATATTCAATGTCACAAATAAAGCTTACAAATCAGAGATATATCTCAATTTTCCGATAGCTCTTGGCAGTAAGCTCGGATACACTTTCTATCTTATAGCGATTTCCGTCAACATCTACAAGTACTATACTGTCATCGCCCGTGTGCAAAAGATTTTTGAACGTATCCTGCATTGTGAAGCTCGCGCTTTTTCCATTGGTAAAAATGACCTTCCAATATGAAAAGCCGTAGCGCTCCTTTACACTCTTGATATCCTTGATTGTAGGAGCATAGTATTTTCTGTCTATCTCGGTTTTAATGACCGACTTTACGCCGTCATCAAAATCCTCAATACTGTATATAAGACCAATCTCCTTGCCGTCATCTCCGACTACCGATATATATTCGTATAAAAACTCGTGCGGAAAAGCTCTGTGCAAGAATATACGGTCATACTGCTTCTCTTCGCCATCATCGCAAAGAGTCATAAAAACAAACCCGTTTTTAGTACCAAAGCTTGCATTGTCCTTGTCAAGTCGCAATATGCGGGCGGACTTTTCAAGCATTATTTCATTTTTCTCTTTCATAACGTCCTCCCTTTTACTTTACTCTGTTATTCCTGCGTTTTTCAACGCCTCTGCCTGCAAGGTATATAGCTTGTTGTAAACTCCGTCCTCAATGGACAAAAGCTCGAAGTGCGTTCCGCGCTCGGCAACCTTACCCTTTTCAATAACGACAAGCTCGTCCGCATCTCTCAAGGTTGACAGACGGTGCGCTATCATAATGGTAGTTTTGTCCTTGGTCAATGCCGTAATGGCATTTTGTATCTTTTGCTCTGTTTCGGTATCCATAGCCGCAGTCGCCTCGTCAAGAATAAGTATCTTGGGATTGCGAAGTATGGCTCTGGCAATAGACAGACGCTGCTTTTCACCGCCCGAAAGGTCTTTGTATCCAAATCCTATTTTAGTGTCGTAGGCATCGGGTAATTTGATAATGAAATCATGCGCTCCCGAAAGCTTAGCCGCACTGATGACCTCATCGTACGTAGCATCGGGCTTTGCGTATCTGATATTGTCAAGTATAGAACCTATAAAGAAATACGTTTCCTGCGATACTATTGCAATGTTCTCGTAAAGCGTCTTGAAGGACAGCTCCTTGACATTTATGCCGTCTATAAGTATTTCGCCCTCGTCACAGTCGTAGAGTCGCATAAGCAGATTAACTATCGTGCTCTTGCCCGCTCCAGTATGACCGACTATTCCAAGCGTATTTCCCGCGGGTACGTCAAAGCTGACGTTATTGATTATCTTGCGGTTACGGACGTATGAAAAGTCCACATTTTTGAATTCGACCCGACCGTCCACTTTATCGGGAGTAACGGCATTTTCACTCTCGGTTATATCGGGAGTGGTATCGTATATTTCAAACAGTCGCTGCAATGCATTGGTGCTTGCCGCAGACCAGTCTATCATATCTGCGAAGAAATACATAGGCGTATATATCATATTGACGTACGCCACAAATTTTATAAGCTGACCGTAAGAAAAGTCATTGTAGCCAACAATAACCATCCAGCCACCAAGACCGAGCGCGATTATATTTCCGAGATACAAAATAAGTCCAAGCGATGGGTACACGTATCGGTTAAAAAGCGCCTGCCTTTTTTGACTGTCTGCCGCATTTTTATTGGTTCTGCCAAATCGGTCTATTTCGTTTTTCTCATTGGAGAACGCCTTTACCACTCTCATTCCCTGCAACACGTCTGAAACCTGAGAATTCAGCTTGCGCGCGCCCGAATATGTTTTGGCGTGCAGCTTCATGCTCTTGCGATAGCTCTTTAGTATGAGCAAAAAGAACAGCGGCACTGTTATCAATGAGCAAAGGGCGAGAAGCGGGTTTTCGATAAACAATATCACACATATAACCACTACCTGTACAACGTTTACCAAAAAGTAAGGAACACCGTCGCAAAAAAAGTAATATATGGTATTGGAGTCGTTGTTGACCTGCGTCATCAGTGCTCCCGTCTGTCTGCCGTTAAAAAATGACAGTGACAGCTTTTCTATGGAATTAAAAACCGTCATTTTAAGGTCATATACTATCCTTGCCGCAATCCGCGCGGAAACAACTCCGTTGATCAAGCTGAACAAATGCGATAGCAATCTTGTCGCGATGATTATTCCCACAACGAGCAGTATTTCGCCGAAAAAGCTTCCGTCCTCGCGCAGTACCTCATCATAGAAAAACTGATTGGAGAAATACGGCACAAGAATTCCCGTCGCCGTAAGCAACACAAGAGAAGCGAGTATGATTGCCAGATGCTTTTTATATTTGAGCAAAAACATACCAAATCGGCGGTACAGCTTGCCCTTCTCCATACACCTTGGGCATACTCTTCTGTTTTTATCAGGATACCTCATCGAGCACTTGGGGCATCGGTGCGACGCAGGATCGTCCTCGGCATCAACCTCGAAATCCACACCCTCAAGCTCGCCCTTTTTCATTCTCTCGAAATACTTAATGAATAGTAATGCCGACGCTCTGCAGGTGTTCGTCATAGCGCAGATAAAAACATTATCTCCACTCTCGGTAACTGCCGTCAATCGTGCACCCGACAAAAGATCCTCGACCTTCATCTCTTTTATCGTGTCAATGTCATACGACACAAACGATTCCTCGTGCCACTGTACCTCAATGCGCGACTTTTTATTCGGCTTTTCTATCGCGGTATGTCCCGAGATGACATATATGCTCTTTTCGGTTGCCACAACGTAAGTATCGCAAAGCACGTGATCTGAATTCATATCGCAATATGAAGCCAGCATAATATCGCTCTCATTTACGCCGTTATCCGAGAGCGACCGATATATATATTCAGGTATCTTATCGGTTATAAGCATATATTTCACCTCCTTTGAAGCTTGCATAAAACCACAAATTAATTATACCGCTTTTATTGTCTCTTGTCAATAAACTATAAGTAGAATTAAAAATTTTATATATATACGTCGAGTTTTGAAAAACAACGGTTGAAATTTATGTTTTTTTGTGTTATACTCTATTTAAGAACTCTATAAAAAGGAGCAATTTACATGAAGGGTCTTAAAACCATATATATATGTTCAAATTGTAATTATAAATCTCCGAAATGGATGGGTAAATGTCCGTCCTGCAGCCAATGGAACACTCTTGTTGAAGACGTAATAAGCACCGCGCCCGAGGACATCGCAGTAAGACGTAAAAGCATGTCGGGAACGGGCATAGACAACCGTGCTATATCTTACGCTGATCTCGAAATACCCGAATATATACGCTCGGTAACAGGTCTTGATGAGCTTGACCGTGTGCTTGGCGGCGGTCTTGTTCACGGCTCTGTCGTTCTCATCTCGGGTGAGCCGGGAATAGGAAAATCAACTCTGCTGATGCAGATATCCGAGTGCTTGGGTAACAATAAGCGCGTTCTGTATATATCGGGAGAGGAATCGGGCGGACAGATAAAGCTTCGCGCAAAGCGACTTGGCGTTTCGGGCAAAAATCTCTTTATTCTTACCGAAACCAACCTTGACGGTATCCTCAAGGAAGCCGACAAGATAAAGCCCGATATAATGATAGTGGACTCTATACAAACGATATACGACGACACGATAAAATCCGCGCCCGGTAGTGTAACGCAGGTGCGTGAGTCCGCGCTTACACTCATAAACCGCGCTAAATCACACGGAATATCAATGCTCCTTGTCGGTCACGTAAACAAGGAGGGCGGCATTGCGGGTCCTAAGGTGCTGGAGCATATGGTTGATGCCGTTCTCTGCTTTGAGGGCGAAAAGCTCCAATCATACAGAATAATACGCGCCAACAAAAACAGATTCGGCTCGACTAATGAAATAGGCGTTTTTGAGATGACAGACAAGGGACTTGTTGAAATCCCCAATCCGTCCGAAATGCTGCTTTCAGGAAGACCTAAAAACACTCCCGGAAACTGCGCCGTATGCACTATCGAAGGAACGCGCCCGATAATCGCAGAGATACAGGCGCTTGTTTCTCCCACTGCCTTTCCCGCTCCGAGAAGAACGGCAAACGGAATTGACTATAACCGCCTTTGCTTGATAATTGCGGTACTTGAAAAGCGTCTTGGACTTAAATTCTATCAGAACGACGTTTATATGAATGTCATTGGTGGTCTGTATCTCGATGAACCGGCAAGTGATGCAGCTATCGCCTTGGCGCTCATATCCTCACTTACCGACAAGGCAGTTCCCGACGATCTTATCGCTATTGGAGAGCTTGGACTTTCGGGTGAGTGTCGCGCGGTTTCCAACCTTGAGCAGCGAGTAAAGGAAGCACAGCGTCTCGGATTCACTAAAGCCATCGTTCCATACAAAAATATTGAAAAGCGCAAATTTGATACCTCGATGGAGCTTATTCCTATACACAGCATTTATGAGGCAATACGTGTGCTTGGCAATAATTGATAACAACGCAGCAAAATAATCAACCACCCTTCAAAAAGGGTGGTTTTTTATTTGACAACGTATATTTTTTGTGGTATAATAATATATTACCAAGAATTACGAGATTTCACGAGGGGGGAGGTTTGATTTTATGAGTATATATGAAAAGGGCGATGGCTTTTGGAATCTTGACGATTATGTAAGACCGTCTAAAAGCCAATCTTCAAAGAGCACATATAAAGCAAGCTTGAAAAGCGACAGTACAGTAGTAGAGATAGTCGCGCCGCAAGACCAAAAGCGCAGTTCTTCACAATTTAATGACTCCAAATTAACTCACAGTCAAGACAGTGTTATAACTAAATTCATTCCCCCGAAAAGTGATGCTGTTTTCGCTCCCAAGCATGTGCTATTCGAATATTCTCCGCAAAATCCTTTTATAAAAAGCGTGAGAGTGCTTGCCGACAAGCCCGATAGCCGCATATTCGTAACGGATAATCTTTTTATGCGCGAGCGTCGCGCATTACTTGACAGAACGGTGAAGGAATCGCCGTTTATTCCCTTTTATTCTTACGCTCCAAGATATTCACAGCTAACCAAGCCCCAGCTCAAATGGTATCTTTGGTGGCGAGAAAACGTACGCGCGGGAAACTTTATGAAAACCGACCAGTCGTATATAATGCTTTATGCATACGAGCTGGCGGCAAGTGAGGACGGCGAGGATAAGCAAAAGGCGCTCGAATCATTGTGCGCTCTGCTCACTCACTATTCCGACCGCGAAATACCGCTCGTTTTCAAAATGATAATACGCGATATGATATGCGATTTCTGCCTCATTAACCGCCTGACTCCACCTATGGATTCGTTAGGCGAGGCGGGGCGTCAGATACTTTACGGATCATTTCTTCCCGAGCTTTTCGTCGATCTTTCACACGATAACAACGGCGCGATAATCTCCTCGCTCTCTGTGTACGATTATCGCAGAAGTAAGTTTTTCAACGAACAGACCAAAACGGTATTTATGCGTGCAATACACGGAGCTTTGAGGACTGTTATGGACAATGCGGAAGCATTTGAGGCAATAACCTCATTTACCAAGGGAGTTTACGGATCTATAACGGCGGAGCGCCACCCGTTCGTGCGAATGACCAATATCGTAAATCGCAACGTAACTGTAGAAATAAGCTACTTTGAAATGTCGAATATGAGATCGGCAATAACGGACATTGTAAGATATTCCGAAAACAAGGTACGAGAGCATCTGGGAATAAAGAACAAGATCAACGTAATGTCTGTCAATCCGATTGCCAAAGGCGTAATAGACCGCTTTTTCGCCGAAAACCTTCCCGCGCAAGCGATGGCGGATCGCCGCAGACGTGAAAATCGAATTACAGAAGCACTTGAAAACGAATATGACAAGCTATACGACGTTCCAAAAGCTGAAATATCTACCGAAAACGCCATGCTCATAGAGCGCGAATCCTGGAACACCACCAAAATACTCGTCGAAGCGTTTTCCGACGGTATGGAAGGTGAGAGCGACAGCTATGCTATGCCGCAGGAACAAATAGCAGCACCCGACACAATAAATCCGATAGATATTCCATCACCCATGCAAGTGTATGCGGACACATCGGATACGTTCTTGCAGATCAAATCAAAGCTTGGCGATATTTCCGAATTTATATCTCTGTGCCTAAACAAAGACGCGCGAGCGCAACGTACGTTTGCTCATACTCACGGTTATAGCACAGACGAGCTTGCAGACCGCATCAACGAGGCGGCACTGGAGGTCATTGGAGACATAATTCTTGAGGAAGAAGGACAAGCTTACTCTGTAATAGAAGATTATATTTCCCTTTTTAACACCTGATAAAAGTCAATATCAAAGGAGTATCAATTATATATGAACAGTTCCCTTAATACGACATCTTATCCTACAGTGCCCCGCAGAATACTCTCCTCTCTGCTCTCCAGCGTATCTGCGGGCGTAGTTCCGAGAGTCGGAGCGCCTTATATCGCTATCGGAAGAAATGATGAAATAGGCGCATTTTTGTCCGACCTTGAGGAGATAAATGAGGGCGGCGGCGCTATGCGTTTCCTTATTGGACGATACGGAAGCGGAAAGAGCTTTCTTATGCAGCTTATCCGTGGGTACGCCCTCGAACGCGATTTTCTGACTGCGGACTGCGATCTTTCCCCCGAAAGACGTCTTTGCGGTAGCGGTCACGGCGGAATATCGACCTATCGCGAGCTTATGAAAAATCTCGCTTCAAAATCCTCACCCGACGGAGCTGCGCTCTCAAAGGTTATCTCGCGTTGGATCGGAAAGCTTCGCTCGGAGCTTGTCGGAAGCGACATATCTCCCGACAGTCCCTCATTTGAACGCGAGCTTGCCAAAAAAATCAACGCCGAGCTTGCCGAGCTTGAATTTTTCGTTGGCGGATTTGATTTTTCCAGAGTCATATTTGAATATTACAAGGCGAGCATTTCGGACAGCGAGGACGCCAATGCAAAAATGAGCGCCTGCCTTTGCTGGATGCGCGGTGAATACTCAAACAAAACCGAAGCAAAGCGCGCTCTCGGATTTTCAGTATCAGTAATCATAGATGACGACAACTGGTACGATTTTCTTAAGCTCTGGGCGGTATTGTCCAAACGAATGGGCTATCGCGGTCTTGTCGTATTCATTGACGAATGTGTCAACCTTTACAAAATCCCCCATAGAATAAGCCGCGAGAACAACTACGAAAAGATTCTCTCCATGTTCAACGACACCCTGCAAGGTCGCGCCCCCGGACTTGATATAATCTTTGGCGGTACACCCCAATTTCTCGAAGATACAAGACGCGGACTTTTCAGCTACGAGGCATTGCGCTCGCGTCTTTGCGATAGCAGATTTGCGCTTGACGGCTTCAAAAATCTCATAGGTCCCGTTATCCGCTTGCGCCGACTTACAGACGACGAGCTTTTTGCGCTCATTCAAAGAGTAACAGTTCTCTATTCTCAATATTATAATTGGGAATGTACTGTTACCAATGAGGACCGCTTGAAATTCCTCAATATATGTCTTTCGCGCGCGGGCGCGGACAGTATGATAACTCCCCGTGAGATGCTGCGCGATTATATGACTGTCCTCAATATCCTTATGCAGAATCCTACCGCTAAATTTGACGACGTGGTTGGAAGCTGCGTTACGTTGAAAACAGACAAGGTCAGCGAAGACGTATCAGATGAAACAACCGTGCCGACAACTAAAAATGACACTCAAGCCAAGCGCTATTCCGCGCAGGATATAGAGTTTTGAGGTGCTATGATATGACACAGGCAGACCTTATATTTGAACGCTTTCCCGATTTCATACGGGAATACATTTATTCTCATTCTTGGGAGTCCCTACGCGACGTACAGATAGCGGCGGCTAAAACTATATTTGAAACGGACAACAATCTGCTCTTAACCTCGTCCACCGCAAGCGGTAAGACCGAAGCCGCCTTTTTCCCTATACTTTCGCTTATGCACGACGACCCCCCGTCCAGCATTGGAGTTTTGTATATAGCGCCCTTGAAAAGTCTTATAAACGATCAATTTGACCGACTTGAAGAGCTGCTTGATATGACGGGAGTGAAGGTAACGCATTGGCACGGTGACGTAGCAATGTCACACAAAAAAAAGCTGCTTGAGCACCCGTCGGGTATATTACAAATAACACCCGAATCGCTTGAAGCAATGCTCATAAACCGTTCCAATGACATTCCGCGCCTGTTCGGTGATCTTCGTTTTATAGTCATTGACGAAATACACACCTTGACGGGCACTGATCGCGGAAATCAGATAATATGTCAGCT
>JAZRFU010000072.1:0-6243 GCA_045643865.1 Eubacteriales bacterium
AATGGCATTTCCATCGAGAAGTGCGCTCTCGGCAAAGGCAGATGCCCACTGTGCCATACCTTGCTCGCAAGAGCCGCCCAACATCATTATAAGCACGAAAAGCCAAAAAATTCCCGTTTTCATTATATTTTTTGGTGAGGATTGACGCTCGGTCTCTGCTGAGGGCTGATTTATCGGAACGAGCATAAAATAGACGGCATTAAATAGCGGAACGAGCGCCCAAAGGCACGCCAGAATTTGCCAGTTTGCCTTGCCCGCGAGTGCTAGAAAGAGTGTTGAGAGCAAAACTGTTCCAAGATGTCCCCAGCAGTAAAATGAGTGCAAAAGTCCCATTGATTCAAATCCCCCGTCGTTGGGGCAGGACTGAAGCAAGGGATTACCGATAACGTCTATAAGTCCCGCGCCGATAGCTCCGACAAGAATGGAGATCACTATGCCGACAAAGGGATCGGGAGTTAGCTCCGGCAAAAAGCCAAGACCTAAAAGTCCCGCCGCGCCAAGCAGATGAGCTCCGACGATAACCACGCGGTAATTCATTTTTGAGGCAAACGTGGCGGCAAGAATATCTATTACGAACTGACAGGCAAAGTTGATTATTACAAGCAGAGTTATCTGCGAGAGAGGTATAGAGTAAGTATTCTCGAAAATAAGAAAGAGAAGCGGTGCGAAATTTATTATGATCGCCTGAATAACAAAGCCGATATAGCAGGCAACGCGCGTATGAAGAAAGTTTTTTCTGATTGAGAGCATATCGTATCCCTTTTATTGTTTATTTGAGTGTTTTCATTCCATACTTTAACACAAAATATCACTTTTGTCAACGAATTTGACGGAGAAATAACAAAAAATGCGTACATGATTGACAAAACGGTCAAAATGGTATAAAATGTTGTCAGTAAAAGAAACGGAGAGTATAAAATGGAGCAAAAAAAGGCGGTAATATTTGATCTTGACGGCACTCTGTTGGACACCCTGCAGGACATTGCTGACGTGCTCAATCACGAGCTTTTGCGGCATGGAATGGCGACAAAAACGCTTGACGAGGTGCGCGGATTTGTGGGTGACGGATCGAGAAAATTGTTTGAACGCGCCGTGGACGGCGGCGCCGCAAACCCTGATTTTGAGAAGCTGTTCGGCGAATTTTCCGTGTATTACAGAGAGCATGCGGCGATCAAGACCGCGCCCTATCCGCACATTGCCCAGCTGCTGAATTTCCTTTTGGATAAAGGGGTTGCGTGTGCAGTTGTCAGCAACAAGCCCGACGCGGCGGCGCGTATCGCGTGCCAAAAATACTTTGGCGACAAGCTCTCCTTGGTGGTTGGCAACAGAGAGGGAATTCGCCTCAAGCCGCACCCCGATGCGCTTGTCGACGTGGTGACAAAGCTGGGTGTGGAGCGCGCGGTTTACGTGGGAGATTCCGAGGTCGACGTGCTTACGGCAAAGGCGGCAAATATGCCGTGCATATCGGTAACTTGGGGCTTTCGCGACGAGGACGTGCTGAGGGCGGCGGGCGCTGACTGCCTTGCATATTCTGCGCGAGAGCTATATGGAAAAATACATGAACTTTTGGAGCTTGACGGCTCGCCCGATGACTTTGTGTTTGGAGAAAAATGATGTTACCCGAAAGATTTAAGGAAAGAATGAAATCCCTTATGGGGCAAGAGTCGGAGCGGCTTTTTGAGGCGATTGAAAACGGCGATGCGGTGCGATCGTTCAGGGTTAATCGCATAAAAAATTCGGTTGAGGAATTTGAGATGAGCGTGCCCAAAATTTCGCGCAAAAAGCTTGATTTTCCGCCCGATTGCTATACCACCGACGAGCAGTTTCCAAGCGCGCATGCATCGCATCACGCGGGCGCGATATATATGCAGGATCCCTCGGCGATGGCAACCGTTTATGCACTTGATTGGAAAGAGGGAATGAGGGTGCTTGACAGCTGTGCCGCGCCCGGTGGAAAGACCACTCAAATGGCATCGTTTGTGGGCGATAGCGGCGTGGTTTTAGCCAATGAATACGAGCAAAAGCGCGCCCGCATTTTGCAGGGCAACGTGGAGCGAATGGGCTGCAAAAACGTGGTCGTTACCAATCTTGATACGGCGGTAATTGCCGCAAAATACGCAGGCGAATTTGACGTCGTTTTGTGCGATGCGCCCTGCTCCGGAGAGGGCATGTTCCGCAAGAATTCTGCGGCAGTTTCAGAGTGGAGCGAGGACAACGTAATTATGTGTGCGACCCGTCAGAGAGAGATACTCGGAAACGTGGCAAAATGCGTTGCGCCGCAAGGGCTTTTGCTGTACTCGACTTGCACGTTCTCGCTTGAGGAAAACGAGAAAAACGTGGAGTGGTTTTTGGACACACACCCTGATTTTGAGCTTGTGCGAGTCAATGAAAATCTGGAGAAAAACACCTCTGACGGCATCAACTTTGAGAGCGCAAAATACGATATGAGGTTGACTCGTCGATTCTATCCTCATGTGTCGTTTGGCGAGGGACAGTTCATCGCGCTGATGAAAAATAACGCCCCCAAAATTCCCGAATCGGACGCCCATAAAAATGACAAAAAAACCGACAAAAAGGGCAAGCGCGGACGTGATGAAAAACGGTCAAAGCCGACTCGTGTTGAACTTGATTCGATCGCGCTTGCGAGGGCATTTTTGGAGGAAAATCTGACTGAAATTCCGCGCGGCGAGCTGGTTCTGCTCGGCTCGTTGGTGTACCTGAAGCCCGACATTGAATTGCCCGAATATTCCACCGTAGCGGCGGGAATTTGCGTCGGTGAGGCGAGGGGAAACCGTCTTGTACCGCACCACCAGCTGTTTTCGGCGTGCGGTGAGGATTTCAAACTTAAAATCAAGCTCCGCGGCGGCTCGAAATTGGCGGCGGACTACATTGGCGGCATGGAAATACCCTGTGAGGACTGCATGGAGAGCGATGACGGACGAAATAGCGGCTACGCCGCGGTCATGGTTGACGGCTGTGCCTTGGGCGGCGCGAAGGTGAGCGCGGGCAGGGCAAAAAATCACTATCCAAAGGGACTTTGCTCTAATTTAGTGGCGTTTGAAAAATGAACTGAAAATTGCATATAAACGGACGGCAACGGTCTCCTTGACACAGCGTATACGCATCGCTGATCGAGGGGGCTGCCGTCCGTTCTTTTCAGATGGAAAACGGTTGTCAGACGTTCGATGCATTTTTACGCATTTGGGCAAGATGCACGGTTTTTGCGGAACGATTTTGTGCAAAAACACAATGAAATTTTGCAAAAATGATGGAAATGCCCCAAATGATGAAAAAGCCCCGTCAAAACCGACAAAAATTCAATAAAAAGTTTGTAAGAAATGCCGTGGCCAAAAATGAGCAAAAAACCGATTTTTTCATTGACTGAAATTGTTGATGGTGGTATAATATAATAAGCACTTAAACAGTCCGAGTTGAATTTTCCAGCTTTTGATGATGCATACACGACAGTTGGAATCGCAGAGTCGGATTTTTTATGTCTTTTAGCGTCCCCCGAAATAAATCAATTCTTGAAGGAGAGAATTCATGAAAACGAAGACGATTTTCAAAAAATCGGCGATTCTGGTTACTGTACTGGTTCTCGCAGTCGTTATGTCTTTGGCGACAGTGGTAGCTATGGCAGCAGAAACTAACGGTGAAACGTTTGAAGGCGTATCTGTAAGCACGTCCGGAAACGTAATCCTGAAGTTCTACTACAGCGATCTTGGAAACGCTGACAGCGTAGTTTATACGGTAGAGGGCGAAGCCCCAGTAACCGTTGCAAAAGACGCTATTACTAATGCGGGCGGTATGTACATTATCGAAGTATCGCTTGCAGCGGCAGAGATGACGAAGGACGTCACTGTGTACACAATGGCAGGCGAGGTACAGGGCACACCTCATACCTGGTCCGTAAAGGAATACGCAGATACGCTTTTGGGTAGCGATGTGTATGCAAGATACCACAAGGACCTCAGAGCAATGCTTCTCTACGGAGCTGAGGCACAGAAGATATTCGGCGTGAAGACAGATGAGCTTGCAAGTGAGGGTGTGTTCTACAACAACACCGTTCCTACGGCTAACCTTGCAACCCTTCCCGGTATCACGGAGGGCTCGGCATCAAGCACGGGAACAAACCTTGAGTACAAGTCGGTCGATGCATCTGCGGCTTCCTACACCTGGTTGAAGTTCTATTTCACCTACGAGGGTGAAGGCGCTCTTACCGCGACGGTAGAGAGAGAAGGCCTTAAACCTCAGAAGGTAGCTGTTCAGAAGGATTCATACGGCTACTACGTTCTCGTTAATAACATTTCTGCAACCCGATACAATACACCTTACACTGTTAAGGTAACCGACGGCGCAGAAACACTGACTATGACAAAGAGCGTAGGTAACTACCTTGTAGCAGCACTCAATACAGAAGACAGAGCAGACATCGCAAAGGCAATGTATCAGTACTACTTGATGACTGCTGACGTTGAGCTTGACACGGCAAACTGTGCGCATAAAAACATTCACTATATATCCGTTAGTGAAACCGAGTTCACAACTGTTTGCTCGGATTGCTTTGCTGAATATGCGCAGACTATGTCCAAAGACGTGCCTTTCTGTGCTCCCCATGCAACGGGCGCAGTTGGAAACCATAACAGTGAATATATAGGCGTGTTTACTGATACGGATGGCACAGTTTACTCCAGAACCGTTGGAAAGGGCGCAGATACTCGTCTGCGCGCCGAAGTTTCCGTAAATATAGCTTCCAACGAGATACAGTACGTCGTATTCAAGGTCAGAACCAATAAAACTGACGCAACGACCTTCAATTTCTACTTTGCTTATGATGAATGGCAGGCAGCAGACGATTCAACAGATAGAGCTTATGTTCAGCTTGGCGTGGAACAGCTTAACGCAGCTAACGGTGAGTGGCTGTATTACGTAGTTGATGCTGCGGATATGAAGGACTATGCAGAGAAGACCATATTCAGCATGAACTGGTATATTAGTGGCGGTGCTACTGCTACGGCAGAGACGTACGTTGATATCGGAGCCGTTGCTCTCTGCAAGAATGAGGCACAGCTGATCGAATTCCTTGGCGCTGATACCGTTGTACATAAGTCCGGCAGCACAACAACAACCGTTAATAAGTCGGAATTCTGTCCCGAGTCCGAAAATCACGGATTTGTAGATAACGGTGATGGAACTCACAGCGCAGCTGCATGTGAAATCTGCGGATTTGCAGGCGGAGAAAAATCGGCTCACAGCTACACAAATGGTAGCTGCGTATGTGGCGCTACTGTAAACGCAGTATATTATGCGCCTTACGCAACAGGAGTAGTTCCGAACTACAACAGCACATATAAGTATGCAATTACCGATGCAGATGGCACGACTTACTCCAGAGTAGTTGGAAACGGAGGAGCTGTATATATCCGTCCCTCGCTTTCCGTTAACGTAGCACCCGGTGCGGCAAAATATATCGCATTTAAGATCAGAACAAACAAAACTGATGCCACCTTGTTTAACTTCTATTTTGCTTATGACGCAAACAATGCAACAACTGGCGATAGAGCTTTCGTTAGTATCGGAGCAACACAGCTTAATGCAGCTAACGGTGAGTGGCTGTACTACGTAGTTGATGCTTCTGCCATGGATAATATGGCTACCAAGACTATAGTCAGCATGAACTGGCTCGTACAGGGTGGAGCTACTGCGACGGATTCTCACTATGTTGACATCGGAGCCGTTGCAATTTGCAAAGATGAGGCACAGCTGATCGAATTCCTCGACGCTAACACCGTTGTATACAATCTCGATGACAACAACACTACAGTTGTTAACAAGACAGAATTCTGCCCCGAGTCCAAAAATCACGGACTTGCAGATAACGGTGATGGAACTCACAGCGCAGCTGCATGTAAAATCTGCGGATTTGCAGGCAGCGAAAAAGAAAATCATAGTTACACTAACGGTAAGTGCGTATGCGGCGCTGCTATAAACGCAGTATATTATGCTCCTTATGCAAATGCAGCAGCCGGCAACAGCAGCACCGAATATGACGGTGTAAAGACTACCGCAGACGGAGAGCAGTACACGAGATTCTACAGCAACGGAAACGCTCCGTGGATACAGCCCAAGATCTCGGTTGGAACGCCTCTTGGATCCGGTGAATATTTCGTGTTCAAGATCAGAACCAACATCACCGACACGAGCGTCTTTAACGTATATCTCTACTATGACAATATAGACCAA
>JAZRFU010000073.1:0-12678 GCA_045643865.1 Eubacteriales bacterium
CGCGTTTGCAAGCAGCCAGCGCAGGTCGTGTGCGTAGCAGCCCGAGCAGTGAACTATGTCGCCAAACATTCCGTCGCGAGCCATGGACGTAACGGTCATATCAACCCAGTTAAAGCAGCTGTTTTCCAGCATCATAACGGGCGTTTTAGTGCGCTCGTAAGCGTCAACCAAGTCCCAAAGCTCCTTTACGTCAAATGCGCCGCCGACCTCAAGAGCCACGCCCTTATGCTTTTCCATGGCGCGAATGGCAACCTCGTTGTGACATTCCCAGCCCGTTGCAACAAGCACCGCCTCAACGCTTTCGTCGTCAAGAAGCGCCTCGTAATCGGTATATCCCACAGGTGTATGTCCGTTCTTTTCCTTTACAAGATCAACCGATTGCTGTACTCGGTCCTCATAAATGTCGCAAACTGCCACGACCTTTATCTCGTCCATTTCAACGAGCTGGTCGCGCAGCAGACCAAATCCGCGGTCACCCAGACCAATAACTCCAAATCTAACCTTTTCCATAGTCACAAGTCCTCCGAAAAGTTCATTTTTGTATTCATTTTTTTCTTAACGGCACGCCTATGCCGTTATCTCATTATATCATATACATGTATCGCAATTCAACGATGCCCGCGTGCACTTTTTGACTTTTTTTGTGTCTTTTTTAACTTTGCAAATACTTTTTTACACATTTTATTCAAGCTCGGCGTATATTTCGAGCAATCTTTCCTCAATATCGGTTTTTCGCGCATCAAGCTCGGCGACCTTGACATAGTCCGTTGCCGCCTCTCCGTTCATAAGCGCGTCTATCTCGTCAAGCTCACATTCAAGCTGCTCCATTTCCTTTTGCAACCGCTCCATCTGTCGCGCTCTTTTTCTTTCTGCCGCAAGCTCCTGCTTGTTTTTGAGGTACTGCTCCTTGGACGCCGCCGTGTCGGGCGCAGTCGAGGCGGTCACTGTGTTATCGCCCAATCTTTCCTTGCGTGCCGACGTAAATTCGCGAAACTCGGTATATGCGCGACCGCTATTTACCACGGAGTAGTCAAACATATCACCCTCAACGTATCCGTCGGGCTTAAGCTCGATTATGCGGCTTGCCAGCTTTTCTATAAAATATCGGTCGTGTGACACGGCTATGACGGTGCCGTCAAATTCTTCAAGCGCCGATTCGAGCGCCTCGCGCGAGTCTATGTCAAGGTGGTTAGTCGGCTCGTCGAGGATAAGCAGATTCATGTGCGAGAGTATCAGCTTGGAGAGCGTAAGGCGCGCCCTCTCTCCTCCCGAAAGCACGGACACGGGCTTGAATACGTCCTCACCGAAGAAATTGAACCACGCAAGCGTGGAGCGTATCTTGTTTTCCGTCAACGTGGGATATGCGTCCCAAAGCTCGTCTATGACCGTCTTGTTGGGTGAAAGATTCTGGTTTTCCTGATCGTAATATCCGATCTCAACGTTATATCCCATTTCGATCTTTCCCGATTTTGCGCCAAGCTTGCCCATCATAAGCTTGATAAGCGTGGATTTGCCGCAGCCGTTAGGTCCCACGATAAGCAATCTATCGTTCCTCTTTACGAGAAAATCAAGTCCCGAAAAAAGATTTTTGCCACCAAAGCCCATTGACAGTCCCTTAACATGCATAACGTCGTTTCCGCTCTGGAGCGATGAGGTGAATTTCATTCTGATAGCGCGTCCTTCCTTTTCGGGCGCGTCCAGCTTTTCCATTTTGTCAAGCAGCTTCTGGCGCGATTCTGCGGCGATAATGTTTCGCTCTCTGTTCCACGCGCGCTGTTGAGCGATATATGCCTCCTGCCGCGCGATCTCCTTTTGCTGATCACGGTAGTGCTTGGCGTATATCTCGCGGTCGATGCGCCTCTGCTCCATACTGCGCGTGTAATTTCCGTTGTAGAGCTTTGCCTTGTGATTCTCGATCGCGAGAGTTTTATTGGTCACGCGGTCGAGAAAATAGCGGTCGTGCGAGATCACCATAACGCATTTTTTGTACTGAACGAGGTAATTTTCAAGCCAGCCCAGCGTTTCAATGTCAAGGTGATTGGTCGGCTCGTCGAGCATGAGAATGTCCGGCTCTCGACCAAGCTCCACGGCAAGCGCAAGGCGCGTTTTTTGTCCTCCCGAGAGCAGAGAAACGTCCTTTTGTATGTCCGATTCGTCAAACCCAAGCTTTAACAGCACCGAGCGACATCTGCCGCGGAATTCAAGTCCTCCGTCGCGGATAAACGCGTCGTGCAGGGAAATATACTCCTTTGTATACATATCTCGCTCCGCGCCGTCCGCGGATGCAAGCAGGGCTTCAAGCTCCGAGAGCCGCCGCTCTGTGTCAAGCAGTGAAGAATGCGCGGACAGAACAACGTCAAGGGGTGTAAGTCCTGCCCGTCCAAGCTCCTCGGCAACGTCAAATGCGCCGTACTGCGACAGAATACCCACCGTCTTGCCCTTTGAGATATGCACCTCGCCGCGCTCCGATTCGTATTCTCCCGTTATGAGCTTGAAAAGGGAGGTCTTGCCGCTTCCGTTTGCTCCTATTATTCCGAGCTTGTCGCTCTCGTCAAGAGAGAACGACACGCCCTCAAGCACTACGCTTGTACCAAATTTCAGCGCAAGATCGCTGACGTTTATCGCTATCATTCCGTATCCTCTTAAAAACTTGACTTTTTTCTGTGTCTGGTGTATAATGGTAACGTACCTTTATCGGTACGCTTAAGTTTCCGTTTATAATTGTATCATTTTATCACCCCTTTGTCAATATAATAGATAAAAGGGATCTCGTGCCCCACATGGCACAGCTTTGGGAGGAAAAAATGAAAATATGCGTTGTGGGATGCGGCCGCTGGGGCTCGCTTATCACATGGTATCTTGCAGAAAAAAAGGGGCTTGACGTCACGCTTTACGGACGCGAAGGCAGCCCTCATATACAGAGATTTATAGGGGAGCGCAGAAACGATCTGCTCACTCTTCCCGACTCGGTCAGGATCTCAACCGATCTGTCCTGCCTTTGCGGCGCGGACGTGATAATAATCTCTATCGGCTCGCAGCAGCTGTCCGACTTTATGGAGCAGATAAGACCGCTCGGACTTGAAGGAAAGATATTCGTGCTTTGCATGAAGGGAATAGAGATCTCCACGGGAAGACGGCTGTCGGAGGTCGTGCGTGATGCGACCGACGCATCAAACGGAGTTGCCGTTTGGCTTGGCCCCGGTCACGTTCAGGAGTTTTACGCAGGCATACCCAACTGTATGGTAATAGACAGTGACGACGAATGGATAAAGCACACCCTCGTCGATACCTTTTCAAGTGAGCTTATCCGCTTTTATTACGGTGAGGATCTGCTCGGAAACGAGATAGGCGGCGCGGCAAAGAACGTGATAGGAATCGCCGCCGGCATGCTTGACGGCAGAGGACTTTCCACGCTCAAGGGCGCGCTTATGTCGAGAGGAACGCGCGAGGTTGCTCGACTCATCGAGGCGATGGGAGGAAACAAGCTGTCTGCGTACGGCCTTTGTCACCTTGGCGACTATGAGGCAACAGTTTTTTCAAAATTCAGCCAGAATCGCGCATTTGGTGAGCATTTTATAAAGGGCGAATCGTTTGACAAGCTCGCAGAGGGATATTATACCTCAAAGGCAATAATGATGCTTTGTGAAAAATACGGCGTTGAAATGCCGATCTGCCGTGCGGTATATGAGATCATACACAACGGCGCAGATCCCGATCGCGCGCTCGGCGGATTGTTTGAAAGAAGCATAAAGGGTGAATTCCAATAATATCTATAAGGCGCAAAAACCGCAGGACGACTGTCCTGCGGTTTATTTTCTTTTATTTTTTCTTTTTGAGTACTGTCATCGCTCCGCCAATGCAAACGGCTATCAGTACCGCGCTTGCGGAAAGTGTTGCTCCACAACCGCCCTCGTTGTTTGAGTCACTCGGCGCTTCCTCGCCCGTCGTTATCTCCTCTACGGGAGCAAACTTGACGGTATAGGTAGCGTTACCTCTTATCTTGTCTGTCTTACCCGATTCCCAGCCCACAAAAACGTATCCGTCGGGCGCCTTGGGTGCTTCGGGTGCGGTGAATTCCGTACCGTAATATCCGTATTTCTGCGCTATGACCGAGCCGTGCTCGTCCTCAAACGTAACCAGATAAAAGTTGTTATCCCAAACCGCGTAAAGCGTCATATCCGCATCGAAATTAGGGAGCTTGTCCCCGGCTTCAAATATCGTTTCGGAGTTGCTTGTCGTAAGCTTCCAGCCCACAAAGCCGTAGCCCTGACGCTCGGGCGCGTTGGCATAAGCACTTTTTTCCTCGCCCGATGCTCTGTATTGAGGATAGTATATCTGGCGGCCGTCCTCGTCAAGATAGTGTATCATAAACGTGTCGCGCTCTGTTGAGAGCTGAATAGAAAATCCGCGTATTTCGGCATATCCCGTCACTGCTTGTCCGTCCTTCTCGTACGATACAATAGCGCCACACTCTCCCTCTACGACCTCAATTACGTCGAACAGACGGTAGGCGTCTATCTTGTCCTTTGGCGACTCCACGGAGTCAAGCTGGGTTTCATATACGTTGATGTCCGAGCTTGAAATATACTGTCCCACAGTTACAACATTGTGATCTATGCGCTTATAAGATTTACTTTCATTGTACTTTGGGGTTGCGTATCCGACTATGTACGGGCTGTCAAGCTCATATTTTTTTATTGCAACGTACTCGCCGTCGCTGGAATAATCTCCGCTTGAGGTGTTGCCCTCAACGGTTATGACCTGTCTGCCGTCAAACCATACGACAAGGCCTATGTGAGTTGCCGAAACACCGCTTCCCGCATCGCGGAAAAACACCATATCTCCCGATTGCGGAACGTACGTGCCCTTGCCGGAATATATGCCTGCGCTCTTGCAGTCGGCAAGCCATCTCTGGCAGCTGACCTCTGCTCCCGCAGACGCATCGGTAGGCACTCCCGCCTGACGCAAGCACCAGTTGACGAACGAGGCGCACCAATAGTACCCGTAGCTTGCGCCGTTGCCCTGACCGTTATCTATCTTTCCGTAAAGCACGTTGTATTCAACGAAGTCGCGCGTGCCCGACGTGGAAAGACCGTCAAGCTCGTCTGCGGAATTACCCTCGTGGTAGCCGAGCTGGGATAGTGCAATAGCCACGACGTCGCGCTGCTGCTCGCCCGAAAGCTTTACGTCTTGCAGATTTTTATAGTATGGGCTTGATTTATAAGCGGCAGACATATTATACGATGCCTCGGCGGCTTGCGCGTCAAGCGCGAGCGAGGGAGCATCGGGGCTGTACGATGCAAAGCATACGCCCATACATATAACCGCAATCAGTGCCGAAAGCACTCTTTTTGTCCTTTTATGTATCATTTACCTCTCCTTGAACTAAAAAAATAGAGGACTTTTGTCATTTACAGTATAATTATAACATAATTACTTTTATGTGTCAATAAAGTGTTATTTTTTGGCGCAAATTTTTACCGATCTCCTCATCAAACACTATGCGGACAAGCCGTGAAATATTCGCGAGCCGTCCCGATGTCAAAAATGCGGAAATCCCTTGACTTTGCACGCGCGCGTGTGATATAATATAAAATAGGCAAATGTTGGATAAGTGAGCATTTGCAATAAAACCCTTAAAGGAGACCCTTGAAATGGCAAGAATAGGCGAAATAAACCCTTTGCTCAACAGCAACAAAATTGATCCTCGTACAAGAAAATATCTCTCCCCCAAGAGAGTGGTATATACGCAGGGCGACGTAACAGGCGCAGAAAATCTCACCCTTGATCGCACCAATCAGATCTCGTTTGAGGTGGAGCGCTCCTGCGTGCTCAACAACGGCGCAGACGGACAAAACGCAGGCGTTCTCGTTGACTTTGGCGTTGAGTTTTCGGGCGGCCTTAAATTGTTCGTTTGGAGCGTCAACCGTAACACGAACACCTCTGACGACTCCCACGTAAATACCGAGGAAGGCACACTTTATGCAAGCGTGCGTGTTCGTCTTGGAGAGAGCGTAAGCGAGGCACTGTCTCCCCTCGGGCATAAAAATACAACCAACGATCACGCCACGCGCGATATGATAATGAGTGTTTCGATGCTTTCGGCAAATGAAACTAACGAGTCGGGATACCGATTTGCATATATAGAGCTGCTTGACCCCAACGTAACGATGGTTCTTAAATCGGTAACAGGTGTGTTCTGTTACAGAGATCTTGATTATCTTGGAAGCTTTGAGTGTAACGATGAGAAGCTGAACAAGATCTGGCACACTGCGGCATACACCGCGCATCTCAATATGCAGGAATACCTTTGGGACGGCATTAAGCGCGACCGCCTTGTGTGGATCGGCGATATGCACACCGAGGTTCAGACGATATTTACTGTATTTGGAAAGCAGGATATGATCAAGGATTCGCTTGACTTTATGCGCGATGACACTCCCTTGGGCGTATGGATGAACGGTATTCCTTCATATTCTATCTGGTGGCTTATGCTCCATCACGACTGGTATCGCCAGACTCACGAGCTTGACTACCTTATGGAGCAAAAGGAATATATGTCCGCCATTATCCGAAAGCTGTTTGACGTCGTTGACGAGAACGGAGTCGAGCAGATCGGATTCAAATTCCTGGACTGGCCCACGCAGGCAAATCCCGCGGCAAGCCACGCAGGCATGCAGGCAATGCTCAAGATCGGCTTTGAAAAGGCGTCCGACCTTGCGCACTGGTTCGGCGACGACAAGCTTGCTGACGAATGTGCCGCTATGGCAAAGAAGATGGGCGAGCATAGCCCCGAATGTGGCGGCGCAAAGCAGGCGGCGGCATTCCTCTGCCTTGCAGATCTTGCAGACGCAAAGAAAACGAACGACGAGATACTGTCAATTGACGGCGCGCACGGATATTCTACCTTTATGGGATATTACATACTCGCAGTCAAGGCGGCGGCGGGCGACACGGTCGGCGCGCTCCGCGACATAAGAGAATATTGGGGCGCTATGCTCGATATGGGCGCGACTACGTTCTGGGAGGATTTTGATCTTAACTGGACCAAGAACGCAGCTCGTATTGATGAGATAGTTCCCGAGGGCAAGATAGACATTCACGGTGACTTTGGCGCATACTGCTATCAGAAATTCCGTCACTCGCTGTGTCACGGCTGGGCATCCGGTCCCTGTCCGTACATGACTCAGTACGTGCTTGGTATCAAGGCGCTCTCGCCCGATACGTTTGAAATAAAGCCCGACCTTGCCGATCTTGAATGGGCAAAGGGCACGTATCCTACTGAAAAGGGAATAATTTCTGTAAGCGTAAGACGCGCCGCGGACGGAAGCGTTGAATGTGCGGTCGATGCTCCCGAGGGAATAACTATCATAAGATAATAGGACAAATAATATAGCTTTGTCGCTTCGGCGACGGAATGGAGCTTTTTATGAAAATTGTAATTATAGGAAACGGCTCGCTCGGCGACACGCTCATCTCCTCGATATGCGACGAGGGACATAGCGTAACTGTTATCGACGAGGACATCGATGAGGTAAACGCGGTAGTAAATAAATACGACGTATTGGGTGTCACGGGCAACGGCGCTTCCGTTGAAATACAGGAGCAGGCGAACGTTGCAGACGCGGATGTTGTTATCGCGGTTGCGGGAAGCGATGAGCTTAACCTGCTTTGCTGTATGATCGCAAAGCAGCTGGGCGCAAAGCACGCAATAGCGCGTGTAAGAGATCCTGAATACCTTAACCAAAAGGCGTTTATGTGCAACGGACTCGGTATAGATATGATAGTCAACCCCGAGCACGAGGCGGCTCGCGAGGCGTGTCGAATGATCAGATTCCCCGTTGCAATGATGACAATGGAAAAATTCGCGCAGGGGCAGGTCGAGGCAATCGAGTTGCACATTGGCGAGGGTCACCCCTTTGTCGATCAGCCGCTTATCAGCTTCAAGGGCAAGTATAACACACGCGCACTGATCTGCGTTGCAAGACGCGGCGACGATGTTATTATTCCCGGCGGCGACTACGTCATAAAAGAGGGCGATACCATCTCTATCGCGGCATCGCGAGTCGATATGACCGACCTTTTCTCGCGCACAGGCCTTATAGGCAAGCAGATAAAGGACGTTATGCTCGTGGGCGGCGGAACGATATCGAGATATCTCGCTTCTCAGCTTATCGACGGTCATTTCCGAGTCAAGATAATAGAAAAGAACATTGACGTTTGCGAGGACCTCGCCGAGCTTTTCCCCGAGGCGGTTATCATTCACGGCGACGCCACCAACCCCGATCTGCTTGACGACGAGGGAATTGACGCCGCAGGCGCTTGCGTGGTTATGACGGCAAACGACCAGACAAACTTTATAATATCAATGTTCGCGCAGACCAGAGGAGTCAAAAAGGTCATCTCAAAGCTCTCCTCATCTACTCTTGTCAAGCTGGCAAGTAATTCGGGTATAGATTCCAATATAATCCCCCAGCGACTGACGGTTGCAAAGGTCATTCGATATATCCGCGGCCTTGACAACACAGGAGCAAAGGGACATTTGAGTCAGATCAAGTCCCTGCACAAGATGATGGGCGGACGCGTTGAGGCGCTCGAGTTTGACGTAGCAGAGGACTTCAAGTTTACAAACACCCCTCTGCGCTCAATAAAGCTCAAGAAAAATCTGCTCATCGCGGCAATAATCCGCGAAAGCGAGGTCATATACCCCGACGGTGATACCACTATGCAGGTCGGCGATAGCGTTATCGTAATGACTACGATAGAGCGACTTTACGACCTTGGCGATATTATCGCGTAAGTCAGGTCGAGGAAGCTTGTATGAATTACAGTATGATAAGATACATCACCGGTAAGCTGATGATAGTAGAGAGCGCGCTTATGCTGCTGCCCCTTGTCGTCACGCTGACATACGGTGAGAAGGATATGATTTTGCCGTTCCTTGTTCCCATGCTGATACTTGTGGTTGCGGGACTTGGAATGTCGGCAATCAAGCCCAGAGAAGCCGCTCTGCGCGCCAAGGACGGATTTGTCGTTGTTGGCCTTTCGTGGATAGTTCTCTCGGTGTTCGGTTGTCTTCCGTTCGTTATTTCGGGACTTATTCCCAATTTTATAGACGCGCTTTTTGAAACCGTATCGGGCTTTACCACGACGGGCGCAAGCGTTCTGGCAACAGAGGACTATGCTAATCTCTGGGCACCTGCCACGGCATCGTCGGGAATGCGCGGAATCTTTCTGTGGAGAAGCTTTACTCACTGGGTAGGCGGAATGGGAGTTCTGGTGTTCGTTCTGGCGATACTGCCTCAACAGGATATGAAATCCTCCCGCATGGTGCACGTTATGCGTGCCGAGATGCCCGGACCGAAGATAGATAAGATAGTTTCAACCGTTAAAAAGACGTCGGCAATAATGTACGCCATATACACGGTAATGACGCTTATGCAGTTTGTTCTTCTGCTCTTCGGCGGGATGGACGTTTACGAGTCGCTTTGCGTTTCCTTTGCGACCGCGGGAACGGGCGGATTTTCCATCTGGCCCGATAGTATGGTTTCCTACGGCGGCACGGCAAGCTACGAGTTCTGCACGTGGGTGATCGCCATATTTATGTTCCTGTTCAGCATAAACTTCAACGTTTATTTCTTGCTGATAACAGGCAAGGTGGCGTCAGCTCTGTTCAGCGAGGAGCTTTGGTGGTTTGTCGGAATCGTTGCGACCGCAACAGCGGCAGTCACTGCAAGCATTTATAGCTTGTACGGAAATCTTTCCGATGCGCTCATGCACGGATTCTTTCAGGTGTCCACCGTCATATCGACGACAGGATACGCAACCACGGACTTTAACCTGTGGCCCAACGCCGCAAAGACGCTTCTGCTCGTGCTTATGTTTATAGGCGCGTGCGCGGGTTCAACGGGCGGCGGAATGAAGGTCAGCCGACTTGTAATTGCCGCAAAGAGCGCGTGGGCGGAGGTTTCAAGAATGGTGCGCCCCAGACAGATAAAAAAGACGAGATTTGAAAAGAGGGCGGTTGACAACGATACCGTGCGCGGCGTTTTCGCGTATATCGTTGCATATTGCTTTATCTTCTTCGGCTCGTTCGTGATTATCGCACTTATCGACGGACAAACAATAGAAACGACGTTCTCGTCGGTGGCGGCGTGCTTCAACAATATAGGCCCCGGCTTTGACGCGGCAGGCCCTATGAGCAATTACGCATTTTATTCCCCCTGGTCAAAGATAGTTTTGGCTTTTGATATGCTGCTCGGCAGACTGGAGATCTTCCCCATACTCATGCTTTTCTCTCCGTCGGTCTGGCTCGAAAAATAAATTTACGGAAGGAAGACGCTATGACAACGTCCTCAAAATTTATAGTATTCGAAGGAATAGACGGCGCGGGAAAGACCACGCAAATAAATCTGTTGCGCGATGCGCTCGCCGCTCGCGGAATAGATTGCTACATAACCGCAGAGCCGACTAATATGCCATCCGGCAAAAAAATACGCGAGGCGCTTTCGGGCAGAGTCCCCACAACGACTGCGCAGATGGCAGAAATGTTCGCCATTGACCGCGTCAATCACAACTGTGATGCGGAGCAGGGAATAAATCTCATGCTCTCGCAGGGCAAGACGGTCATAAGCGACAGATATTATTACTCGTCCTTGGCTTATCAGGGCTCGGAGCTTGGCTTTGAGCACGTGGCGGCGCTCAATCTCGACAATGAGAATATACGCACGCCCGATCTTTGCATATTCCTTGACCTTACTCCCGAGCAGAGCTTGGCAAGAATTCAGGCAAGAACGGACACCCCCAAGGAAATATACGAAAACTATGAATATCTCGATAAAACCCGTAAAATGTTCTTCGACGTGTTCGACAAGCTTATCGAACGCGGAGAAAAAATATTACTCGTCAACGCGTTCGGCGGCGTAGAGGAGATAGCAGAGAAGATCCTTGACGCAACGCTTGAATTACTTGGCGAAAAATAAGAAGAGGTACAAATGAAATTAGCTTGCGATTGGCGTGAATGGTACAGACGCGCCAAAAACATATTACTTGTCATTGTCGGAACGCTGATACTGTCGTTCGGAACGGCGATATTTTTGATTCCGTTCGAGCTTGTAACGGGTGGTGTTTCGGGCTATGCCATCGTTATAAAGCACGTTTTGCCCGAGGGATTTCTGTCCCACGAGGCGCTCATTGCAATTATAACCTGGGTGTTGTTTTTTATAGGTCTTTTCGTGTTGGGTAAATCATTTGCGCTCAAAACCCTCATTTCAACAGTAGTATATCCTATCGGAACAGCGCTGTTCGCGCATCTGCTGGACCCCGGATTTTTCGGCGGATTTTTCAATCTCGCGGCAAGCTCTTATTCTGAAATATCAATAGTGCTTGCGGCTGTATTCAGCGGAATTTTCGTTGGAC
This sequence comes from Eubacteriales bacterium, assembly GCA_045643865.1. Lineage (GTDB taxonomy): Bacteria > Bacillota > Clostridia > Oscillospirales > CAG-272 > SVTX01. The sequence goes on from JAZRFU010000073.1 coordinate 11,419, forward strand.
TTGGCTGCTCGCTATCCTTCCTCGGCGGCGGCTCGACGGGCGGCGTTGACATTATCGCGTTTACCCTGTGCAAGTTCTTCAAGCGACTTAAAAGCTCCGTGGTTTTGTTCGTTATTGACGCAACCGCAGTTGTTTTGGGTATGTTCGTTATAGGCGACTTTGTCGTATCTCTGCTTGGTATCGTTTCGGCGTTTATCGCGGCTACCGTGATAGACAAGGTGTTTGTCGGCGGAAACCGCGCGTTCGTCGCGCATATCGTAACCGACAAGGCAGACGAGATCAATGAAAAAATAATAACCGACCTTGACCGAACCACCACTGTGTTCAAGGCAACAGGCGGTTACAGCAAGGACAACAAGACCGTGCTTATGGTATCATTTACAATGAATCAGTATGCCGATCTGATGGCGATAATCAATAAAATCGACAGAGATGCCTTCCTCACCATTCACCGCGCACACGAGATCAACGGCGAGGGCTGGACAAAATACGATATAAAGAAAAAAAGCAAATAAGCGCGGGCATAAAAAAGTCCGCTATGCAATAAAACAGAGCAACGGTAAAAGGCGGATCCTTTTACCGTTGCTCTGTTTGCTTTATCCCTATCCCTCAAGCTGACGGCCAAGAAAGCTTGCGGCGGTCTGCACCAGCTTGATCTCGATGGGATCGGGGGCGGTGTCGTTATCGGTGGCGGCAAGAGATGCCACGCAGCCCACGATATCTCCCTCGCTGATTATCGGCATGGCGCACGCGACGCGGTGAGATGTGCCGTCTGCGATGACGGGCATGCCCTCTGCTCCTGCGCGGTGCGCGTAAAGGGAACGGCTCTCGATAATGCGCTCAAGCTCATCGGAGAGCGATTTGTCGGTGTATTCCTTTTTGGACACTCCCGCACTGGATATAACGGAATCACGGTCGCAGATGACCACCATAAGATCGCAGGTGCGATAAAGCGTTTCGGCATATTGCGCAGCAAACGCGTTAAGCTCGCCTATGGGCGAGTATTTTTTGAATATGACCTCTCCGTCGCGATCGGTAAATATCTCCAGAGGATCGCCCTCGCGGATGCGCATTGTTCTTCTGATCTCTTTTGGGATAACGACTCTGCCCAGATCGTCGATCCTTCTGACTATTCCTGTAGCTTTCATTTGTATAAATCTCCTTATTTATTATCGGCTCTGCGCCTACGCAGAGCAAATCTCACTTGCTTTTAATAGTGACAATACTATTATTTACAAATCAAGGGGATTTATACTTGAT
>JAZRFU010000074.1:0-2573 GCA_045643865.1 Eubacteriales bacterium
GAACGAAGGTGCGCTTCGCGCAAATGATGTGATGCTTCGCATCAATGATGTGGGTTTACACCCAAAGATGTTGCGCTCCGCGCAAACGCAGAGTTGCAATTCCGTCCAAGTCACATCTCGTTATCTATCGTTGAGCATAGCTCAACTCTGCTAACTCGTGTTTTGTCGGACTTCGCTGCGTAAAAACCGTCCACCGGAAGGTTTTTACTTGCTCACCCAGTTCAGCTATAGGGGTTGGATTTTTCCAACCTCTTTTTTGTTTTGCCCGGAGCGTATAACCAGAGACATCAGCTTAACACTCATTGTTTCACAGTGCGGCCAACTCACATTTTGCTGTCCGAAATTCCGTTGACAAACCTATGCATATGTGATACAATAAACGGGAAGAATGCAGTGTAACAGAAAAAGGAGCCCGGCAATATGAAAATTGCATTGATTGCACACGATAAGAAAAAGGAAGAGATCATCGAGCTTGCAAAAAAGTACAAGGACGTTCTTGCGAGCTACGAGCTTTATGCGACCGGAACGACCGGAACGCTTATTATGGGTGAGACCTCTCTTCCGATACATAGGATGAAAAGCGGCCCTCTCGGCGGCGACCAGCAGATCGGCGCGATGCTCGCAAACGGAGAGCTGGGATTGATCATATTCCTTCGCGATCCGCTTACTGCTCAGCCTCACGAGCCTGACGTTTCCGCACTTCTCCGTCTTTGCGACGTGCAGAAGATCCCTCTTGCAACCAACGCCAGCAGCGCGATCATTATGCTCGAGTCCTTGAAGAATGGGACCTTCCCAACATCCGAAAAATAAAAAAACGGTCTGACAGATTATTTGTCAGACCGTTTTTCTTGTGATAACCAACTAGTAGGGTATATATTTTGGATGCGCGGGTGGCTCTAACCGATCATTTTGTCAAATACGGCTTTTGCGCTCTCTGTTTCGTCGGCAGTGAAAGCGCATAGCTTCACGTGAATATCATAAGAGGGGTTGTCCTCGGTAAACTTTCGGTATGCTTTTAAGCACTGCTTTGCGGATTCGGCGGCCGGATCGCTCAGGTCGCCGCCATAGATGCCGGCACTTATAAGCGGAAAAGATATGCTGTGTAGTCCATTCTGCATCAAGACAGACAAGGAATTGTAATAAGCATCAAACAGCTCCCCAAAGGCAGATGGCGTTCTTGAAAAGTCAGGGCCGACGGCGTGGATAATATATTGGCAGTTTTGAATGTTAAAGGATGGAGTAATTACCGCAGAGCCGTCCTTCAGGGGAGTTTTGTATTGGGCGCAGGCTTTTTGAAGCTGTGACACGCCAGCTTTTCTGAAAATAACTCCGCAAATGCCACCGCCTGCCCAAAGACCTCGGTTGGCGGCATTGACTATAGCATCTACGTTTTGATCGGCGGAGGATGAATTAAGTAGTTCTATTTTGCTCATGATGATCTCCTTGAAACGGTGTAGTGGTTTCAATGATGCTGACGGAGGTGGTCATCTCCATTTTCGTGATGGTTATGACTATCGCAGTGGTGCTTATGTTCACCTTCGTGGTGGTTATGGGTGATACTGTGGTGGTGATGTCCGTGATGGTGGTGATGATGGGTGTGAGATGGAGCAAAGTGGACGTGACATTCCTTTTCGTGGCAGTCCTCGCCCTCCTCTTCGGTCTCGACTGTTGCGTGAGCTATGCCAAGCTCCTTCAGCTCGGCTTTTATAGCTCTTTTGACCTGCTTTGTGTCGCCGCTCGAGACTGCGTGCAGGGTCGCATAATTGTTTATCCCGTCAAGGCTCCAGACGTGGATATGGTGGACGTCGCTGACACCGTCAAGCTCGGTCAGGTGCTTTCTTATATCCTCGGGAGTGATACCCTCGGGCGCTTTTTCGAGGAATAGATCCTTGATTTCTGTGAGGTTTTTGACAGCATTTATCAGTATAAAAAGTGACACGCCTATGGAGATGATCGGGTCGAGAAGCGCAAAATCAGTAAATCGCATCACGATAGCGCCGACAAGCACCAGCGCCCAGCCCAGGACATCCTCCAGCATATGCAGGTTTACTGCTCTTTGGTTTATAGATTCTCCGTCACGGGTAAAAAACGCGGCGCAGAAATTTACCGCCACGCCGACTATAGCGAATATGATCATACCGTCATAGTTTATATTCACGGGCGATATAATTCTCTCAATAGCGTTATAGATAACTACAAGCGAGCTTATAAGAAGAATAAGCGTCGTTATAAATCCGCCTATGACAGAATAGCGCGAATAACCGTAGGTATATCTCTCATCGGGAGCTTTTTTGCTCTTTTTTTCGAGGAAAAATGAGACCCCTATACCTGCCGCATCGCCCACGTCGTGCAGGGCATCGGATATTATCGCCACACTTCCGGTAAAAATTCCGCCAATAAATTCAAATATAGAAAAGGACAGGTTTAGTAAGAAGGCTATCAGTATATTTCTCTCTGTTTTCATTCTTTCTCCCATTGACTTGCATTCGGTTTTGTGATACAATAAGTCAGATAACGAACATACTGTTCGGTATTATTATATCAAAAATTATAAAATATGCAACATACTATAT
>JAZRFU010000075.1:0-3073 GCA_045643865.1 Eubacteriales bacterium
CCGCCCAGCACAATGCAAATATATTGCGCGCCGTCGTCCTCGATGAGAGTTATGATGCTCCAGCCGCCCGCTTCTCCCGAGATACCCGCGTTCATACCGCGGCAGTTGGGGTCGTAGTATTGGTCGGTTGAGTGTGATGAGATGAGATAGTTTCGGTTATATACCGTGCGACCGTCACGAACATTGGTTGCCGCCATCTGATATTTGACCGCCGAGCATATCTCCATATAAAGCTCGTTTTGTGCGGCGGCAATTGCGATACATAATGTGTCTGAAAGGGTAGTGAGCATAGCCGAGTTGTCGGGAAATCCGATGGGGTTTATGTAGGTAGTGCTTTTTGCGCCAAGCGAGGCGGCGTATTGATTCATTTCCTCAACGAATGAGGAAATACTTCCTGAGCATATATAAGCCAGAGCATACGCGGCATCGTTGTACGAGGCGCAGATCGCGCCGTAAAGCAGATCGCGTACACTTACACGCTCGCCAACGGTAAGCTTCATTGAGTATCCGCTGACACCGCCTATCATTTCCTCGTTTATTTCAACTACATCGTCAAGCTTGTCCGAGAGCATTTCGCAAGCTATAAGTCCCATAAGCACCTTTGCGCTTGTGGAGGTGTTGAGCATCTCGTTCATATTAGTGCCGACGATAAGCTTTGAGTGAGTGAGGTCGTAAAGGCAGACCGCACGGCCGTCAAGGTCGGACGGTGGAGTCGGGGCGTCACCTGCCGATACGGTAAGCGATAGCGCAGAAATCATCATAAGCACGGCGAAAAGCAGGGAAATGCCGCGTCGCGCCCATTTTTTTGAGGTATTCAATTTGGCATCTCCTTTCATTTGCAGTGCGGAAGATAATCTACCGAATCGGATATAAAATCAGTCAATTAAGCCGAAATACGCAAGCGCGTTTCGTATGTCGAGGAGAATTGCGTTGGAAAGCTCTTCGACCGAGTCGAATTTCTCCTCCTCTCGCAAAAGTATAGCAAATTCAACGGTCAGATCAGTGCCGTAAAGATCGCCGTCGAAACCAATTAAATGCGTTTCGCAGTTCAGATCGTGCGAGTCAGAGCCGTCGGTTATCGTGGGGCGTACGCCTACGTTTGAAACACCTATGTAGCGTTTGCCATCCTCTGTCGTACAGACCGTTGCATATATGCCGCGCGCGGGCTTGACGCTGTTTTGGGGAAATTGCTGATTTACCGTGGGGAAGCCCAGCCTTCTGCCCAGCTTTTTGCCACTTAAGACCTCTGCAGTGAGTGAAAATTTACGCCCGAGCATCGCGTTTGCCATATCTATCTTACCATCTACCAAATGCCGTCTTATAGCACTTGAGCTGACTGTTTCACCAAAGAATTTTATTTCATCAAGCGAAATTGCCTTATCCTTGCCGAAAAAGCGCTCCAGTAGGGTGTGATCTCCAAGACCTCTGTGTCCGAATCGGTGATTAAATCCGCAAACCGTCGCGACACATCCAAGCTGACCGATAAGCACGTCGCGGATAAAATCCTCTGCGCTCATAGCGCAGAAATCGGCAAAGCTGCCAATCGCAACGAAGTCAAGACCCGCATTCAGCATTAGTTCAACTCGCTCATCAAGTGTGCATATCATAGGCACGTCAAATCCGCCAAGAACTCCCGCGGGGCTTTCGGAGAAGCACCAAGCGCCGCAAAGCTCCGCTCCACATTCGTCGCGAAGCGCAACCGCGCTCGCAAGCAGGCGAGCATGCGCTGTGTGAACGCCGTCAAACGTTCCAAGCGCCATTACCGTGCTTTTTTGAGATAGCTCGCAACATTCGCCACGAGCTGTTATTATCCTGAAATTCAAGCTTGAATCAATCGTCATTTTTCTGTGCTTCTTTTCCTTCAAATTCACGCTTCAAGGTGTCTATATAGGAGCGGACCATATCCTCAAGCATTTCGTCGCGGTCTATCTTGCTCATAAGTGTACGAGCGTTCTGATAGTTAGAAATGTGTGTAGGGTCCTCGGATATAACGTATCCAACGAGCTGAGATATGGGATTATAGCCGCCCTCCTCGATGGTCTTGCAGATAGTATAAAGCAATTCTCTGGGGGTCTTCTCCGTCTCCTGCTCTTTTTTATATTGCTGTGTTTCGGGTACGTTCTTACCGATAATTATTTTTCGTCCGTTGTTTTCAAGTATCATTTTTTCACCTTTCCCAAGTCAAATAGAGGAATTATTGTCATCAGAGTCGCGTGTAAGCTCCACTCGGTCGCGCAGACGAGCCCTTGCACCGATGTATCCCGCAGCAGCCATTACGGCAACGTGTATCGCGCCCACAATGAAGAAGTAGGGGATACAGTCAATGGCGGAAATCGTGCCCGAAAAGCTTGGACTTTTTATCTTACTGCCAAACTTTGCAAGTATTGCGATAAATCGTACCTCTCCCGAGCATATAGCCGCGAAGTTGAAGAGCATAGAGGGGAGTAAGTGCCACACAACAGCCACCGTGGCGGAGATAGCGTGCACTGACACGCTTCGTGACGGTGTTTTGTAGCCCTCTCGGTAAGAAACCGCGGCAAGCGTCGCGTTAACGCCTATAAAATACACGGCGATGCGAATGATGCACAGAGAAAGGTTGTCCACAACTACAAAGAGATTGAGTACCTTGACCGTAATTATCTCCGCAAACATAACCACTATACACGAGCATACAAAATACAGCGCGTAGAACAGAGAATTTATCAAAATATCCGAAATTTTAGCTCTCATAATTTTCTCACTACACTCCCAGCCCCTTAAAATAAACAATAATTATACAGTATAATTATATAATGTGCGCGTCCGATTGTCAAGGGTATCGAAGTAAAAAGTAAATATTTTTTTCCTTTTGGGCATAAGGTTTATAAGAGTACGCGTAATGGAGAATGAAAATGAGAAAAATAAAGCTTGGACTTGGGGCGACAGTCATGGTCGCGGCTATGATAATATCGGACAGAGCGGATATATTTTTGCTTTACGCGCTGTCCGCGTTTTTGCATGAATTGGGACATATAAGTGCGGCAAAGCTGATGAAAATTGAGATAAAAGAGATAAAATTTGACTTTTCGGGAGT
>JAZRFU010000076.1:0-2511 GCA_045643865.1 Eubacteriales bacterium
TATGAGCAGACCAAGGAACGAGCTGAAGAAAATATATGTTCCTGATATGATACCGCCGACGATAACTATTAAAACGTCCGTTACCAGCAATGCCTTGCCTATATCCATGTGAGAGTACTTTCTTACTATCAGCGCAACTATATCTGTTCCGCCCGAGCTTGATTTTACGTAGAACATAACTCCGCTTGCCACGGCTATTATCGACGAGCCGACTGCCGCAGAGAGAAAATTGTTGCTGATTATCGGGGCGTCCGGTGATAATAACGGCTCCAAAATTCCGATAAATACTGTTGTAAGCACGGAGCCGACGAGTACCTTGGTTGCCATATCCCGTCCGAGAAAAATAAAAGCTAAAATCAGTAGCGCTATGTTTATTATAACCAATATATTTCCCGATGACAGTGACGGGAAAAATTTATCGAGTATAACTGAAATTCCGCTCGTACCGCCGAGAAGCAGGGAATTTGGAAAAATGAACAGCAGAGTACCGATTGAATACAAGACGCTACCTGCGGTTATCAATGCATAATTTATAAATTCTTTTTTGAAATTTGACATTTGACACCTCATTTTTACGATGGAGATTATTTGAATTCGTCAAATATTTTAGCTATCTGCTCCTCTGCCTCGTCTGCACGTAGCTTGTCGACGGCGTATGCACGACGCAAAAGCTCATGAGGAATATAGTTGTCGTATTTTTCGAATATCGGTATCTCGCCGACCTCAACAAGAGCATCGCAGTTGATTCCTTCGTGCTCGACATACTTTGTCAATCCCGATATAAATTCCATATCCGAGACCTTTTCCATCTTAAAGGTGATGTAATAGCAGCCCTCAAATTCAATGGAGCTGATATTGTATTCCTTGGCGTGTTGACGTATATATTTGCGCAGAGTTCTGAACGAACGCGTACCCAGCCAAGGGAACAGACACCACGAATATCCGCCGAGATGCACCAATGAATGATCGAGCATACCCGTATTTCTTGCTGTTCTTCTGGCTTGCTCCAATCTCTTTACGGCGTTCTCCTTCAAATAAGGGTAAACCGTATCCTCAACGAGTATTTGCTTCATACGACGCAATATTTTTGTGTGTATCTCGCCGAAATCTCCGGGCCATGATATTTCCATTTTGCCGTCAACCTTTTTGACATAAACAAGACGTCGGGCAATATCAAGCTCCTCAACCTCCCATACGCGCCCTGCGAGTGCGAAACGGTCACCCATAGGTGGGGGAGTTGTTATAGTGCCTATTTCATCGGATCCGCACCGCACGGTGAAGTCCTCGCTATCCTTGAATACAGCATAGAACTTAAAGCTGTTAAGCAGGCGTTCACCGCCAAGACCTACGATGAGGCCTTTTTCCTCGGTCATCTCCAAAAAATCATTATTGAGCATGGATACGAGCAGGGTTTTGTAATCCTCGCGGCTAACGCACCTGAACGGCGGAAGGGAAAGCACACGCTCTGCAAGCCGCGCAGCGGTCAGCTCACCGCAGGATGCCAGCATACTCAACGTCTGTTGGAAAAGCAAGCTGAACGGCATTTTTTTGCGCGCAGGCGGTTCAATAAATCGCTCCTCAATATAAAGCTGAATGATTGCAATTCCGCGCAGAAGCTCCCACGGAATAAGCTGGGGCAGAGGAGTATTGGGTAGAGGATCTTCCTCGCGGAAAATCATCATCATTTCGGGAGCTTGAGTGCGTCTTCCCGAACGGCCAAGACGTTGCAAGAAGCTTGATACCGTGTTTGGCGCTTCAATTTGCACGACGCGCTCAAGTTGTCCTATGTCTATTCCAAGCTCCATGGTAACCGTGGCGCAGGTAACTGCAAATTCCTCATCGTCACGCATCTTCATTTCTGCTTCCTCGCGCAGAGAGGCGGAAAGATTACCGTGGTGGATAAGAATATGTCCGTCCTCATCTCCGCGCATACGGGCTATTTGTCGCAGCGTAGCGCAAATATACTCGGTTTCCTCGCGTGAATTTGAGAACACCAATGACTTTTTATCCTTTACACAATCGTAAGCGTATTCGTATCCCGGATCAATGGCATATTTATTGGTATTATCCTTGTCGTACGGCGAATCGCTTTTAACTCCTTGTGTTGAGCTGTCTTGAAAAACTATTTTATTGGCTACAACGTTTACATCTGCCGCAGACGTGCTTTTTTGAGCGGCGGCATCGGGATTTTGAATATAAAAATGTTCAAGTCCCAAGCGCCATTTTATCTTCTCTTGATTAAGAGAGGGAGCGTCGATACCGCGTCCCGTGTCTGCGCAAAGCCATTCTGCCGCCAAAGAGGGATCGCCAATTGTCGCCGAAAGACCTATGCGGCGAGGGTGGAAACCTATCAGGTGCGCAATACGCGAAAGCTGACATATTATCTGATTTCCGCGATCAGTGCCCGTCAAGGTGTGTATTTCGTCAATGACTATAAAACGAAGATCACCGAACAGGCGCGGAATGTCATTGGAACGGTTTATGAGCATTGCTTCAAGCGATTCGGGTGTT
>JAZRFU010000077.1:0-3181 GCA_045643865.1 Eubacteriales bacterium
ACCGATACTAATAGACCGAGGGCTTGAACCTCCTTTGATAAACACTGTGTGTATCGCTACACACAAGCTTATCACAGGTGTTCAGCAAATAGTTTGAGTTTCGGTTTCACACTCATACAGTTTGCCTATCTCGATTGGTCGAGCAAATACAAGACGCACGGTAATAACCGTGTTTTTTGTTGCCTTATAAGTTAAGCAACCTTAACAATATAACAGGTATAAAATTTTATAATTGAGGAAGCTTAATTTTAAGCAACGTATATTTATTAAAGTAATTAAACAAACTTAACTAAATGGAGCATTACGAATAAAAGTTAAATAAACTTAACTGAATGTAAGCTCGCAGAAATGCACGGTGAGGCAAATATAGTACTGTGTTACGCTAATTTTATGCAAACACTTGACAATAAAGCGAAAAATGGTATAATTATAATGTATATATGTTTGCAATTTTGAGCCGCTTTGGCGGCGGAATGGAGATAAAGATGAGCAATACGAAAATTGGAACTAAATGCGTACAGGGCGGTTATCGCGCGGGCAACGGCGAGCCGCGTCAGGTGCCGATAATTCAGAGCACCACCTTCAAATACAGCACGGGCGAGGATATGGGCAAGCTTTTTGACCTTGAAGCGAGCGGATATTTCTATTCGCGTCTGCAAAATCCCACCTGTGACACGGTTGCGGCGAAGATATGCGAGATGGAGGGTGGAAGTGCAGCGATGCTTACGTCGTCGGGAATGGCGGCGAATTTCCTTGCGGTCTTCAATATTTGCTCCTGTGGTGACCACATAGTTTCCAGCGCGTCTATCTACGGTGGCACGTACAACCTTTTCGCCGTTACACTCAAAAGAATGGGCATTGAGGTGACTTTTGTGCCTTGCGACTGCTCCGACGAGGAGCTGAACGCGGCGTTCAGACCCAACACCAAGCTCGTTTTCGGTGAAACCATAGCCAATCCCGCGCTCAACGTGCTTGATATCGAAAGATTTGCCAACGCGGCGCACGCGCACGGCGTTCCGCTTGTTATAGACAACACCTTCCCGACACCCGTCAACTGCCGTCCCTTTGAGTGGGGAGCTGACATTGTTACTCACTCCACAACCAAGTATATGGACGGTCACGGTAGCGCGGTCGGCGGCGTTATCGTCGATTCGGGCAAGTTTGACTGGACAAAGTATGCGGACAAGTATCCCGGTCTTTGCACGCCCGACGAGAGCTATCACGGCGTGACCTACACCGAGAAGTTTGGAATCGGTGGCGCGTACATTACCAAGGCGACGGCGCAGCTTATGCGTGACCTCGGCGTTACCCCCGCTCCTATGAGCGCGTATCTGCTCAATCTCGGACTCGAAAGCTTGCACGTTCGCATGAAGCGCCATTGCGAGAACGGTCTTGCCGTGGCAAAATACCTTGAAAACAACGAAAAGATCTCGTGGGTGACCTATCCTGCGCTCGAATCAAGCAAGGATCATGCGCTGGCAGAGAAGTATATGCCTAACGGCACCTGCGGTGTTGTCAGCTTTGGCGTCAAGGGCGGAAGAGAAGCGGCGGCTAAATTTATGAACGCGCTCCGTCTTATCGCTATCGAAACTCACGTTGCAGACGCTCGTTCCTGCTGTCTGCACCCCGCGACGACTACTCACCGTCAGCTCTCCGACGCCGATCTCATCGCTTGCGGTGTTGGTCCCGATCTCGTGCGCCTTTCCTGCGGTATTGAGGATGCTGACGATCTTATTGCCGATATTCAGCAGGCACTTGATCAGATATAAAAGATACAAATGCAGAGGATTTTCCGCTTTCTTGAAAGAAAGCGGGGATGCGTGCCTTCGGCGAGTCGCTTTTTTAGAAAAAAAAGCTCCGCAAAAAACTTTCAATATTTTGGGTTCTAACCGCCGTGGCGTGACGTTGATTTTCTGCGAAAATCAACCTACTGAGATATTCTGCGTCCCAAAATATAGAACCCAGCCGATTTCGTACCATTTAACTTAAAGTGTCTTTAAGTTAAGTTGAATTTTATCGGTCAGGTTCAATACCTTATCAATACACGGGCGACAGTGAGGGATTTTTCGCAGAAAAATCCTACGCCACCCAATAAGGACCCCATAGGGAAAGTTCTTTGCCAAGCTTTCTTTCAAGAAAGCGACCTAATCCAATCGCCAACTAACTAATCATTATATAGGAGAAACAAGAAAAAGAAATGCCGATAAAGATACCGAACGATCTGCCGGCGGTACAAACGCTGGCGGACGAGAACATATTTGCGATGACGGAGCGTCGCGCGATCACGCAGGACATAAGACCCTTGAGGATACTTTTGCTCAATCTTATGCCCAAGAAGATCGAGACGGAGACGCAGATCTCGCGCATACTTGGTAACACGCCGTTGCAGATCGAGCTGACGCTGATAAGAACCAAGTCGCATCAGTCGCAGAACACGGCGCAGGAGCACCTTCTGGCGTTCTACAAGACGTTTGACGAGGTCAAGGAAGAGAAGTACGACGGAATGATCATCACGGGCGCGCCCGTTGAGATGATGGAATTTGAAGAGGTCGACTATTGGGAAGAGCTTTGCGAGATAATGGATTGGACGCTTACGCACGTTCACAGCACGATGCATATATGCTGGGGCGCGCAGGCGGGACTTTACTATCATTACGGCATCAAGAAGTATCTGCTTGACAAAAAGCTGTTCGGAGTATTTCCGCACAAGGCAGAGCACGTAAAATCCATGCTTTTGCGCGGATTTGATAGTGAATTCTACGTACCTCACTCGCGCCATACCACCGTTTTGCGCGAGGACATCGAGGCGATCCCCGAGCTTCGTGTGCTGGCTTCAAGTGACGTTGCAGGTGTTCATATCGTGTCGCGCAACGGCGGCAGACAGTTCTTCATTATGGGACATAGCGAGTACGATCCGCTAACGCTTGACGCGGAATACAAGCGCGACTTGGCGGCGGGCTTGCCCATTGAAATGCCTGTCAACTACTACCGCGACAACGATCCGAACAAGGAGCCCGTCGTTCGTTGGCGTTCGCACGGCAGCTTGCTGTTTATCAACTGGCTCAACTATTTCGTGTACCAGTCAACACCTTATGATCTGAAAACATTGTAAAAATCAAAACACCTTGCAAAAGCAAGGTGTTTTTGTCATTGATTGTTGTGGAGTATACTGGCTATAAAA
>JAZRFU010000078.1:0-9341 GCA_045643865.1 Eubacteriales bacterium
GTGAGCGTGCATTCTATGAGTGCTCCTCGCTTACGAGCATAACCATCGGAGACAGTGTCACAAGCATCGGTGATTATGCGTTCTATGAGTGCTCCTCGATTACGAGCATAACCATCCCCGGCAGTGTCACAAGCATCGGTGATTATGCGTTCGATGGTTGCTCAAGCCTTACGAGCATAACCATCCCCGACAGTGTCACAAGCATTGGTAATTCTGCGTTCGGTAGTTGCTCCTCGCTTACGAGAATAACCATCGGAGACAGTGTCACAAGCATTGGTTTTGCTGCGTTCCAATATTGCTCCTCGCTTGCGAGCATAACCATCCCAGACAGTGTCACAAGTATTGTTTTTTGTGCGTTCTATGGTTGCTCCTCGCTTACGAGCATAACCATCCCAGACAGTGTCACAAGCATTGGTGATGGTGCGTTCTATGATTGCTCCAATCTCACGAGCATAAACTATTGCGGAACAGAAACGCAGTGGAGTAATATATCAAAGGGATCCTCTTGGGATAATTGTACCGGTTCGTACCAAATAACGTATAATTATGTTGTAAAATGAAAATCATGAAAGGAATGGGTAAACAAAAAAGATCCAAACGCGTGGATGCCGGTTGACGATATTCAAGCCCAAGATCTTTTTGACAAAATCAAAGGAATACTCAACTAAACAACAAAATGGCCGCCATCGGCGCGTGAATACCACGCCGCGATGGCGGCTTATCTGTTTTTCAGCTTATAATATCCCCCTGCATTTTGAAGGCGCGGGTGATGTCGTCGCGCAGAGGTGGGTGTGAATCGAGTGTGGGATCGTTTTCGACGAATTGGTGTGCGGCGGAGAATGCGTCCGTCATAAGGTCGGTGTCGGAGCACATATCGGCAAGCTGGAAATCCAGCGTACCGCTCTGTCTTATCGCCGCGTTGCCCGAAAGTGCCAAAAAGTCACCGGGACCGCGCAGCTTGAGGTCTTCCTCGGCTATTTCAAAGCCGTTGTAGCAAGAAGTCATGGTGTTAAGACGCGATTTTGCGTTTTCACCAAGACCGCCCTCGCCTGCGACGAGTATGCAATAAGATTTTTTATCGCCACGTCCTACGCGTCCACGCAGCTGGTGGAGCTGGGAAAGACCGAACCGCTCCGCGTTCTCGACTATCATAAGACACGCGCTCGGCACGTTGACACCGACCTCGATGACCGTGGTGGACACGAGTATCTGCACTTCACCTGCGGCAAATCGGCGCATAACGTCGTCCTTTTGTGCAGCTTTGAGCTTGCCGTGCACGAACGCTACGTTATAGCCGTCAAGCCGCTCTGCAAGCTGCTCTGCGTACTGTACCGCCGCTTTGAGAGGCGGCTTTTGTTGTTTTTTGTATTCTTCAAGCGCGAATGCGCGCATTTCCTCGCCGAATATCGAGATGTCCGCCATTGAAAGCTCGCCCTCGTCTATCTCCTGCTCCTCGACCGCGGGGCAGACGATATAGACCTGACCGCCGCCATCGACCTGTTTTTTGATAAATGCATCGAGTCTCGCGCGGTATCCCTCGTCAACGAGGAAGGTATCTACCCGCTGTCGTCCTGCGGGCATTTCGTCTATTTTGGAGAGCGCGAGGTCGCCGTACATAACGAGTGCAAGCGAGCGCGGTATTGGCGTTGCGCTCATTACCAGCACGTGTGTGTGCTTATTCTTTTCGGAGAGCAGGGCGCGCTGATTTACGCCAAAGCGGTGCTGCTCGTCGGTTATAACAAGTCCAGGTGCGGCGAACTCCGCACCGTCGGACAAAAGCGCTTGCGTGCCGATAACGACGTCAACTCTGTCCTCGTATCTCTCCGCGCTCATGGCGGCGTGTATTTTGCGCTTGTTAGCCGCAGTTACCGAGCCCGTTAGCAGTGCCGTGCGGATGCCCAGCTTAGACAGAAGAGGCGCCAAATCGTTGTAATGCTGGGTCGCGAGTATCTCGGTGGGTGCCATAAGCGCCGCCTGATAGCCGTTTTTGACCGCGATGTATATTGCCGCCGTGGCGCACGCGGTCTTACCGCAGCCCACGTCACCGATAATTATACGGCTCATTGGCTCGCTCTTTGCAAGGTCGCGACGTATATCCTCAATAGCGCGCGCTTGTGCGCCCGTCAGCGAATAGGGCAGAAGTGAGAGCAGAGCGGAAATGTCGCCGTCGGAGCAGACGGGCGCGGTCGATCTTTGTATTCTTGCGCTTCCGTAGCGAAGTCCCGCGGCGAAAAGGAAGAATTCATCAAATATAAGTCGCCGCTTGGCTATCGCAAGCGAGGCGTAGCTATCGGGCTTATGTATCTGCCTAAGAGCAAAATATATCGTGCAGAGCTTGTGCTTTTGTCTGATGCCTTCGGGCAGAGGATCGGGCATCGTATCGGACGCCATTGCCAGCACGTCGGCTACGTTTTGCGCGATCTGCTTTTGAGCAAGCCCGTCGCAAAGACGGTAGATAGGCACAAGCGGCGGCAAGGGAATACCCTCGACGTACGGCTCGGCGGCGGGGGAGTTCATCTCATATTTGCTCTTTTTGCGCTCGACCTTGCCGTAAAAGCGGAAGGTTGAGCCGATATGGAATTTATCTTTGAGATAATTCTGGTTAAAATAGGTGACGTCGCACACTCCGCTGTCGTCGAACGCGCGGAATTTCAGCAGAGACATTCCGCGGCGGATATTGGCGATCTTTGGCTCGGTCGCGACGGTCAGTACGGTGGCGCACTTGTATTCGGGGCTCGTTTCGGCAAGCTCGCGTATATCAGCGCGATTTTCATATGCGCGTGGGAAAAAGTAGAGCAGATCGAGCAGCGTATATACTCCCGCTGCCGCGTATGCCTGCGCCTTGACACGCCCGACTCCGTTTAGGGTGTTGACCGATATTTCATGCAGAGCTGACATATTTTAGCTCCTTTCGTTGTGATGTTGGTGTCACTCGTCCTCGCCGTCAATCGACTTATCAGCGCGTGTAGCGGTGAGATGTGAGAGCGGATTGGCGTCCATTGCGTTCATCATATTGACGTCGCTGACGTGTGTGTAAATCTGGGTGGTGGAGAGCTGCTCGTGACCGAGAATATCCTTGAGCACGCGTATATCCACGTTGCCCGACTGATACATCAGCGTCGCGGCGGTGTGACGCAGCTTATGCACGGAGTAGTGCTTTGAGCCAAGTCCCGACATATCGAGATATTTATATACTATCTTTTGCACCATTTTGTCGGTGATGCGCTTGTCGCGGTTACTGAGGAACAGTGCCTTTTCCTGTATTTTGCCTGCGGTTTCGGTCAGACGGACGTTTTTGAGATATTCACTGAGCACCTTTTTGCAGGCGTCATTGAGATATATTATGCGCTCCTTACTTCCTTTTCCGACCACGCGCACGTGGCGAAGCTCTCGCTCTATGTCGCCGAGATTTATGCCTACAAGCTCGTTAAGACGCATTCCGCAGTTGAGGAACAGAGTGATTATACAAAGGTCGCGCAGGCGATTTTTTGATGCCGTATCATTGCGCACGGTGTCAAGCAGAAGCAATGACTCCTCAAGCGAGAGAAATTTCGGGAGAGTCTTTTTCTTCTTCGGTGACTCTATGTTTGCCGCGGGATTTTCGCTGAAATATCCGCGCTTCACGGTCAAAAACTTATACATCATTTTAATGGCAGAGAGCTTTCGTGCCTTTGCCGACCACATGTTTTTGCGCACGTTGCCCGTGTAGAGCAGAAAATCGTATATTCTGTCCGTTGAAATGTTTTTTATGTAATCAATGTCAACCACACGTATGTCTATCTCGCAAAACTCCTCGGAATCGGGGTCGATGCCTCTGTCCTGCGAGAGGAGATAGCGAAAGAACGTGCGCAGATCGAGTAGATACTCCTCGACGGTCTTTGGAGAGCAGCCCTGAATTGAGGTCTTGTAGGACGCAAATTCGCGAAGGATCTGCGGAAATTCATTTATATTTATTGAATACGACATAATATCACCTCGTTTTTCGGATTTTGACGCAAGCCGCCGTCAAAGAAGTTTTGTATAATTTAATTATACACCAAACTTTGATAATTTAGTGGATATTCTGTAAATTTTCACGCAGATATATTGAAAAAAACGCAATAATTTTATATAATTATTATGTAATTTTTTGCAAATATCGTTTAACTGACGAAAGGATATACCGCACATGAAGAATTTTTTGACCAAATATTCATACGATAGCGTAGTTTTGCTTATTTACCAGATAGCTATCGGCGTTTTCGGTATGGTTTTGGCGCTTGCCGCAGGAATGGCGGGGAACGATGCTCTGCGCACGGCAAGCAGCATCTTTGCGATTGCATTTCTGCTCTTTTTGCAATATACTTCCGTGTGGAAGATCGGCGCGAATGACCGCATATCCCACGATTTGCACGGGGAAAGAGTGGATTATACCGTTCCGCTTAAAATGTGGCTGCTCTCAAACTCACTCAACTTATTGCTCGCGCTGCTGATCTCGCTCGGAATGTGGTTCGAGGGCGCGGGAGTGCTTGACACTATCGGCGGAATAGCAACCGTTATAAAGCTTATCGCCGAGGGAATGTACACGGGCGTGCTTGCGATAAACGTGGGTGGCGCGCCGCTTAACTCCTATTGGTTTATGCATTTCTTGACTACGGTGCCGACCTGCATCATCATTTGCTTGGCTTACGTTCTGGGATTCAATAACGTTACTCTCAAAAAGAAAAAATGACGATATTTAATATACTGTGCGCAATAAATATTGCTCTCGGTGTGCTGTTTGTGCTGCTATATTCGCATCAGGTGGTGTATATTATAGTATCACTCATAAAAAAACCGCCCAAGTTTGCCCATAGCGATCAAACGAATAAATATGCGGTGCTGATTTCGGCAAGAAACGAAGAAAACGTCATCGGTCAGCTTTGCCATTGCATCAAAAATCAGGATTATCCCGCGCATCTTGTGGATATCTACGTTGTGGCGGATAATTGCACGGACAACACGGCGGCTGTTGCGGCAAGATGCGGAGCGCGCGTGATCGAGCGAGCTGATGCCGAGAAAATAGGCAAGGATTACGGGCTTGCGGCGTTATTCGACCATATAAAAGGCAGCGTTGGATACGACGCGTACGACGGCTATTTTATCATTGATGCGGACAACATTTTAGAGCCGAATTACATAACCGAGATGGATAAATGCTTCTTCGCGGGTAACCGAATGGTTATCGGATACCGAAATTCCAAAAATTACGGTGATAACTGGATAAGCGCGGGATATGCGCTTTGGTTCTTCCGCTCATGCCGTCAGCTTAACGGTGTGCGTCAGACACTTGGACTTTGCAGTGAGATAAACGGGACGGGATTTCTTGTTCACAAGGATATTATCAAGCGCCAAGGCACATGGATACATCATTTGCTTATTGAGGACATCGAATTTACGGTGGATAATCTTTTGCGGGGAGAGAGCGTGGCGTACTGTCACGATGCGATCCTTTACGACGAGCAGCCAACAAGCTTTATGGCGTCATGGTGGCAGAGAACTCGTTGGGGCAAGGGATATTTACAGATATTGAAAAATTACGGCGCACGACTTTTAAGAGCATTTCTTGGCGGCCGCGGATTTTCCAATTACGATATGCTTGCGGCGGTCGCGGCGGCATATCTGGTAGTAGCGATTGCGATTATTGCCAATGCCGTGGGACTTGTGCTTCTGCTGATCCTTGAGATAACTTCGCTCGTGCCTTATCTTGTCAGCATGCTGGCTTGCGGCGCAGGGATATATATGCTTATGTTTTTGGTCGGGCTTTGCGCGACGGTCACAGAATGGGACCGCATACGCGTGAGTGCGGGCAGAAAAATATGGGGGCTTTTCACGTTCCCCTTGTTTATGTTTACGTACGTTCCCGTTGCGATTGGCTCGATTTTTTGCCGTGCGCAGTGGAAACCAATAAAGCACCATCCCGTCAAGGACGGCGAGCTTGGATTTAGAACGGCAGTTAATGAAAGTGAGGAGATTAAAAAATTAAAACAGAGAAGAATATTTTTGTTGCGTTCATTCTGAACCTCGCATTTTCTGTTTTTGAGCTTGTAGGCGGCGCGCTGACGGGTAGCGTGGCTATAATTTCCGATTCGATACACGATATAGGTGATGCGGCAAGCATCGGCATATCATATTTTCTTGAGAAAAAGAGTAAAAAGCAGCCCGATGAAAGCCACACATACGGATATATGAGATATTCGGTGCTTGGCGGCGTTATAACGACGCTAATACTGCTTTTCGGCTCGTGTGCGGTGATTTACAATGCTATCTTGAGAATAATAACGCCAACTCCGATAAATTACAACGGCATGATCATTTTTGCTGTATTTGGAGTCATTGTAAATCTGCTCGCCGCGGTCATGACACGCGAGGGCGGCTCCTTCAATCAAAGAGCGGTCAATCTGCACATGCTTGAGGACGTGCTGGGTTGGGTTGTCGTGCTTGTGGGCGCGATAGTTATGCGATTTACCGATTTTTATCTGCTTGACCCCATTATGTCGATAGGCGTTGCGGTATTTATCCTGATAAACGCAGTGAAAAATCTTGGTGAGGTCATAAATCTCTTTCTTGCCAAAACTCCCGAGGGCGTGGATACTCACGAGCTTGAGGAGCATATCCTCGGAATCGATGGAGTCCTTGGAGTGCATCACGTTCACATTTGGAGCATGGACGGAAGCGCAAATTATGCGACTATGCACGTTGTCACGGACGCGGATGCGGCTCACATAAAGAAGCTTGTGCGAGAGGAGCTTGCCGAGCACGGCATTGCTCACGTTACGCTTGAGCTTGAGAGCAGCAACGAGCAGTGTGATGAAATAAACTGTCACGCGCCCCATTCGGAGTGCGGCGGTCATCATTACCACCATCACCATCACGGACATCATCACGGACACCATCATGTACATCACCACGAGCACGAGCACGAGCACGAGCATCACCACTGATAATGTAATCATATAAAAAGATCCCCGACAGCCGTCGGGGATCAAATTTTTTCGTTATATTTTCTTTTCAAGTCGTTCTCTTATCGCAAGTATAAAATCACGAGTGTTGACCGACTTAACGCTCACTCCCTCGTCAACAAGACCTACGAGGTCCTTGGTCATTATTCCATCATTCAAGGTGTCAATGCATGCGTCCTCAAGCTTGTCTGCGAACTCCACAAGCTCACAAAGCCCGTCAAGCTCACCTCTTTTACGCAACGCGCCCGACCATGCGTAAATGGTCGCCATGGGGTTGGTAGAGGTTTCCTCGCCCTTGAGATGACGGTAATAGTGTCGCGTTACCGTGCCGTGCGCCGCCTCGTACTCGAATTTTCCGTCGGGAGATACCAGCACGCTGGTCATCATTGCAAGTGAGCCGAACGCTGTGGAAACCATATCCGACATAACGTCGCCGTCGTAGTTCTTGCACGCCCAGATATATCCGCCCTCGCTTCTGATAACGCGAGCGACCGCGTCGTCGATAAGCGTATAGAAGTAGGTGATACCAAGCTGCTCGAACTTTTCCTTGTATTCGCGGTTGAATATATCCTCAAATATCAGCTTGAAGGTCTGGTCGTACTGCTTTGATATAGTGTCCTTGGTGGAGAACCACAGATCCTGCTTTGTGTCAATAGCATACTTGAAGCAGGAATGAGCAAAGGAAATTATTGAGCTATCCTTATTGTACGAGCCCTGAATAACGCCCGCACATTCAAAATCGTATATGTCCTTGGAAAAGGTCGTGCCGTCCTCGCCCACAAAGGAGAGCGTTGCCACGCCCTTTGAGGGAACGCGGTATTCGGTTGCCTTATAGACGTCACCGTACGCGTGACGCGCGATGGTGATGGGCTTTTTCCAGTTGCGGACAACGGGCTTTATGGAATCAATGATTATGGGAGAGCGGAAAACCGTACCGTCAAGAATGGCACGAATAGTGCCGTTGGGAGATTTCCACATCTCGGAGAGATTATATTCCTCAACCCTCTGCTTGTTGGGGGTTATGGTCGCGCATTTGACTGCCACGCCGTATTTTTGCGTCGCATAAGCCGAGTCAAAGGTAACCTGATCCTTTGTGCGCTCGCGCTCTACAAGACCGAGGTCGTAATATTCGGTTTTGAGATCGACAAAGGGGCAGATAAGCTCATCCTTTATCATTTTCCATATTATTCTGGTCATCTCGTCGCCGTCCATTTCGACAAGCGGCGTAGTCATTTTAATTTTGCTCATAAATATCTCCGTGGTATATTAGCGATTGTTTTTGATCTTGTAGTAGTTCATAAGACAGCCCGCGAGCAGTATTTGTCTTTCCTCGTCGGTCAGTCCCTTGACGTAAAGCACGATGTCCTCAACGCGTCCGTCGCGTCTGATTACACGGGCGTCAAATCTTTCTTCGCCGCGCGCGAGTGTGTTTCTCACGTCGGGTACGAATATAAGGTCACCGACCTCGTATTCAAATTTCACGTTGGGATCAAGAGTAAAGGGCATGATACCCCAGTTGATGCAGTTGGAGCGGTAACGCTTGGTGGCAAACTCGTAGCACACGTTGGCAAAGCCGCCCAGCACCTTCTGGCAGGATGCCGCCTGCTCGCGCGCCGAGCCGTCACCCGGCTTATTGGCGAATACGCAAGAGCCGAACTGAGTGTTTTTTACAAGCTCGTCAGCGTTGCCTACAAACGAGAGAGCGCGCGCAAGCTTTTCTGTGATAGCTCCGTCGCGGCGCGCCTTTTCGTCGGCGGCGACCGCCTTGCAAAGTCCTACGTATTCAGGCGCTCTGCGCGAGAGCGTGAATTCGGAGAGGCGCAGGGGATTAGAGCGGAGCGACGAGGTCTCACCCGACGGGATAAGCTCGTCGGTAGTGGTTACGGGGTCGTGAATGACCGCGGTCAACTCGACCAGCAGATTTTCGCCCAGCTCGTACTGCGCAGGCCAGCTTGTGATATTAGGGCCAAGGATAAGCTCCGCAGACGGATCTGCCTTGCCGTATCCGTAATAAACGCGCTTTTCGTAAACAGAACGGTCAAATTCGTATTTAGTGGGAGTATATTCGTAATCAATATCCGTTGCGGCGCAGATACGACCGCCGTTTGCGGCGGTAGCCGCGATGGATCTCGCGTCCATAAGCGCGACGCCCGAGACCTGACCCTCACCCGGCTTTGAGCCCTCGCGGTTGGGGAAGTTTCTGGTGGTGTGACGCAGAGAAAGTCCGTTGTTGGCAGGAACGTCGCCCGCGCCGAAGCAAGGACCGCAGAATGACGGCTTGATAAGCGCGCCGTTTGCAAGCAGATCGGCAGAGATGCCCTGCTTTGTCAGTGCCAGAGAAACGGGAATGCTCGTGGGATA
>JAZRFU010000079.1:0-4929 GCA_045643865.1 Eubacteriales bacterium
AGAACGTGTCCGTTAAGCTTCTCCCCAACGTATATCCTATGGGCGATGAAATCAACCTTATATATGAATCCACCGGTCGCCTTGTAAAGCCGGGTAATCTGCCTATAACGGTAGGCGTGATCGTGCTCAACGGAGAAACCGTGTTCAACATCTACGAGGCGGTAAAGAACGGCAAACCCGTCATTGAAAAATGGGTGACTGTCGGTGGAGATCTCCCCGAAAGATTTGCCGTTAAGGTTCCCGTCGGTATGAGCGTGTCCGAGCTTTTCGATACGCTTGGAGTTACCGTTAAGCCGAACTATTCGGTCATCGACGGCGGTCCTTCGATGGGTAGAATAATCAATCCCGACGTGGCGGTTATAACCAAGACCACCAAGTCACTGCTCGTTATCCCCAACAGCGCTCGCTGTATCCAGAACAAAAAGGTAGCTATGGACGATATGATGCGTCGCGCGACCAGTGCGTGCTGCGCTTGTACCAGATGTACCGAGATGTGTCCCAGACACGCGCTCGGATATCCGCTTGAGCCGCACAAGATGATCAGAGCCGCGCTCAACAGTGCAGTCGTTGACTACCCCGAGCTTATAAAGACAGCTTCCCTCTGCTGCTCCTGCGGAGTATGCGCCGAGGTATGCTGTCAGGAAATATCGCCCAAGGACGTTATCCTTAACCTCAAGGGCATCCTCGCAAAGAACAAGATGAGATTCGTCGCGGGCGAGGAAAGCTATCAGGTAAATCCCGACCGTCCGTATCGCATGATCCAGTCGGTTCGTTGGGAGGAAATACTCGGAATACACAAATACGACATAGTTCCCAAATTCATTTCCAAAAAGATACCCGCAACAAGAGTAGAGATACTTATGTCTCAGCACATAGGCGCTCCCTCGACCCCTGCGGTCTCTGTTGGTGATGAGGTAAGCGAGGGACAGCTCATCGCAAACGCGGGAGCGGGACTTTCCCTGCCTCAGTACGCCTCCATCGCAGGCCGTGTAGTATCCGTCGATCCCACCAAGATAGTTATCGAGGCGTGATCTGCAAAGTTTAAGAAAGGTGTTGTAAATATATGTATCAGGCAATTGGTGTAATTGAACTTAAAAGCATAGCAAAGGGCATTGAGGCAACCGACGCCGCGCTCAAAAGCGCAGGCATCAGCTTGATCTCCGCCCGCCCCGCCTGCCCCGGCAAGTTTGAGATAATCCTCACGGGCACTATCTCCAACGTAACCAGCGCAGTCGAGCACGTAAAGAGCCGCTACGAAGAAAAGCTTGTTGACGTATCCATTATGGGTCGTATCGATCCTCAGGTCATCACCGCGCTTTTCGGAACGGTTCCTGCAGAAAAGAAGGGCAGTCTTGGAATTATCGAGACCTTCTCGGCGGCATCTATAATCAAGGCGGCTGATATTGCCGTTAAGACCGCAAAGGTTGCTATATTCGAACTTCGTACCTCGCGCGGTATGGGCGGCAAGGGCATTTGTCTTGTAACGGGTGACGTCGGTGACGTTACTGCGGCAGTTGAGGCAGGTGCTCAGCACGCAAAGGATCAGGGAGTGTTCTTCAACTCATCCGTTATCCCCGCTCCTCACGAGGGCCTCTGGGAGCAGATCTGATAAGGATCGCTTCTTCATACTACGGAGTACATACTTTTTCAAAAGGTTATCCCCAAAAATTCAAAACGGAGATTTATTTGAATGAGCAGCATTAAATTTGTTATTGAAAAAAGTCCTCGAATTCAGCGACTGATAGATCATCTTTATGAAGCTACCCCGCAGATCGAGGCAGACAGAGCCGAGCTTATAACGGAGAGCTACAAATCTACGGAGGGTCTTCCCATAATCAGACGTCGCTCCGCCGCTTTCCGTCACATACTTGAAAATATACCGATCGTTATCCGTCCCGAGGAGCTTATCGTGGGAAGTAACTCTATCGTTCCCCGCAGCTGCCAGACCTTCCCCGAATACTCGTTTGAGTGGCTCGAAAAGGAATACGATACGATCGACTCCAGAGAGGCAGACCCATTCTATATCTCACCTGCAACGGTTGAGCGTCTTAAAAAGGTTCACCCTTATTGGAAGGGTAAGACCGTCAGCGACCTCGCCGCACAGAGCATGGATGAGAAGGTGCTTGACGTCTTCCTTAATCATGGAATATTCACTGTTGGAAACTACTTCTACAACGGAATCGGTCACATAAACGTCGATTACGCGAAGGTTATATACAACGGTCTTGAGGGCATTATCGCAGAGATCCGCGAGGCAATGTCCAAGCTCTATATCGGAACGGGTGACTACCTTCGCCGCAAGCAGTTCCTTGAGGCAGCTCTTGAATCCTGCGAGGCAGTAATTCACTACGCTCACAGATATGCAGAGCTTGCAAGACGCGAGGCGGCAGTATGCGACGACGCGCAAAGACGCGCAGAGCTTATCCGTATCGCAGAAACCTGTGATCACGTTCCCGCAAAGCCCGCACGCAATTTCTATGAAGCATGTCAGGCATTTTGGTTCGTTCAGCAGCTCATACAGTGCGAGTCCAGCGGTCACTCCATATCCCCCGGACGCTTTGACCAGTATATGTATCCTCTCTTCAAGCAGGATATAAAGAGCGGTGCGGAAACACTTGAATCCGCGCAGGAATATCTTGACTGTATCTGGGTAAAGCTCAACGATCTTACCAAGGTAAGAGATGCAGCAAGTGCCGAGGGATTTGCCGGCTACGGTCTGTTCCAGAACCTCATCGTGGGCGGTCAGAACGAGCACGGAGTTGACGTTACCAACGAGCTTTCCTATATGTGTCTTGAGGCAACTATGCACGTTCGTCTTCCCCAGCCCTCTCTTTCTATGAGAGTTTGGAACAAGACACCACACGATCTGCTTATAAAGGCGGCGGCGCTCACCCGCGAAGGTCTTGGCGTTCCCGCATTCTATAACGACGAGGTCATCATTCCCTCGATCATGTCCCGCGGTCTTACTCTTGCAGATGCGCGCGACTACTGCATAATCGGTTGCGTTGAGCCCCAGAAGGGCGCAAGAACGGACGGCTGGCACGACGCGGCATTCTTCAATATGTGCCGTCCTCTCGAGCTCGTATTCTCAAATGGATACGACAAGGGCGAGCTTATCGGCTTGCAGACAGGCGACGTTGAAAAGATGACCAGCTTTGAGGAGTTCTTCGACGCTTATAAGAAGCAGCAGCTTTACATGATAGAAATGATGGTGCACGCGGATAACGCGGTGGACTACGCGCACTCCGTACGCTGTCCTCTCCCCTTCCAGTCCTGCCTGTGCAACGACTGTATCGAGAAAGGTACCAGCTTGCAGGAGGGCGGAGCGCACTACAACTTCACCGGTCCTCAGGGATTTGGTATCGCAAATATGACCGACGCGCTCCTCGCTATGAAAACTCTCGTCTTTGAGGAGAAAAAAGTCAGCATGAGCGAGATGAAGCAGGCGCTCGCAGATAACTTCGGCAAGGGCATCATACCCAAGAAAGCGCTTGAGCTTACCACCGAGGTTGCAAAGCAGCTTGACGCGCAGGGCGTTGAGGTAACTGCCGACATAATCAAGGCGATATACACCAACATTACCACTGCGGCAAGCATTTCCGACGAGAAGAAGGCAAGATATCAGGAGATCCTCGATATGATCGCCGCGCTTCCCAAGTACGGTAACGATTTGCCCGAGGTTGACGATTTCGCACGCGAGGTCGGAAACACATATACAAAGCCCTTTGAAAAGTTCACAAACCCCAGAGGCGGAATGTTCCAGGCGGGACTTTATCCCGTATCCGCAAACGTACCGCTCGGATTCCAGACGGGTGCTACCCCCGACGGACGTCTGGCGTTCACTCCCATCGCGGACGGTGTAGGACCTGCATCGGGACGCGACGTAAAGGGCCCGACGGCTACGGCTAACTCCGTTGCACGTCTTGACCACGGAATAGCGTCGAACGGAACGCTGTTCAACCAGAAATTCCACCCCTCCGCACTTACGGGAATGGGCGGACTTGAAAAATTCGTCGCTTACCTGCGCGGATATTTCGATCAGAAGGGTATGCACGTTCAGTACAACGTCGTTTCCAGAGAAACGCTGCTTGACGCGCAGAAGAACCCCGAAAAGTACAAGAATCTCGTCGTAAGAGTTGCAGGATACAGCGCACTGTTTACCTCGCTGTCACGCTCGCTTCAGGACGACATCATTAACAGAACCGAGCAAAGCGGTCTGTAATACAAAAAATACGGTGTGGAGCCGATGGCTCCACACCGCTAAAGTTGAAAATTCCTCCGCGCACGGATGTGTTGCGGATATTATAGAAAAATCCACGAAAGGAGAAGAACGTGAATTCCAACATTTACGAGCAAACGGGTCGCATATTTGACATCCAAAGATATTCGATACACGACGGCCCCGGAATAAGAACGATAATATTCTTAAAGGGCTGCTATCTGCGCTGCAAATGGTGCTGTAATCCCGAATCGCAGGAATATTCCATTCAGGAAATGATGCGTGGAGGCAAAAAGGAAATAGTCGGTCGCGACGTAACGGTCGGCGAGGTTATGGAAGAAATATCCCGTGACCGTGTATATTACGCTCGCTCGGGCGGCGGAATCACGCTTTCGGGCGGCGAGTGTATGGCTCAGCCCGATTTCGCCGAGGCACTTCTCCGCGCCGCTCACGAATACGGCTTCTCCACTGCTATTGAAACCACCGCGTTTGCAAGTCGAGAGGTCGTTATGCGACTGCTTCCGCACGTCGATCATTTTCTGATGGACATAAAGCACATGAACAGTGCTAAGCACGAGAGATTTACGTCAAAACCTAACGAGCAGATACTTGAAAACGCAAAATATATCGCAGAAAACGCGCGTCACCTGATAATCAGAGTGCCTACCGTACCCACGTTCAACGCAACGCGTGAGGAGATCTCCGACATT
>JAZRFU010000080.1:0-14393 GCA_045643865.1 Eubacteriales bacterium
GACTATATTGGAGCGTCCAACAACTACGCAACGCTTGCCCGATACGTCAATTCCCGACTTTTCAAGCAAAACCATAACGCCCGCAGGTGTGCAAGGCAAAAGATCGTAATTCCCTATCATTATCTTGCCCACGTTATACGGATGAAACGCATCTACGTCCTTTTCGGGCTTTATTCGGAGCAATATCTCGTTTTCGTCAAGATGTCGCGGTAGCGGAAGCTGAACGAGAATTCCGTGTATTTTGGAATCATTGTTAAGCCGATCCACAAGAGTACAAAGCTCTTCTTGGGATGTCGCTTCGGGCAATTCATATACCTCGGAATAAAATCCAACCTGCTCGCACGCTCTTTTTTTATTTCTGACGTAAACCTGCGATGCAGGATCATTTCCCACTATTATAACTGCAAGTCCCGGTGTTTGTCCCTGCTTCGCCTTGATTTCTGCCACTTTATTGGCTATTTCCTCTCGCACCTCTGCCGAGATACGCTTACCGTCAATTATTTTCGCCATCTTTTTTATCTCCTGTGCTTGTATCGCACTCTTCACTATCAACTGTATCCTTGTCAACCGTGTCCGTGTTCTTTTTCTTGAAGAAAACGGGATTCTTTTCAAGCGTGGGCTTCATATATCTGTCAAAGCCCGTAAGCACTGCGTTTTCATCGGAAAACTTACGGGAATATATCAGTCCCGCCACAAGAAGTCCTCCAAATACCACGAAGCAGATAAATCCAACCAGCTGTGAAATTCTAAACGAGCCAACGTACAAGCTGTCGGTTCGCAGCCCCTCTATAAACATACGTCCAAAGCCGTACCACGACAGATACATGCACGCGATCTGTCCGTTGAATTTCTTTTTGGTATAAAGTGAAGTTATTATAACAAATCCCGTGAGATTCCAGAATGACTCATAGAAAAACGTGGGGTGATAATAGAACATTTCCGTCGCACTGTCCTCGTTGGGTAAAAGTCCCATTCTCATAAAGTAAAGCGGATGGGATTCGGGAACTACACAACCGTGCGCTTCTCCGTTGAAGAAATTGCCCCATCGTCCCATAAGCTGACCGATCATAACACCGGGTGCCGCCATATCCATAAGCTTGAGCTGGTTGATCTTTTTGACGCTCGTTACTATAAGAATACCCAGAATTCCACCTATGATGCCACCGTATATGGCAAGTCCGCCGCTTCGCAGATTGAAAATATTTTTTATGAACTGTACAAAATCGAACGGCTTTGGCAGAAAGGTATCAAGCGAGGTGAAAACATAATAAAGTCGCGCGCCCACAACTCCCAGTATGACCGTAAGAAGCGCTATGTCCACAAGGTCATCAAATACAACTCCCTCGTATTTACCGCGGAACGTCGCGTACAAAAATGCGCCGATTATTCCCAGCGTTATGATAATTCCATACCAATAGATCTCAAAATCATCTCCTATGCGGAACGCCACATTATCGACCTCAAAATTGCCGATACCGAGTCCCGGAAATGATATTAGTGTTTTACTCAATAGCATAAGTGCTCCTTTCTTCACGGAGATATTACGGAGAGCGTCATACACTCCTCCGCAAACATCTTGCCGATAAGTCCCGACACGTAATCGAAATCTATACCGTCAATCATATCCGTATATGTAAATATGTCGATACCCTCACTTGCTGACGAGTTCATAACGAATGCTATATCCTCGGTAGAGTCAAAATCGGAGAGGTATGATGCATAAAGACACTTTTTCTCGCGCTCGAAATCACGTCGCTCTATTCCCTGCTTCAAGGTTTTTGCTATGTGTGCCTTGACCTCGTCAAGCAGCCCGCGAGGATCGTCACTCTCGCCCGACATCATAACGTATGCGGTGCGAGCATTTGAGGAATACCCAACGTCAAATCCGGGGGAAACAAGTCCTCTCTCAAGCATATTCATATAAAAATCGCCGGACTCGGAAAACATGATCCTCAAAAGCATATTTACCGCTTCGGTCTTCTTATAACGCTCCGTTGGATCCTGAGGAATATCCACGTCCTTTATTCCTATCGAAAACAAGGGCTTTCCGACCTGCATTTTCTTGTCCACGTACGATTTTTTGACCTCGCACGGCTCACAAAACGCCTTTGTGCCGGGTACAGGAGTGCGCGAACGTGTAAGCGTTGCATCAACTATATTCAAGACCTCGTCAGGAGTTATATTTCCGCATACACACAGCGTCATATTAGACGGTGTGTAAAAATGCTCACAGCAACGGTACAGCATCTCGGGAGTTATTTTCGAAATGGATTTTTCGCTGCCGCATATCTCCTTTTTCACGGGGTCATTAAAGTACATGCCCCCCAGCATATTAAGGTAGCACCTGTCGTACGGATCATCTAAACAACCACGTATTTCCTCTGCGATTATTCCGATCTCCTTATCAACAGTTTCTTTGGTGAAATAAGGATTTGTGACAAAATACACAAGATGCTCAAGACACTTGTGCACATTATCCGTGGCTGAAAAGATGTACGCGGTTTTATCGTTTGAGGTATACGCATTCACGTATGCTCCAAGCGAAGAAAAAACATCATCCGCGTTGCGTCCGTCGGGATTATCAAAGAGCTTATGCTCCAAAAAGTGAGCGCAACCCTCGGGTAAGGAAAATGTATCCTCCAAAAGAGAATATTCGGTCGTATTCCCTCCAAAATTGACGGAAAATATGCCGTAAGTCGTGGACATATCCTTGGGCCAGACATATATATTAAGTCCGCTTTTGTGCTCTATTTTGTAGTATCTTTCTCCAAGCAATGATGATGTAAAAAGCTTAATTTCATTCATTGTCAAGCTCCTCCTCATCTGCTATGCCGTTAAGGAAATATACGGTATCCATACAAACGCGCTCCGCCGCCTTAACTATATCCTCTTTGGTAACGGCTTCAATAAGATTGATGCAATCCTCTTGCGAACATTCAATGTCCGCTACGGTACGGCGAAGGTAAAATCCCTCCATGCCTGCAACACTATCCGTTATCTGTTTATATCCCGATATGATCGTGCGCTTTGCGGTCAGTATCTCCTCATCGGTAAATATTCCTTGCTTCATTTGGTCGAGCTGATAGGATATTTCTCCCATCGCGACCTCATAATTCTCGGGCTTTATTCCACAACCTACGTTTATCGTTCCCGTCGCACTATGATACGAGGAATAGCAATAATAGCAAAGACTTTTCCTCTCTCTGACGTTCATAAACAGCTTGGACACAGATGATCCGCCCCATATCTCATTGAAAACCGCCATAGCCGCATATTCCTTATCGGAAAGAACCACTCCGCAACGGTATCCTATTTCAAGTCGTCCTTGTGATACGTCCATATCCTCTATTTTGGTCTGAACGTTATCTCTCTTGCTCTCAAATGGCTTTTCGGTATATGTAACCGAATTTTCCGCATTATTGGGAAAATCGAAATATTTTAAGAGCATCGAATGTACGTAATCTGCGCTCTCGTTTCCCACGTAATAGCATTCGACACGCGCTTCGGAGAAGAATCGGTCTATATTTGCGGTAAGCTGCTCTCTTGTGAACGAGCTGACCGTCTCCAGTTCTCCGCCAACAGATATAGCGTACGGAGTGCCTTCAAACATCAATCTATTGCACTGTCTTGCCGCATACGCGCGTTGATCGTTGATTCTGGCGTTTATAGAGTCGATCATTATCTTGCGCTCACTCTCAACGTACTGCGACGTCAACAGTCCGTCGCTGTCCTTTAAGGGACGGCACAGTATGTCCGAAACTACGGCGAGCACTCCGTCAAGAATATCACACTCGTCATCCGCAAGGCGATATTTATTATTCAAAACCTTACATGAAATTTGGAAAATGCACTTATCTCCAAACGATAAATTACGGAGCGAAACCGTTGTATCGTAAAGCTCGTCAAGCTTTTTATTTATGTGCGTGATAGTCGGATAATTCTCGCTTCCTCTCATCATCACCGACAGCATCAGCTTGGTCAGCGGTGATCTCACCGTATCCTTCGGCAATATGAAATTCAACGAGAAACGCGACATCTTGAATTTATCGGTATTAATGACGTGTAAACGCCATTTGTTCTCTTTTATAACCTTGGAATTTTTATTCATTAAATCAAAAATCGCTGTTTGCGATCCTTTCGGTTCATATCATACTATTTACAAGCAAAAAAGTCCTTGACACGCGCTAATACTTCGCGTATGTCGCGCATGATCTGCCCACTGTAAGGGCGCAAAGCCGCATCGGCTCCAACGGCGTATATTCCGTTTTTATCCGCTATGTAAAGCGCGCGATGAAGATGGTATTCCTGTGTCACGACTACTATTTTGTCAAAGCCGTAAATTTCCTTTGCGCGAACAATGCTTTCGTAAGTTGAATACCCCTCGTTATCCACTATAATGAGCGACGGATCAACACCGAGCGCCTCTGCATATTTCTTCATTGCCGCGGGCTCGTCATAGTTATCCGACGAGCGGTCTCCGCTCATCAAGATACACTTCGCCCCAAGCGTCTTGAGCGCATCTACACCGACAATTATTCTGTCCTCGAGCATATGGCTGGGAGTGCCGTCCGACTTAAGACCTGCGCCAAGCACAAGCACACAGTCAAACTCCCCTTCTCCTATGCTCTCGGGTGTAAGGTATATTCTGTCCGACGTGCTGTCAACCATGGCGCCGCCTATTATGAGCGCCGCGATCGCGATCATAAGCACAGCCGCCAAAAGCACACAAAAGCACTGTACTGCCACTTTTTGTGCGCTTTGACTTATTTTCATTCCTCGCATTTTTGTGCCAGACGCTGTGCCGCATCAGAAAGATAGTCGGTCTTTATAACCTCTATCCAGCCCTTATCTACGTAGGACGCCACCTCGGCATCAATAGGCAATTTAGCAAGCAGCTCGTAGCCGAAATCCTCTGCTATCTGCTCGATATGGCTATCGCCAAACACCTTGATCTGCTTATCGCAATCGGGGCATTTAACATAGCTCATATTCTCGACGAGTCCAAGCACCTTAACGTCCATCATCTCTGCCATATTAGCCGCTTTTCTGACTATCATGGACACAAGCTCCTGAGGGCTTGAAACTATAACTACTCCGTCGATAGGCAAGCTCTGGAACACCGTCAAGGGAACGTCACCTGTTCCGGGAGGGCAGTCTATCAAAAGGAAATCCAGATCTCCCCACGCGGTGTCCGTCCAGAACTGACGAACTGTGCTTGATATGATAGAACCGCGCCAGATAACAGGACGCGTTTCGTCATCAAGCATAAGGTTTACGGACATTATCTTTATTCCCGTCGAGGTCATTGGGGGCAGCATTGCGCCCTCTCCGTCGCCCTCTACTCCGTCACAAAGACCGAATGCCTTGGGGATAGACGGTCCCGTGATATCGGCATCCAGAATACCGACGCTATATCCCTTTCTGGACAACTGAACAGCAAGCATCGAAGTAACGAGTGATTTACCTACTCCGCCCTTACCGCTCATAACTGCAACTATATGCTTTACGTGACTATTTTTATTTGCCGCATCCTTCTGCACGCCGCCGTTTTTGGACGGACAGTTCGCCGTGCAGGACGAGCAATCGTGATTACATTCAGACATTTTTATTCCTCCTTTAATTGCGCCGAGCGCAAACATTGTCAACTATATTATTATACACCTAAAACAAAGTGAAATCAATAGCTTTTTTAATATCAGCATAAATTAAATATAAAAACAAAAAAGAGCCCTCACATAAGAGCTCTTTTTTATGTTTGTTTGACAATTATGCCTCTTTTACGTTGAGAACCTTCTTGCCATTGTAGTAGCCGCAAACCTTGCATACGCAGTGGGGCTTAAGCATCTCACCGCAAGCGGGGTTGGAGCACTTTACAAGTCCGGGCATAGTGAGCTTGGAGTTGTTGGATCTTCTCTTATCTCTGCGAGCCGCAGACACTTTTTTCTTCGGTACTGCCATGTTGAAACCTCCTCTCGAATGCACACTTGGGTATGCAACTCGATTATATAAATTATTTTTTAACCTTTTGAAGCGTTATTCCTCGTCATTTTTTTCGAGAAGCGTTGCGAGGATCGCAAGCCGCGGATCTATCTCTTTGTCGGGGCAATTACATTTGCCGTATTTAAGGGATTTACCGCATTTGGGACAAAGTCCCGGACAATCGTCATTACAAAGGATCTTTCGGGGAAAATCAAGCAGAAGCGCCTCGGCGAGCTGCTCATCAATGTCAAGACGTCCGTTCTCGACTATGACGTACTCGTCAACGTTATCCTCTATCTGTTCCTCCGTCAGCGTTCCCTCGTCGGCAACGACACGCTCGAAATCAAGAACGAACTCACCGTCAACGGCATCAAGACATCTGTCACACTCGGCCTCATACGCAAGATGCGCCTTTGCACAAAGATGCATGTATCCCGCGCTGTCGGTTATCTCGCCGATAACGTGGGCGTCGTCCTTAAACTTAACTCTGTCCATAGGAATGGGCGCAAGCTTGTAATCAAATGTTATTCGGTTCTTTTCTCCTCGCAGGAGCGGACCTACATCCAAAATCATACATTTTCACTCCATTCATTATGACATAAAACGCGACTTTAATTATTATATATGATGAATTGCGATTTGTCAAGAGTTTTTTTTCATTTTTTGACTATTGATTATGATTTTTTTACAAAAACAAGTTTGTGGTGATATCAATCAACTATCGCCTGTCGATACAATGTTATATATTGACAACGGTAGCATAAATTGTTAGCCATAAAAATATTGCTTGACTTGAATGGAATAATATGCTATACTAAACACAATAGGTTTTTGATAACGGTCAAAAACCGTAAACTAGCAGTGCCGCTATGCGGTAGAAAGGAATTGACATGTTTTTCAAAAAAAGAAAATCAGGTCCCGTTGACATTAAGCTTCGCGAGGATCAATTCTGCTGTGTTCTTGAGGACTACGCAGATGACGTAAAAAACACATATTGCATCATGGCAAACAGCGACAATTACGTCTTGCTTTACAGAGATGGACGCTTCCTTGGTATGCCTCGTCCTTTCGGCGGAGCAATCTATCCCTTCTCCATCGATCCCACCAAGAAAGGATCTAACCGCGAAAGAAAGAGCTTCCACAAAGCAAAAGTCGTTTGTCTGTCCAAGGACTTCAACCTTAAGGTGAATTGGGGAACAAGAACGCCTTTTATTCTCAGCGATGTTGAAACCAATCGCGGATTCCGTGTAGGTGCACGTGGCACGTTTTACGTATCTATCGATCCTACCGATGCAGCAAGAAAGGCGGATCAATTCTACAGCAAGTGCCTTACACAGAGAAATGCTGAAATGTTCAATGCAGAAGCTCTGCGTGATTTTCTCTGTGAAGCATTCATTATGCAGATCGGTGCAAAGATACAGCAATATATGGAAGAAAAGAACCGTTCACTTGAAAACTACGTAGGTATTATGCCCTCCGAGATTCTTCAAATAAGTCAGGATCTCTGCCCTAAGATGAAGGACATCTTCGGCGCTTACGGTCTTACTATAGTTGAAGAATCCAGTTCCAACTCAATTCTCACAGGTCTTGAAGTAACCGAAATACAGAAATAATCAGCAATAGGAGGACATTATGGGACTTTTCAAAAGAAGATATGAAAAAAACGTTACGCGTGATAATGAATTTATGAAGTCGTACGCAACCAAGGTTCACAGTCTGCTTATGTACACAGAAGGAAACGAAAAGATAACAAAGGAGCTTCGCGCTATGATGGACGACCTTCAGTACACTGTTGCAAGCTCCAGTTCTGATGCCAAAAGCTTTGAAAAAAAGATCAAAAAGGATTTTGATGCACTCACGCAGAAGCTTCAGTCTGATTCTTGGGATGAAGCAGAAGCTCTTTCCCTTATTCGTAACATTCGCAGATATACTGTCGAGATTGGTTCTATTCGTTAAACTCGTATGAATACTCAAACCATTTGCACACGTTGTGGAGCTGAAATGACACAAAACGGTGCGGAAAACAATCAAGCAAGATATCACTGTAAATTTTGCGGCAATACCACTTACATAGATATGTCCTTCGATGATAATGCAGAGTATTGGGAAAAGCGAAGTTCTCTGTTGGAAAGAGTGCGTCTTGGCATTATTGAGTGGAAGACAACACCCTGGGAATATTTGTCACGCGATATAATCTCATTCACATCAAGCTATCCGGATTCGGCGGAGGACGTCTGCTTTAAGATCGCGATAATTGCATGTATAACCTTTGGATTCCACAATATGACCGAAGAAAAATACCGCGAATGCAACCGTATATTCAAGTTTACCGAAAAGATATATAAGAACCATCGAAAAGACAAGCCAATCGATCCTCACTGCTTCCCTCATACCGAGGATGTACAGACATATAGAGAATATCGCATAATGTACAAAAAATGCAGAAATGAATATCGAAACACAAAGCTTTTATGGAAGGCTTGCTTTACCGTTGGTAGAAAGCTCTTGTTTTTCAAACCATTTTAATAAAAAGCATAAAGGGACTTCACGATTTGCGCGCAAGTCCCTTTTTTATTGTCTTAAGATTATTTTTTCGCATTGACATTCTCCAATAAAAATGTTATACTTTTATTGTTAACGGCGAAGAAAGGAGCGAAAACCATGAGGAGCGTAGGAATAGTATGCGAATATAACCCTTTTCACTTAGGGCACAAGCATCAGATAGATACCTTGAAAGCTATGGGCTACGACTGCATAGTATGTGCTATGAGCGGAAATTTCGTGCAGCGCGGAGAGATGTCAATAGTGGATAAATATACGCGCGCAAAAATGGCGATCGCAGGTGGCGCAGACCTCGTTGTTGAGCTTCCGTTTCCCTTTTCATGCCTTTCAGCCGAGGGATTTGCCGCAGCCGGCGTTCACGTACTCACATCACTTGGAGTAGACGCTATAAGCTTTGGAAGCGAAAGTGAAGACATATCTCTTCTTAAAAAAATGGCTGATGCTACAATGTCAGAGGACTTTCCAAAAATTTATGCCGAGATACAGAAAAGTTCGTCATGCGGCTCTGCCTCTGCATATTTTGCAGCTCTCAAGCAAATGACGGGAGAGGACACAGAGCTTTTTTCCAATGACATTCTTGGCATATCGTATATAGCCGCCATAAGACGTATATCTGCAAGCGTTGATATAGTTCCCATTCGCCGTATGGGCTCACCGTATAACGAGTCCGAGCTGAAGGATGGGATTTTGCCAAGCGCTTCGGCAATCAGAAAAGCTACTTATAGCTCAGACAACAATTTTACTACAGTTGAAAATCACATGCCTAAAGATGCGCTTAATATTCTACGCGCGGCAACAAATGATGGGCTTTCTCCTGTTTTGATCCAAAACGTTGGCGAAAACATACTCTCATTCTTTCAAATGATGTCTGCCGAGGAAATACGTCAACGCGCAATTTCTCGATGCGGTGGCGGAAACACCGTTTGCGAGGATGGATGCGGCATCGTCGAGCGACTCTGCAAGTGCGCCGCGGCGTCAAAATCATTTGATGAATTCATATCCTGTGCATATAACGCCAAATATACCGATGCAAGAGTGCGCCGAGTTATGCTCTTTGCTCTGCTTGGTGTTTCGGATATTATGTCTCATGCCGTACCGCAGTACACAACATTATTGGCATCAAGCGAGCAAGGACGCAAATTCCTTTCGCAAAAGCGCAAGCAGGAATGTATAAGCATAGTAACCAAGCCCGCAGATGCGCCTGACGGCGAGGTGCAGACCACGCTCTCACGGCAATCAGATTCATTTTATACTACCGCAATTCCCCGAAAGCCCGACGGTGATATTTTCATTAAGGCATCACCCTTTATCCTCAAATAATGGGGAGTTGTCTAAAATGAATAAAATATTACAAAATTATGGTTGACTTGCCGCGTGCATTGTGGTATAATATTAAGGATATAATATTGAAATTCTTATGAAAGGACAGTTTTGACGATTCAAAACGGGTGGATATATATGGCTGAGGAAACCAGAAATCAGGTAAAGGGCTCGTATCTTTACTACAAAAACAGACCGCTTGTCAGAGAAAAGGACACCATCTGCTACGGTGATTTTTCCGAAAAGTGCGTTTTGATATTCGAGATTATGTCATACGTTGAGAACGAGGGTGTAAAGGTGCCCGGAAAGATATTTATTCAGATTATAGATTCCAAAAGCGGCGCTATTCTCAAGCAGGGTGACAAGGAAGGCATGTTTGAGGCGTTCAATTACGGAATGTTCTGGTACGAAAAGTACCTTTCCGAAAAATAATACGAATATTAAAAAGAGGTTGCGTGGCAACCTCTTTTTGTTTTATATTTTATCATTTCCCACAGGCATATTGAAAAGATTTTCAAATTCTTTTGCCGTGGAGCATTGTGGCAGCGCCCACATTACCTTGGCAACGACCGCCTCGGTGGTCATATCGTATGCCTCGGGCAGCTGATATTTTTTCTTCACGTTAAGTCCGACCTGATAAACGGACATATCACTTCCCTCATGCGGCACCTGCGTAGTCATGACTATGCGTACTCCTTGCGAGATGAGCTTTTCTATTCCATATACGAACTCATCATTGTCGTAGTAAGGAATACCGCCAACGCCAAAGCTTTCAATTATAACCGCGTGATATTTATCCGCGATATAATCAACAATATCGGCTCTCATTCCGGGAATCAACTTTATGACCATGACCGATGAATCTATACGATCATAGAATCTGACCTGTCCGTCTATAGATTCTCTTATATAGTATTTAACTGTCCGTCCGCGAACAAAGCCGATTTCGGGATAATCTATGCTTGAAAAGGCATTAAAGCTCTTTGTGCGCGTTTTTCTGGCTCTTGTCGCGGCAATTATTTTTCCGTCAAAGACGATATGAACGCCGCACGCACCGTCGTCGCATGCGTATACGAATGCATCAGTCAGATTCTCTCGCGCATCGGTATCGCGCTTCTCTATCGGTATCTGCGCGCCCGTCAGTACTATCGGCTTTTTACTGTTCTGCACAAGATAATAAAGCATCGCTGCCGCGTACGCCATAGTGTCTGTTCCGTGAGTGATCACAAATCCGTCGTAGCCGTCGTAAACGTCCTTAATAAAGTTAGCAATATTGAGCCAATACTCCGGTCGCATATTGGTGCTGTCGAGATTATACAGCTGTACTGTGGACACGTTGCAAATATCGCGCACCTCGGGGACGTGCGACATAAGCTGCTCTGACGCGAGCGCGGGAACAAGTCCATTTTCGCTCTCTGCAGAGGCGATAGTGCCGCCTGTGGTTATCAAAAGTATATCTTTCATGCTATTTTCTCCGTAAAGTTGATGGATCGGCTCAAACACCGAAGCCGCCGTCAACGCCTATGATCTGCGCGGTTATAAACGACGCCTTCTCGCTTGCAAGAAAATACACAAGCTCGGCAACCTCGCTCGGATCGCCTATACGAAACAGCGGCGTTTCTTCGCAGAGCGCGGCGATGTCGTCCTCGTCATAGCACGCGTTCATATCGGTGTCTATCACTCCAGGTTCAACACAGTTAACACGAACACCCGAAGGACCAAGCTCCTTTGCCATAGAAAGCGTAAGACCGCGAAGTCCCGCCTTGGACGTGGCATAGACCGCCTCGCAGGACGCGCCCACTCTGCCCCATACCGAACCGATATTGATTATTACCCCGCTTTGTTGTCTGACAAACTCGCGGGAAACAAGACGGCTCATATAGAACGCGCTTGACAGATTGGTATCCATAACGTGATGCCACATCTCGTCGGTTACGTCAGTTATAAGACCCGATTCGCTGATACCTGCATTGTTTACGAGAAC
This sequence comes from Eubacteriales bacterium, assembly GCA_045643865.1. Classification (GTDB taxonomy): domain Bacteria; phylum Bacillota; class Clostridia; order Oscillospirales; family CAG-272; genus SVTX01. Next base: position 11,846 of record JAZRFU010000080.1, read on the forward strand.
GTCAACGCCTCCAAGGTATTCGACCGCCTTGTTATATGCCCACTCCGCCTCGCTCGGATCGGAAAGATCGGCTTTTATAGCAAAAGCGCCTGTTTCGTCCGCGCAATCGTCCGCCGCATCGTCGTTTGAGCAATAAATAAACGCCACGTCGCATCCGTGCTCGCAAAAAAGCTCTACGCACGCGCGTCCTATACCGCGTGAGCCACCGGTAACTATTATTTTCTTCATAAAGTCAAAAATCCCCTAAAATTTGAATTTGGTTTTACTTTGCTAATTACTGACTCCATTATATCATTGAAAAGCCCCTTTTTCAATAGAAAAATATAATTATTTTATATAAAGCCCTTGAAAAGCGCGAATTTATGTTGTATAATGTATTTGGTATATTTTGGTTTACCGAAATTTTGCAATAAAAATAAGCAAACATAAATTAGGAGGTCATTATGACAAAGAACGAAAGATACTTGTCCGCTAAGGAGATCTTCGCTAAATACGGCGTAGATACAGAGGCGGCTATCGAGAAGCTCTCAAAGACGGGCATCTCCATTCACTGCTGGCAGCTTGACGACGTACGCGGATTTGAGGGTACAGGCGAGCTTTCGGGCGGTATTCAGACCACGGGTAACTATCCCGGCGGTGCTCGCAATCCCGACGAGCTTTTTGCAGACCTTGAAAAGGTGCTTTCTCTCATCCCCGGCGGTCCTCACAAGATCAACGTTCACGCCAACTACGCTATCGCGGACAAGGGCGAGATCATAGACAGAGATATAATTGAGCCCCGTCACTTCAAGAGATGGGTAGAATTTGCAAAGGCGCATAACTGCGGTCTTGACTTCAATCCCACGTACTTCTCCCATCCCAAGGCAGGTGGACTTACTCTCTCCAGCCCCGACGATGAGATAAGAAATTTCTGGATCAAGCACGGTATCGCTTGTATCCGTATTTCCGAGTATTTCGCAAAGGAAACAGGTTACCCCTGCGTTATGAATATCTGGACAGGCGACGGATTTAAGGATATCCCCGCAGACCGTATGGGCCCCCGTCAGAGATATGCTGACTCCATCGACCAGATCATCGGCTGCGGATACGATAAATCTCAGGTTTACGTAACCGTTGAGTCCAAGGTGTTCGGTATCGGAGTTGAGGCGTACACCGTTGGCTCGGCAGAGTTCGCACTCGCCTACGCTATGACGCGCGGTATCACTCCTCTTATGGATAACGGTCACTATCATCCCACCGAGGTCGTTTCGGATAAGATCCCTGCGCTCCTCTGCTTCTCGGATAAGATCGCGCTCCACATCACACGTCCTATCCGTTGGGACTCCGACCACGTTGTTGCTTACGACGATGAAACACGCGAGATGATGAAAGAGGTCGTTCGTTGCGACGCTCTTGACAGAGTATTCCTCGCAACCGACTATTTTGACGCGTCCATCAACCGCGTTGCAGCCCTCACCGCAGGTGTCCGCAACGTACAGAAGGCGCTCCTCAACGCGCTCCTTACTCCCAATGCTGACCTCAAAGCAGTTCAGGATAGCGGAAACCTCACCAAGATGTTCATCATGCAGGAAGAGATCAAGACGCTTCCCATGGGTGACGTTTGGGTTGAATTCTGCGAGAGAAACAACGTATGTGGCTGCTCCTGCTGGTTCGACGAGGTCCTCAAATACGAAGAGGATGTTCTCTCCAAGAGAGTTTGATATAAGTACATAACACATAAAAAAACAAGGACGGCATTTCTGCCGTCCTTGTTTTTTTATTTCAGCTCCACCACGGTGACGCCGCCGTCACCCTCGCCCCACTGTCCTATGCGGAACGTAGAGATTCGCTTATCGCCTTTAAGGAATTTCCAGAGCGCAGTTTTAAGCGCGCCCGTTCCCTTTCCGTGTATAAGTCGGACCTTTTTGAAGCCCGCGAGCATTGCCTCGTCGAAGTATTTATCAACGGCAAGCCACGCCTCGTCGCCCGTCATACCGCGCAGGTCTATCTCGTCCTTAAACGAGCTTGATCTACTCACCGTATACGTTGACGTTTTGACCTTTTTGTCACCACTTATAACGGTAGTTTCGTTTTCCTTAAGCTTCAAGTCCTTTATATTGACGCGTGTCTGCAAAATGCCCGCCTGAACGCGCACGTTGCCCGACTTATCGGGGTCTTCAAGCAGAGTTGCGCTGCTACCGAGTGTCATTATTATGACCTCGTCGCCCTTTTTAAGCTTTCTGGGCAGGACGTAATGCTCGTCGCGCTTATTCTCTACGGGGTCGTATTTTTCGGCGTTATCGCGCATATGCTCGCGCACGGCGCGTCTTGCACGGGTTATCTCGTCGCCAAGCTTTTCGGAATCTCTCGCCTTTTTGACCTTATCCATCTGCTCCAAAATAAAGTCGCTTGACGCCTTTGCGCTTGCCACCATTGAAGCCGCCTTTTGCCTTGATTTTTCAAGCTCTCGCTCGGACTCGACAAGGCGTTTGTTTATGGTCTTTTCCGCCTCCGCCTTGAATCTCTCATAGTCACGGCGCATAGATTCCGTTTCCTCACGGTTGCGCTC
>JAZRFU010000081.1:0-4899 GCA_045643865.1 Eubacteriales bacterium
CTGACAAGTCCTGCAAGTCCTTGAATTTCAGAGGGAATGATGATCTTGGTCGCCTTACCGTCTGCGACCTTTTCAAATGCCTCAAGCGATTTGATAGCGATAACGCCATCTCCCGGCTTGGCGGCATTTATCATCTTGATACCGTCCGCAGTTGCTTGTTGGATCTTGAGTATTGCCTCAGCTTCACCCTCTGCTTTAAGTATCTGTGACTCCTTCTCTGCCTCTGCCTTGAGTATCTGCGACTGCTTTTCTGCCTCTGCATTAAGTATCATCGCCTGCTTATTACCCTCTGCAACGAGAATTGCCGAATTTTTCTCACCCTCTGCACGAAGGATAGATTCACGTCTCTCGCGCTCTGCCTTCATCTGTTTTTCCATCGCGTCCTGAATCTCGCGCGGTGGAATGATATTTTTAAGCTCGACACGGCTTACCTTGATTCCCCAAGGGTCAGTTGCCTCGTCAAGTATAACTCTCATCTTGGTATTGATTATGTCACGCGAGGTCAGCGTGCTGTCAAGCTCCATCTCGCCTATAATGTTACGCAAGGTTGTAGATGTGAGGTTTTCAATTGCCGTCATAGGTGTTGCATGACCGTATGCATAAAGCTTAGGATCGGTGATCTGATAGAAAACGACCGTGTCTATCTGCATACGTACGTTATCCTTGGTAATAACGGGCTGAGGCGGAAAATCCGCTACCTGCTCCATCTTATTTATTCTTTTTGCGATCTTATCAACAAACGGGATCTTAAAATGCACGCCCGTTCCCCACGTGGTATGGTATGCGCCAAGACGCTCTACTACATACGCCTTTGCCTGCGGTACTATGTGAATGTTGGCTATAACTGTGATGATAACTACAATTGCGAGTGCTACGAGTAATAATATAGGTCCCATATCTGTTCCTCCGTTTATCCTTATTTGTATTGTTTATTTACGGCATATAAGCTTTACGCCTGATATTTTGACTACTGTGACGAATTCTCCTGCGGCAACGGGCTCACCGTCATCGCTTCTTGCGCTCCATATCTGACCGCCAAGCTTTACCGCTCCCCTGTTGTCCTCGTTAACTATATCCTCGACTACCTTTGCCTTTTCGCCGATAAGCAGGTCCGTATCGGTCTTCTCCGATCCGAGCTTTGCGGTGAATTTCTTCTTGAATACGATCTTGGCGAGCACGAGCAATATTGCAGAGAGTGCCACGAACACAACACACTGTATCCAGATGTCTACGTTGAACATAGACATTACCAAAGCGGCAACCGCTCCGGGCATGAACCAGATAGCAGTAAGCTCTGCGGTTTCTGCCTCCATAAATATCGTACCGACGAAAGCTATCGCCCAAACTACCGTCATTACGGTAATCTCCATTTATATCCCTCCTTTAATATGCGGTGCGGAGCATCTCTCCGTCTACCGTAATTTAATTATAACACAATCTGAAATAACTGCCAAACAGATTTTCGCGTATGCCTTACGAGCCAACGAATATTATGTCCATTACAAGCATCTCGCCCGTACTGTCGTTTATCACAAAGTACTGTTCGCGCGAGGTGTCGCTTAAGATATCGTTTCTGTACGTTCCGTTGTTTTCATGGATCTTGTATTTCACCTTGTAAACGTATTCTACGTATTCAAGGTTATTTTTCCCGACCATGGTCTTCTTGCTGTGCGTCTGTATAAGTATTCCGTATATCTGTTGCTGGGTAAAGCTTGATTTATATAGCTCCTCATCGCCCATCAGCGCGTTATAGGCACGGCTGTCGCCCTCATTTATGGCACGAATAACCCCATACATGACCTCAAAGCCGTCTCCATAGTTTCCGCTATCCGATTCGGATATACTTAATTCAACACCGTTTTCACGTAGATATATATTTCTGTCGTAACCCAAATATTCGTCGTACTCCATTATGTCGAAGCCCTCTTCCTTGGTATCCTCAAGCTTTAAGGGATCAACTGTACCGACCGTTCGGTCATCAAGCTTGCTGTTCTCAAAAAGCCGCAGACCGCCGACGATAAGCGCACATACAAGCAAAAGCGCGCCCGTTACAATCAAAGCGATTATTATTTTCTTTTTTTGTGACACCCTCGCATCATGCTTATCGGGATTGAGGTTTGGTTGATCCATAATTGTGCGTACCTCCGTATCTGATGACGTATAAGCAGTCATCTCCTGCTTGAATTATACCATATTTCTCTTACATTTGCAAGAAATTATAGCTAAATTGTTCAATCTCGGACAAAAAAAGCGTTAATTGGCGATAAAAACCTTAAAATATCACCAAAAAATCCAAAATAATGAAAAAAGTGTTGTGTGTGCGCGCGGAATGTGATATAATATTATTACATATATACTTTTCGCAATATCCAGAGGTGACAGATATGAAATATCTTGTTCTTATTCCCGACGGAATGGCAGACGAGCCAATTTCGTCACTTGATAATAAAACTCCCATGCAGGCGGCTAAAAAGCCGTGCATGGACATGCTTGCTGCCAAGAGCGTGGTGGGTACAGTGTCAAACGTGCCCGAGGGTATGGTCCCCGAAAGCGATACGGCTAATATGGCGATACTCTCCTTTGATCCCAAGGTGTACTCGCGCGGTCGCTCTCCGCTTGAGGCAGTCAGTATGGGGCTTGACATGGCGGACGATGACGTGGCTTACCGCTGTAACGTGGTAACGCTCTCTGACGAGGGGGATTACGACGACAAGATAATGCTCGACCACTCTGCTGACGAGATAACGACCGAGGAAGCAGACGAGCTTATTCGCGCTCTCGACGCCGCGCTCGGCAACGAAATCCGCAGATTTTTCACGGGTGTAAGCTACCGCCACTGTATTCTCTGGAAGGGTGGCTGTGACACATACAAGTTTATGCGTCCGCACGACATTCTCGGTCAGCCGATAAAGGAATATCTGCCATCGGGTGAAGATGGAAAGGTATTCTATGAATTAATGCGCGCAAGCTGGGATATTCTTGAGCATCACCCCGTCAACGAGGCGCGCCGCGCGCGCGGTCTGCGCCCCGCAAACTCGATATGGCTGTGGAGACCCGGCAAAAAGCCCGCTCTTCCCTCCTTCAAGGATAAGTGGGGACTTGACGGCACGGTCATTTCCGCGGTCGATCTTATCAAGGGCATCGGTCTTTGCGCAGGAATGAAATCAATCGACGTTGAAGGTGCAACGGGTAACGTTCACACCAATTACGACGGTAAGGCGTCGGCAGCCATCAAGGCATTCGAGGACGGAGCCGATTACGTTTATATCCACGTTGAAGCGCCCGACGAGTGCGGTCACAGAGCCGAAACCGAAAACAAGGTGCTCTCCGTTGAGCTTATCGACGAAAAGATACTCAAGCCCGTTTATGAATATCTCTGCGACTGCGGTGACGATTTCAAGATAATGGTGCTTCCCGACCATCCCACACCCGTGCGCATACGCACGCACACGATAGATCCCGTTCCGTTTATGATCTATTCTTCGAACAGTGAGGTCGAGGGCGTTTCCACGTTTGACGAGCAGACCGCCGCCGCTACGGGACTGTACGTTGAGAACGGCTTTACGCTTATGGAGCGTCTTGTTGAAAAAAGCAACGGCGACAGCGAAGTAAAAAAAAACAAAAGTAAGAAAAAGCCCGCATCTTGGTTAGCGTCAATATTTGACGTGCTTGAAATATTCGCTATCTCGATGATAGCGGTGCTCGTCATATTCACATTCTGCTTCCGTCTTTGCAGAGTCAAGGGCGACTCGATGAATGAAACGCTTTCCGATCAGGAGATGCTTGTAACGACAAACCTTTTTTATACTCCCGAGTGTGGAGATATAATCGTTTTCCATCTTTCCAACGACGCATATAACGAGCCGCTTGTCAAGCGCGTTATTGCAATTGAGGGACAAACGGTGCGTATCAATTTCACCAGCGGCGAGGTCAGCGTTGACGGAAATGTGTTAGTTGAGGATTACGTGTTCGTTGAGGGTGGAGCATACGAGATACACAACGGAATCGACCGAAATTTTATGAGTGTAGATGAAAACGGCACGGTGACGTTTGAGGCAACTGTACCCGAGGGAAAGATATTCGTTATGGGCGACAATCGCAACAACTCGTCCGATTCGCGCTCTGCGAGCGTGGGATTTGTTGACGTTGATACCGTGCTCGGTAAGGCGATACTTCGCATATCTCCGTTTACTTTTTTTGACTGATTCACACAAAAGCAAATATAAAAAATGACAAATGAAAGGGGGCAGATATATGCCGTCTGAAAATATACAGTGGTTTCCCGGGCACATGGCCAAAACCCGAAGAATGATCTCGGAAAACCTTAAAAACGTCGATATTGTTATCGAAATTCTCGATGCGCGTATTCCACACTCGTCGAGAAATCCCGAAATAGTGCGTCTTACGGCGGGCAAGCCCTCGCTTATCATTCTTAACAAGGCGTCACTTGCAGACCCCGTACAGAATAAGCTGTGGGTGGAGCATTACAGCTCCGAGTCAAGCGCGTGCATCCTTGTGGACTGCCTTTCGGGCAACGGCCTTGACAAAATACTCCCTGCTATCAAGGAGCTGCTTGCACATAAGCTTGAAAAATACGAGAGCCGCGGAATGAGCGGTCGCCGTCTTTTCGCTATGGTGCTGGGAATCCCCAACGTGGGCAAATCTACTCTCATCAACAAGCTTTCGGGCTCCAAAAAGGCAAAGGTTGAAAACCGCCCCGGTGTCACTCGCGACAAGCAGTGGGTTTCCACGGGTATCGGCGTTGACCTGCTCGATATGCCCGGTATTCTCTGGCCCAAGTTTGAGGAAAAGGCAGTTGGCGAAAATCTCGCAATTACAGGCGCGATAAAGGACGACACGCTTGACATTGAGTCACTCGCAATGGTCTATTGCGACAGA
>JAZRFU010000082.1:0-3162 GCA_045643865.1 Eubacteriales bacterium
GTGTCCTTGATGTCGATGTCCTCGCGCAAAACTTCAAGTATGCGCTTGCCCGACGCGATGGCGCGGGAGGAGAACATAAGCATCATAGTTACCATCATAAGCGAGAAAAGTATCTGGCTTACGTAGGTTATAAAGGTGGAAAGCTCACCGACGCCGAACGCGCCGACCTTGCCATAGTTTTCTATTATAAGGTTGCTTCCGAACCAGATGACCGCAATGGTCGTAAGGTACATAAAGAAGGTCTGCACGGGCTGCATGAATATCATATTTTTCATAGCAGACATTCCCGCGTTTTTGAGATTTTTGTTCGCGGACGAGAACTTTTCCGTTTCAAACTCCTCGCGCACAAACGACTTTACAACGCGCACGTTGGTGATGTTTTCCTGAACCGTGGAGTTGAGCGCGTCGACCTTGGTCTGCATCTTGGCAAAGCGGGGCATACCGCGCGCGATAATGAACGAAATTGCTATTACCATCAAAGGAATAGTCACGGCAAACACCACGGAAAGCTCGGGGCTCATCTGGATCGCCATAATGAGCGCGCCTATAAGCATACCGGGCGAGCGCAGCATCATACGCAGCATCATATTGACTATCATCTGCATCTGCGATACGTCATTGGTAAGACGGGTAATGAGTGAGCCCGTTGAGAATTTATCTATGTTTGCAAAGCTGTACTGACCGACCTTGCGGTAAAGATCAGCGCGCAGATCTGCGGCGAAGTTGACCGACGCCTTTGCGCCAAAGTAGGCGCCGCCGACGCCGCCAACCATCATAAGAAGCGCGGTCAGTATCATCATTCCCATAACGCCGAAGCTGTAAAGCTCGGTAAGCTCGCCATCGATAGCGGCGTTTATGACCTTACCAAGATAAAGTGGCATAAGCACCTCGCCGATAACCTCGGTTATCATGCAGAGCGGGCCGAGGATAAAGTACCGCGTGTACGGCTTTATATATTTGAACCAGATCCTCATTGTTGTTCTCCTTTCTCGTCGCTGCACATATCCGTACATCCCTTGCACAGAGGGAGCGCGGTGTCCTTTGATATTTTAGTGAGATTTTCTTCGATTCGGTCGAGCATGGATACGAGCGTATCGAGCTCACCGTCGGAGAAGCCGTCGATCGCCGCCGTATCTACCCGACTGAAATATTCTCGGCTTTTCAGAACCGCGCATCTGCCCTTTTCGGTGATGGATATTTCGTTGTAACGGCTATCACGGCAGTCGGCGCATTTACAACGCGATACGTATTCGTCGCGTTCCAGCTTTTTAAGTGTGTTTGCCACGGCGGCAGGACTTATCTTGAATTTTTCTGCCAATTCCTTTTGGGACGGTACCGTGTCAAAGCGTGATATATACATAAGCATTCTGTGTCCCGAGCAGTGCATTCCGAGCGCATCGCTTTCGCGCTCGATCGCGCATCGGTGCAGTCGGCTCGTCCTTATCAGCTTGTGGATGACCTCCTGCGCTGCTTTCAGCTTTTCCTGTTCCATTTTTCCTCCGTTTATCTTGGCAAAGGCAAGGCCCTGATACCAAAAAGTTAATAAGTTAACGGTTAACGCGTTAACTTTTTTATTATACCACACTATTATGCCCAATGCAAGTGAATTTTTCGTGAATTTGAGTGAATTTTTTGGTATGCATAAAAATAGCCGTTGAATTTCACAAAACATCCAACGGACTTTTGTATATTACGTAGAAATTCTACCGCCAATCCCCCGTTTTCTTTACAAAATAGCCGCTTTATGCTATAATGAAACCAAGGAAATATTTTCCAATACGTTTCATAGTCAAGGAGGGGGTTGAAATGCACCGTTTAAGAAAGATTATCACGTTAAATTTAAACAAACATACCCCTCTGCTCTTTTACAGAGGGGGCTCAGGGGAAAACGTCCTTTAAACCATCACCCACCGCATCGCCTTTAAGCGAGAGAGGAATAAAGCTGTGAAGGGAAAATACAGAATATGATGTTGCCGGTGTATTACCATTTATCAATGATCTTATTGCTGGCAATACAAGCACTTATAATGATTACAACATACATCCTAACATCCCCGAATGAAAGGAGAAATGAACTGTGAAAAAATTCAAAAAGGCGTTCAAAATTCTTGGGATTATAGCTGTAGTTTTGGCAGTGGTATTTATATCCTCGTCGTTAACATATATTCTTCTTTTTGAGCATGCTACGGTGCAGTATGCAAACTACGAAATAATCGACAGAAATTTGACATGGAAAAAATCAGGTGGAGTGTATTGGGGATCATACAAGATAGGGTATGGCATTGAGGAAGGTCGTGCATCTTATGTACACCGTTACTTATATAAAAAAATACGAGGCGAATCCACTGACGAATTCATAGGGGCGTGGGCGTATTGTAGTAGCACAGGAATTTTTCCATCTCGGTACGAATTTCCAATTGTTTTAGTAAATCCAAATTGCGAGATTGACGTATGGAGCGATTGGAACGTAGATAAAATCGAGATATATAAGCCGGTCAAATACTTCTATCTTGCAAAGTCCCGTGTCGGAAGTAATGGCGTTAGATACGATCCAGAAGATACCGTGGTAGAGATCATTGAATCGACTGACGACAAGGCAATTATTTCGGAATTGGTCGATATGAGAATTAACAATAAGAGCGAAAGCTTAAAAATAACTCAATCACCACACAAGAAATACGAATATTACATCCGTTTGAACTTTGAAGAATCGGAATCTATTGTGTGGGAAGCGCAGATCGGAACCTATCTCGATAAAATAATTTTATATTGCAACAGCGGCAACGAATACTATCATTCTCCCGACAAGGATATTGGCAAAGATATAGTTATCTTGCCCGGCACACCGTTGTACGATTTTATCATGGATGCAATATCATAAAACTAAATAAACCCACGGGGACGGCATTGCCGTCCCCGTGATGTTGTTATGGGTGAATATATTACAAATTGGGATTTATCGGGGAGATTGGTGATGCGAAAATTGGCTCCCTCCGGGAGGGAGCTGGCGCGGAACGCGACTGAGGGAGAATGCGGGATAATATTGCCCACAAAAACTTTACGTTACGTTGGCTCCTTCCACCGCAAGCGGTCCCCCCTCCCTCTCGGAGGGAGGCATATTTTCATACGTATCACTTGCTCCAATAAAAACTGTGAAAATTT
>JAZRFU010000083.1:0-6601 GCA_045643865.1 Eubacteriales bacterium
TTATGCCAGAGCCAGAGGAACGGACAGAATGTGCTCCTTTGGTGAGTGGGTAGCGCTTTCCGACGTCTGTGACGTTACCACGGCAAAGATGATCGCGCGCGAGGTATCCGACGGAATCATCGCTCCCGGATACGAGCCCGAGGCGCTTGAAATACTCAAGGGTAAGTGAAAGGGCAATTACAATATCGTAAAGATAGATCCCGATTTCGTTCCCGATGCGATCGAGAGAAAGCAGGTTTTTGGCATAACCTTTGAGCAGGGAAGAAACAATTTCGAGATCAACCGCGAGCTTCTTGCCAATATCGTTACCGAAAACAAGGATATGCCCGAGAGCGCGGTACGCGATCTTATAGTTGCGCTTATAACGCTCAAATATACACAGTCCAATTCCGTTTGCTATGCGGTCGACGGACAGGCGATAGGCGTTGGCGCGGGACAGCAGTCGAGAATACACTGCACTCGTCTTGCGGGAACAAAGGCAGACACCTGGTTCTTGCGTCAGCACGACAAGGTGCTCTCTCTGCCCTTCAAGAGCGGTATGGGAAGACCCGACCGCGACAACGTAATAGACGGATACATAAATCAGAACGAGGTAGACGTTTGTGCAGACGGAATCTGGCAGAAATACTTTACCGAGCTGCCCGCCCCCTTGACCAAGGAGGAGCAGAGAGCTTATCTTGATACCATTGACGGTATTGCCATCGGCTCGGACGCATTCTTCCCGTTTGACGACAACATTGAGAGAGCAAAGAGAAGCGGCGTTAAGTATATCGCAGAGCCGGGCGGATCTATCCGTGACGATCTTGTTATCGTGTGCTGTAACAAGGACGGCATCGTAATGGCGTTTACGGGTATGCGACTTTTCCATCATTGATGCTTTGATTTTTTGAAAAACAATACTCAAATCGGAGAAATTATGAAGATAATGGTTGTCGGCGGTGGCGGCAGAGAGCACGCCATCATCAAGAAAATAAAGGAAAATAAGAACGTCGATAAGATATACGCGCTCCCCGGCAACGGAGGCATCGCGGCGGATGCCGAGTGTGTGGACATAGGTGCAAAGGATATCGAGGGAATAGTGAAATTCGCGGTTTCTAACGGTATCGATTATGCAATAGTCGCGCCTGACGATCCGTTGGTGCTTGGCGCGGTCGATGCTCTTGAGGAAAAGGGAATAGCTTGCTTCGGTCCTCGCGCCAATGCGGCGATAATTGAGGGAAGTAAGGTCTGTTCCAAACATCTTATGAAGAAATACGGTATTCCCACGGCGGCTTACGAAGTGTTTGACAGTGCCGAGGCGGCGCTTGCATATCTTGAGAGTGCGCCTATGCCCACCGTCATCAAGGCGGACGGACTTGCGCTCGGTAAGGGTGTTATTATCGCGCAAAATCTTGACGAGGCGCGCGAGGCGGTAATATCCATTATGCAGGACAAGGCGTTTGGCGCGAGCGGAGATCATATCGTCATCGAGGAGTTTCTTCGCGGCCCCGAGGTGTCGGTATTGGCGTTTACTGATGGAAAGAGCGTTATTCCCATGGTTTCCTCTATGGATCACAAGCGCGCGCTTGACGGCGATGAGGGACTTAACACGGGCGGTATGGGCACGGTAGCCCCCAATCCTTATTACACGGACGAGATCGCAGAGGTCTGCATGCGTGAGATATTCAAGCCCACCGTGGATGCGATGAAGAAAGAGGGAAGAACCTTCAGGGGCTGTCTTTATTTCGGTCTTATGCTGACCGATAAGGGACCGCGCGTGATAGAATATAACTGCCGCTTCGGCGACCCCGAAACGCAGGTCGTTTTGCCGCTTCTTGAAAGTGACTTGCTTGACGTAATGATGGCAACGACTCGCGGCGAGCTTGACAAGGTTCCCGTTAATTTCAGCAAAAAGAATGCGTGCTGTGTCATTATGGCATCAAACGGATATCCCCAGAGCTACAAAAAGGGCTTTGCGATAGATATTCCTGCTGACGTTGCGGATGACGTTTACGTTGCAGGCGCGGCGCTCAAGGACGGCAAGCTTGTGACGAGCGGCGGTCGTGTGCTTGGTGTTACCTCGGTGGCTGACAGCTTGAGTGAGGCGATTGACGCATCGTATGAGAAGGTAGGTAAGATAGCGTTCGAGGGCGCATTTTACCGTCACGATATAGGAAAAAGAGCCCTTATGGCAGGTGAGGAAAAATAATGGTTTACAGAATATTCGTTGAAAAAAAGGAAGAGCTGGCACACGAGGCACACGCGCTTTACGCGGAAATATCGGGATTACTCGGCATATCGAGGATCGAGCGCGTACGTGTTCTCAACCGCTACGACGTTGAAAATATCAGCGAGGAGCTTTTTGAGAGCTCTATCGGAACGGTGTTTTCCGAGCCACAGCTCGATATAGTAACGAGAGAGCTTTGTGCGGACGGTGCGCGCGTGTTTGCCGTTGAATATCTGCCCGGTCAGTTTGATCAGAGAGCCGACTCCGCGGCGCAGTGTATTCAGCTTATGTCCTGCGGAGAGCGCCCCACGCTCAGAAGCGCAAAGGTATATGCGCTTTACGGAAATATCAGCGACGCTGACGTAGAGAGCATAAAAAAATACGTCATAAATCCCGTTGAGGCAAGAGAGGCGTCTCTTGATATACCCGAAACGCTGGCACTTGATTACGAGGTGCCGACGCAGGTCGCAACCGTCGAGGGCTTCTGCTCAATGGACGATGAAAAGCTTGCGGATATGGTAAAGACGCTGGGTCTTGCTATGGACCTTGACGACATACGCTTCTGCCGCGACTATTTCATCTCGGAGGGACGCGATCCCAGCATCACCGAGATAAGAATGATAGATACGTATTGGTCGGACCATTGCAGACACACCACGTTCTTGACTACGATAGACGACGTCAGCTTTGAGGACGAGCTGCTGGAGAAAACGTACCGCGAGTATCTTGCAACGCGTGAAAAGCTTGGAAGAACAAAGCCGCAGAACCTTATGGATATAGGAACGCTTGCGGCGAAATATCTGCGCGCTACGGGACGTCTTGACAAGCTCGACGAGAGCGAGGAGATCAACGCGTGCACGGTCAAGATGAAGGTCAAGGTTGACGGCGAGGACGAGGATTGGCTGCTGCTTTTCAAGAACGAAACGCACAACCATCCCACAGAGATCGAGCCGTTCGGCGGAGCGGCGACCTGTATCGGCGGAGCTATACGCGACCCGCTTTCGGGCAGATCGTACGTTTACGCGGCTATGCGCGTTACGGGTGCCGCAGATCCTACGCGCCCGATAAATGAAACTATAAAGGGCAAGCTGCCGCAGAGAAAGATCGTTCAGACGGCGGCGGCGGGCTATTCGTCGTACGGAAACCAGATAGGACTTGCAACGGGAATGGTTGACGAGCTTTATCACGACGGATACGCGGCAAAGAGAATGGAGATAGGCGCGGTCATCGCGGCGGCTCCCGCGAATCAGGTGAGAAGAGAGTGCCCCTCTGACGGCGACGTTGTCGTACTGCTTGGCGGACGCACGGGACGCGACGGAATAGGCGGAGCTACGGGATCATCCAAGGCGCACGACACCCATTCTGTTGAGACCTGCGGAGCAGAGGTTCAGAAGGGAAATGCACCCGAGGAAAGAAAGCTCCAGCGTCTTTTCAGAAACGCAGAGGCGTGCTGTATGATCAAGCGCTGCAACGACTTTGGCGCGGGCGGCGTGTCCGTAGCTATCGGTGAGCTTGCAGATGGCTTGGAGATAGATCTCAATAAGGTTCCCAAGAAATATGAGGGACTTGACGGCACGGAGCTTGCGATCAGCGAGTCGCAGGAGAGAATGGCGGTCGTTATTGAGAAAGAGAACGTCGAGAGATTTATCGCGCTTGCAGACAGTGAAAACCTTGAAGCCACCGTTGTGGCACACGTTACGGCAGAGCCGCGTCTGCGCGCATATTGGAACGGTAAGGCGATCATCGATATATCCCGCGAATTTCTCAATTCCAACGGCGCAGAAAAGCATATAAACGTAGCTCCCGCTCCGCTCAAAGATTATAAAAAAGAAGAGATTACAGATTTTGGCGGCGCGTACCGCGCGCTTGTGTCCGATCTCAACGTGTGCTCCAAGAGAGGACTTAGCGAGAGGTTTGACTCGACCATCGGCGCGGGAACGGTGCTTATGCCGTTTGGCGGAAAGCATCAGAGAACGCCTATTCAGGCGATGGTGCACAAGATCTCCGTTGAGCAAAAGCACACTGATACCTGCTCTTATATGTCGTGGGGATACAATCCAATGATAGCAGAAAAGAGCCCCTATCACAGCGCGTATCTCGCGGTGGTTGAGTCGGTGTCGAAGTTGGTGGCGACGGGCGCGTCCTTTGAGGACGTATATCTTACGTTCCAAGAATATTTTGAGAAGCCCATGAAGGACAAGGAGCGTTGGGGCAAGCCGCTTGCGGCACTGCTTGGTGCGTTCCGCGCCCAGATGGAGCTTGGCGTTGCCGCGATAGGCGGTAAGGACTCTATGAGCGGCACGTTTGAAAAGCTTGACGTTCCGCCTACACTCGTGTCGTTCGCGGTGACGACGGGCAACGTTGACGAGGTCATCAGCAACGATGCAAAAGCGGCAGGGCATAAGGTCGTATGTATCCGCCCCGAATACGACGGTGACGGACTTCCCGTGGCAAGCTCGCTTATATCGGTCTATAATAAGGTGACCGAGCTTATGAGAGCGGGCAAGGTATATGCCGCATACACTCCCACGTTTGGCGGAATTGCCGAGGCGATATACAAAATGTGTATCGGAAACGGTCTTGGCTTTGAGTTTGACGGTACACTTGACGTAAACAAGATATTTGAATACGCTTACGGAGCATTTTTGCTTGAGGTTGACGGCGACGTTGACGGTGAGCTTATAGGCACGCTTACGGATAACGGATGCATCTTATATAAGGGTGAGCAGATAAGCATGGACGAGCTTGACTCGCTCTATGAGAGTAAGCTTGAAGGTGTATTCCCCACACTTGAAAAGGATAGCAACAAGAAGTACGATACCTTCTCCTATATGGCAGATAAGCGTGTAGCGCCTGCAGTTAAGGTGGCAAGACCTCGCGTGCTTATCCCCGTATTCCCCGGCACAAACTGCGAGTACGATACTGCCAAGGTAATGCGTGATGCGGGAGCTGAGACGAGCATATTTGTTATCAACAATCAGAGCGGTGACGGTATTAAGAGAAGCGTAGAGGGCTTTGCAGAGGAGCTTTCAAGATCGCAGATGGTATTTGTTCCAGGCGGATTTTCAGGCGGTGACGAGCCGGACGGATCGGGTAAATTTATTATGGCGTTCTTCCGTAATGCGCAGATAAAGGACGGAATTCACGAGCTGCTCGACAACCGTGACGGTCTTATGTGCGGTATATGCAACGGTTTTCAGGCGCTTATCAAGCTTGGACTTGTGCCCTACGGCAGAATAACCGATGCGGATGAAAATAGCCCCACGCTGACATTCAATACCATCTCGCGTCACCAGTCAAAGCTGGTTCGCACGCGTATATGCTCCAATAAGTCCCCGTGGCTTGTGGGAACTGAGGTCGGCGACGTATATACGGTAGCTATATCGCACGGAGAGGGACGCTTCCTTTGCTCTGAGGAGCTGATACGCAAGCTTGCCGAGAACGGACAGATCGCAACGCAGTACGTTGATATGGACGGTCAGGCGACCGATGATATCCGCTACAATCCCAATGATTCCGCGTTCGCAATAGAGGGAATAACCTCGCCCGACGGACGTGTATTCGGTAAGATGGGACACAGTGAGCGAATCGGTAACGGACTTTACCGTAACGTGCCCGGTCAGTTTGACATGAAGATGTTTGAATCGGCAGTTAAGTATTTCAAATAAGCGAATAAGCAAGTCACATAAATCCGATATTACAATAAAATGCCGCGAAATATTGCGGCAGAACGGAGTTGAAATGGCATATTTATCCGATATTGAGATCGCTCAGGCGACTCAGATGAAGCACATAAACGAGATAGCGAAAATCGCAGGAATTGACGAAAAATATATCGAGCAGTACGGTAGATATAAGGCAAAGGTTGATTATTCCTTGCTCAAGGAGTCAAATCGCGGCGAAGGCAAGCTGATCTTGGTCACGGCAATTACCCCCACCCCTGCGGGAGAGGGTAAAACGACCACGACGATAGGACTTTCGGACGGACTCAAAAAGATAGGCAAAAACGTAGTGGTTGCACTGCGTGAGCCGTCGCTCGGACCCGTTTTCGGCGTAAAGGGCGGCGCGGCAGGCGGCGGATACGCTCAGGTCGTGCCTATGGAGGACATAAATCTTCACTTTACGGGCGACTTTCACGCCATAGGCGCGGCAAACAATCTGCTTGCGGCTATGCTGGATAATCATATTTATCAGGGCAATGCGCTCGGAATAGATCCGCGACGTATAACGTGGCGCCGTTGCGTTGATATGAACGACCGTCAGCTCCGTTTCGTTACGGACGGTCTTGGCGGACGTGTCAACGGTGTTCCGCGTGAGGACGGCTACGATATAACCGTAGCGAGCGAGATAATGGCGGTATTCTGCCTTGCAAGCTCAATATCTGACCTTAAGTCG
>JAZRFU010000084.1:0-1871 GCA_045643865.1 Eubacteriales bacterium
ACGTCGAACATACCCATTCGGTCAACCTCGTCACCGAAAAGCTCGATTCGAAGCGCAAACGCGCCGTGGCGCACCGCTCCGTCCGTGTCGGTGTAGACCGCACTGGGCGGATAAACGTCGATAATTCCGCCGCGCAGAGCAAACTGTCCCGCGCCCTCGACCATATCGACACGCGCGTATCCTGCCTCGACAAGACGACGCGCAAGGTCGGACGGCTCTATGCGGGTGTCAAAGTCAATTTTTATAGTGTTGTCAAGCAAAACAAAGGGCGGCAACGTGTATCCAAGCGCGGCAAACGGCGTTGTGAAAACTATGTCGTACTCGCCCGAAAGAATGCCCGACAGCACGCGTAACCTCTCATGCTCAAACTCATGGGAGGCAGTAATGTTATAAAACGTAAGATCGCGCGACGTGAAGAACGCGCAGCTGTAACCGAATGAGGAATACTCCTCGCAAAGCCGACGGCACTCCTTTTCCTCGGAGCAGACTATCAGCACGGGCACCTTACCCTTGCCCGTCCTCGCCGCGCCACTTCTCTGCTCCTCTGTATCTCTGCAAAGACAGAGAGAAAGCGCATCCGCCGAGCCGCCCGAAAGCCCCGACGTGACTATTGGCAGCGACTTATCGCGAAAGCTCTTGCCCACAAGCGAACAAAGCTGTCCGTATTCCCGATCCAACCGTATCAGATCAGTTAAAACGTTCATATCTCAATGATTTTCCGTTAAGCTTCTTTACTTTGAGTGGACGCCATATTGCATATCTGCATCGCGCCCTCAACGTCGGAGCAAAGGATCTTGCAAAGTCCGTCGTACGCCACGCCAAAGCAGGCGGTAAGACGCTCCTTGTCGTCCTTGGAAAAGTTGCCCAATACCCAATCGGCAAGATCGTAATCGGGATGCGGCTTTTTACCCACGCCGAAGCGTATACGGGGGAATGCCTGACTGCCTATCATATTGGTTATGGAGCGCAAGCCCTTCTGACCGCCGTCACTTCCCTCGCGGCGCACTCTCATTCTGCCCACGTCGAGATTGACGTCGTCAGACATCACCACGATGTTTTCGGGCGCAATCTTGTAAAATGACGCCGCCTCGCTGACAGCAATTCCCGACTCGTTCATATAGGTCTGCGGCTTCATGAGCAGAACGCGCTTGCCCGCAATAGTCGCCTCGCCCACAAGAGCGTGGAACTTTGAGCGGTTGACTGCCACGCCGCACTTGTCGGCAATATAATCCATAGCCATAAAGCCCGCGTTGTGACGCGTGTTTTCGTACTTTGCACCGGGATTTCCCAGACCTACGACAATATGTGTAATGGGAGCGGATGCCGCCGCAGCGCGCTCTCCCTCTATCTTCTTGAAAATGTCAAAAATGTTGGACATAACTGTATCTTCTCCAATTCTTAAAATGTGATAAAACCACGAACGAGCCACTTTGCAGAACGAGGGGGTGTCCCTCGGAGCAAACCGGCCGCCTATCACGTATTTATCACTTTTACAAAATTATACTATACTTTGCTCCCGTTGTCAAACATTTTTATACATTTTGACCGTCGTTCAAAAAAAGTTTACATTTATATATGTTTCTTTTTTGGGACAAGCTCTTCCATTATGTCAAAATTTGTGATATAATATAATCCGCAAAAAATGAACGCAAGATGTACGGATGACCTCCGCACATCTATTGTTATGTCATTTTTTGGACTAAACCAGTTTGAAAAAATATTTTTATATGGAGGACAAATCCAATGGCAAAGAAGTATTGTTACCTCTTTACAGAAGGTAATGCAAACATGCGTGAGATCCTCGGCGGTAAGGGTGCGAACCTCGCAGAGATGACCAACATCGGTCTCCCCGTTCCCCAGGGCTTCACCAT
>JAZRFU010000085.1:0-9537 GCA_045643865.1 Eubacteriales bacterium
CTCCGTCACGGCAAGCCGTGCCAATTTGCTTGCAAATTAACTCCCATTTACACAAGGGAGGCTTTGTTTTAGTCCCGCTCAAGCGGGTTTATGTAACAAGTGCATGGCTGTCAGACCAATAAAAAGCGCACTTGTGCGCCGCCAGTATCCTTAGGGCTATGCCCGAAACTGAAATACCCCCGTTACACGGGGGGAATATTTATTGGAAATTCTTCTTGTTTGATACGAATAAGTCCATTGACATTCTTGACAAATTATGATAAAATAATTGGTGATCAATATTTAACTAAAAGGAACAGTTTCAAAATATATGAACAAGAGATTATTTAAATTTTTTGCAGCGTTTATAATTGCGATTTTGGTCTTGTTTTCGTGCGGTTGTCAAGAAATTAACCCCGAAAGCACAACCGAAATTATAAGCTCAAGTGTTGAAATTTCCAATGCAGATTTAAAAACCGAGTCAGAAACATCATTGCCTACAGAAGATGCAACAAAAAATGCAACAGAGAGCGTAACAGATAATACTGTATTCGAAACTGAGAGTGTAACGGATAATACTCTGCTTGAAACTGAAAGCGCAACCGAAAGTACTCTGCCCGAAACTGAGAGCAGAACAGAAAGCACTTTGCTCGAAACTGAAAGCGAATCAAAGGATATAATGGAAATTCCTTCCGCAGAGCAGATAAGAAATGAATTTTACGGCGATTCAGACCCTGCGGATAGCTATGAGGAGGCAATCGAGCGTTCCTCGCGCGGCGAGATTTCGGGTGCCGATAAGGTTCCGTATCAAGCACCGACGATTTCTATATATCGTCCTTCTATAAACGGGGTATATATACGCAACGGAGAACCGTATTATGAAGACGAGAACACTTACGTGGTAGTAGATGCTTACGGCAATGAAATATTCCGTGTATATCGCGGAGGCGGTTATATCACTCTTGAGGAGGTTGCCGCATACGTTTATGCATTCGGCGAACCGCCCGCAAACCATTCATCAAGCAAAAGAACCAAACCCAGCGACAGTATTTGGGGGGAGTATTTGCGAGTTAACAACACAAAATTCAGCGGAAACACCTCCAAATATCCCTACGAGCCGGAGCTGCCACGTATAAGTGGTTGCGGTGGCGATCTTCAATATTGGGAAATGGACATAGGAACTACAGGCACGGATTGCGATCCCGGATACCGTGCGCAGCTTTACAATGACGGCAATACTATAACACGAGGAGCCGCTCGAATAGTTTACACTTGGAACGATTTGAATTATAACGGCATCACGGACGGAAACGATATTGTTTACGTGTTCTATACCTATAATCATTACAACGATTTTCAGGAATATCTAAACTATTTCGGCGGTTGGGGCGATATGTTCGGTAACGTAACGGGCGGTGGTGTGATTTCAAGTAAGACCGAATACAATCCTACGCCTTACATCCCCACATACGTTTGTCCTCTGGATTCCACCGTCGCTCCCAAAAATTCGACTGCAAAAATCGACTTTACGGTTGCGGTTATTTTGCCCTGCGATCTGTATTTCACAAGGGAATATTAAAAAATATAGGCCACGCGGCGCTTTTGATAGCGTAACGTGGCTTTATTTTTATTTGTATTGAGCCAAAAGGCGCTGATACACCTCTTGATTGGTGCGATCGTTATTCATAGGAGTGATAGAAATTTTGCCTTTGGTAACAGCAACGGCATCAAGCTCTTGATTCTCCGAGTCAGCATCGGGAATATAATATCCCTTTTGCTTATATAGATCGTTTCCTATATGCTCAAAATCATCGGCAAAATAAGCTCCTCCTTGACGGGTGATCTTAATACCGTCTGCCTTTGCGGGAATATTTATATTATATATCGGATTAAGCTCCAGCAGATTATTTTCTGCAATAAAGCTATACACATCATCGAGATACTGCGAAGCTTCATTCAGCGTGTCGGGGAAAGTTGAGAAGGCAATTGCCTTATGTCCCAACGCTGCCGCCTCAAATATAGCACCTACTGTTCCCGAATAAACAATGTCCTTTCCAAGATTAGTGCCGCGGTTTATTCCCGATAATACAAGATCGAATGATTCCTTAAGACCAAGTATTCCGTATCTTACGCAATCCGCAGGAGTGGAATCAACCGAATAAGCTCTGACACCGTCAAAGAGGGAAGATTTCTTAACCTCTACGGGATTTATAAGCTCTATTCCATGGCTTTTGCCACTTTGCTCAACCTTGGGAGCAACAACCGTGACCTCACCAAGCTTTTTGGCCCATTCAACGAGCAATTTTATACCAAGAGCGCTAATTCCGTCATCATTAGTGATCAAAATTCTCATAGCCAGCCCTCATTTGTTGCTTTATATTCTCCAAGCAGCTTGTCTGCCTCAGCAAGAAGCGCGCGAAGCTCCTTTTTGCTATAAACGGTTGCACCGCAAGCACACGCATGACCGCCGCCGTGATATCTTTCTGCAATTTCATTTACAGGCAAGAAGCGCGAACGCAAACGAACTCTGTAAGAGCCGTCATCATTCTCTATAAACGCAATCCATATAAGCGAGCCGCGTATGGAATCCATATAGGAAACACACGAGCTTGCGCTCTCCTTGGTAAGTCCGAATTTTTCCTGAATTGCTTTGGTTACGTTGAAATAAGCAACTCCGTTTTCCGTTATCTTCATCTTTTGATATACAAAGGACTCAAACTTAAACATATCAAAATCCTTCAGATAAAGATTTGCGAACAGAGTATCGGTATCTATACCCTGATTAAGCATAATACCCGCCAGACGCATGGTTTCACCCGATACGTCACGGAAACGGAAGCGCCCCGAATCGGTAACCATTCCCGCATATATATATGTTGCCGCCTCAGTGTTGATTTTAAGCTCACAATTAAGACAGTCATAGAATGCGGCAATCATTTCACAGGTAGAGGAGCGCTCCTCTTCAACCCATTGGAAATTTCCGTAGTCCTCGATCGGTATGTGATGATCTATCTTGATTATCTCCTTGCAGAGCGCATATTTGGGGTTGGATATGCGATTTGACGTGCCGGTATCAAGCACCAGCGCTAGTGCATCGGTATAAAGCTCGTCCGCAATCGGCTCGTCCTCCGTTCCCAAAAAACGCAGATAATCAGAGAAATCATTGTTCTGCAAATATATTTCTTTTTCAGGATATGTGAGGCGCAAAATTGCCTGCAAGCCCTTGGTGGAGCCAACCGCATCTCCGTCGGGACGGAAATGGCGGAATATAATTATTCTGTCATACTCCTTTATCTTTTTGAGTATAGCACTAACTTTCTCTCGTGTCATATTTTCTCCTTGTTAAATGAGTTGAGGTCCTCAAGCATACGCATAGCGGTTTCCTTATCCTTGACCGTAGCGCCACTTGCCTTAGCATGACCTCCGCCGCCGTATTTAACTGCTACGGGGTTTATGTTATATTTGTTTGATCTTAATTCACACAAAACTCCGTCATCTGTCTCCGTGAAATTCACCCATATATCAATTCCGCGTATGTCCGACATAGTTCCAACCATTCCGCGCGATATAGAAAATATATCAACGCCGTATGACTTTGCTTCGTTCTTTTCCGTGTATATGTATGCAACACGGTAATCCGTGAACTGGATCTTAAGCACAAACTGTGCGCGCAGACGAATATACTTGAAATCATCGGCATACAAATTGGCGTATATTTCGTTAGTATCAAAGGGATGTTGCATAATAAATGATGCTAAACGGAAGGTATTTGCGCTCGTCGAATCATAGCGGAAACGTCCCGAGTCTGTTATCATTCCCGTATAGAGCGATTTGGCCGCAAGGGAATTGAGGCGCAGACCGCATTCCATAGCAAGCTCGGCAATAAGACCGCAGCAGCTCTCATAAGATGTATCTCTAACCTCTATATCCGTGAATTTTTCGCAGAATATATGATGATCTATGCATATAGTCTTATCAGCAAGCGTATATCTCTCATCGCTTATCAGCGCCGTAGCCGATGTGTCAAGGACAAACGCAAGCGCACCATTGTAAAGAGAATCGTCGATCCGGTCCATCTGCGAGCCCTCCATAAAGCCGTAGCGCACAGAGGAATCGCCCACAACATACACCTCTTTGTCGGGAAAATTCTCAATAATAATATTTTTAAGACCTATCTGGCTTCCAAGTGCGTCACCGTCGGGATTGGAATGACGGTGTATAATAATGCGATTGTAAGCTTTTATTTGTTCTAATACTATTTCAAACATTTACTTTCTCCAATCATTTATTTTTCTCATTCATATCGTCGAAATATCCTCGATATACCACAGGATAGTGAGTGTCGGGGAATAGATATGCATGAAGATCGATAAAATAATCGTCCGTCATACTGGCAATATAGTCAACGACGATTTGATTATGCTCTGTTTTCTCATAGGGCGTTGTTCTCTTGTGATAGGAATTGACGAGATCGATATGGTGAACGTATATTGGAGAATCCTTGCGCTCGTTTTTGAGGTCATCGAGCATCTTGTCGTAAATATCCGCCATCATCGGTTTTACTGTAACGTCCAAACGAGAAAAGGCCACCGTGTGATTGTATATCTTCTCATAATTATCACGCTTGGACTTCTGCAATGCCTCAAAATGCTTTTTGTCCATTGTTATGCAATTCTTTCCATAGCTGTTTTCAACTATGTTAACCATCAAATTATTGATTATCTCAGAATTGATCGAGCCAATTTCCTCGTTGTAGAAATCCTGCTCTGCAACCGAATGAGTGCGCACCGCGTCCTGACGGTCCTTTCCAAGATAAGCTATAATATCAGCTATGCGAACTACCGCTCCCTCAAGCGAGCAGGGCATCATATGGTCCGACACAGACTTATCCAATGCGCATTTTTCCATAAGCGCGTCAAGCTCCTTAAAGCTATTTATAGGCGCAGGAACATACTCCATAAGCTCCAGCTCACCGTTGTGAGCCGCTATATCATGCAACGTCTGCAAGCTGATATTGTGAGGGAAAAGCTTATCCAGAACGCGAACTGACTGTATATTGTGCAAAAAATGTCTGCCCGCATGCTCGTAATAAAGCTGATCCAGATATTTTTCACCCGTGTGAGCAAAAGGCGGGTGTCCTATATCGTGACCGAGAGCAATTGCCTCAATAAGATCAAGATTCAAGTGCAGAGCACTACCGATAGTTCTCGCTATTCGCGATACAAGCTGAACGTGAAGATTGCGTCGAGTCAAGTCATCATTTTTGCAAAGGGAATAGACCTGTGTCTTGTCAGCATAACGGTTGAAATAAGGACTGTGCATGATTTTGTCAATATCGTGCACAAACGGTGGGCGCCACACGATATCGTTATCCTTTGCAACGTTTCTTCTACGTATTACGTTTGCATTGTCAAATCCAACTCGCGCATAAGTGCCCGTTTTGTTTTCATATTCTATTCTGGCTGTCATTTCGGGGGAAAGAACCTCGAATTTACGCATAACATACCTCTTTGGAACATAATTTTATATTTGCCGCTCATTTGGCGCATATATAATTATTATACTATATAATCACAGATATTTCAAGAGGTGAGTAGGTAAATTCGTCGATTTTTCCAGAAAAATATTGGGGCCACTGTAACAGTAGCCCCATTTTAGTAATCATTTAACTTTAATTTAATTTGGAAAGATAAGATATATCTGCACTAATAAGCTCTATAATGACCGCGTTATTATTATACGCATCGATATACTTTTTTACACGTGCATAAAGTATTACGGTATCACCCACAACGGGTTTTTGATTGCCGCTCAGGGAATCATAGCGATTGCCGTTCATATATACACCATATACGTACAGCTGATTACCGTTCTCGTCCTGAATGGTCATATTTCCGTATTTTTCGCTTTCCACTTCAACGACCGTGCCCATAACGTAATAATAATCCGAAGATGTTGCGCTATTAGCAAGGGCATTACCTATACTTACAACCTCAGGAATACCCGTAAGCGTAAATGTATCGGGATCAGGATATTGAGGTGCATCAGTGTCATCTCCACCGGATATTACCCACCCGCCATTTTTCATATATTCCGCTACAAGATCGCGTGCAAAAGTGGTAGTGTCATAGACGTCAACGACAGTAAGTCTATTAGGAGCATACGAGGCACTGTAAGAATCCACTATAACATAGTAAGTAGCATTAGGATCGATGTTTGCCTTTACTGATGCGCCGTATTCGCCGTAATAAATGTGGTAATTACTGTTTGTAGTGTTGAAAAATTTGCTGCTTAAGTATTGGCCCTGTATAGAGCAGAGCATCAGCGTATTATCAAAGGGTAGTATTGAATAAACGTCGGAGTAATAAACATCACCTGCTTGCAGCTCATACGGGCTTCTTGCAGAAAGATATCCGCCACCCAGAACTATATCGTATTCAGAACCCCATTTTGCTACACCCGCTTCATAATAAAGCTGTGCTACAAGATTTTTTATAACGGTAGACGATCTCAAATATTCATTATTTCCAAGGTACTCCTTTCCCTTGGATATTTGAGCTTCATATTTTAAAAGGAGCTCGTCAACAATTGCATCATCTGCAAGAGATGAATATACAGATGACGGTACAAATTCGGCAACCGTTACAGTATAATTGTTGTTTACCGAGTTTATATAAATCTCTACGTGAGATATGCCATTTCCGTCGCCACCGTTTTGAAGATGATAAACACCGTATCCATCTACAAGCACGTAGCTTTTATGTGTGTGTCCTTCAAAAACCAGATCAACGTATCCGTCCGAAAGCACTGTATTATAATATCCCGCAAAGGCACTGTTACTTACACTTGTGCTTGAGCCGGTATTACTTCCATATCCGTCATGTATAGAATATACTATAAAGTCCACACCCAAAGAACGAAGTCGCTCAGACTCCGCTTTAACGAGCGACGTTAGCTGATCGCCTACGATAAAATAAATATTTTCACTCTTATCACTTGAAATGGACGAATAGCAATCGCCAACAGCACCGATAATTCCTATTTGCAAACCGTCTCTCTCAACTATAACTGACGGCTGGCAGTAGTCCACAAGCCGATTTGTGCTTGAATCATATATATTTATCGCAAGCAAAGGGAACTCCGCCAAAGCCGCATTGGCTTCGATCGCAGTATCTCCCCAATCGTATTCGTGATTACCGATAGTCATAGAAACGAAATCGAGATGATTCATCCAATCAGTTATCAAAAGGCCTTGTGTCAGATTGGATTCGGCGCTGCCTTGCCACATATCCCCGCTGGAAAGGAATATCGTATAGTCGTCAGTTTTATTGGCATTTTTAAGATACGTTGTCAGCTCATCTACACCAACGTTTGAATCTGTATCATCGAATTTGCCGTGGAGATCGTTTATTGCATAAAAATCGATATAGATCATTACCGAGCTGCCACAGCCGTCACATTTTCCGTTATTGTCGTCGTCTGTGTGCTTGGGGTGGGTTTCCGTGATTCCGTCATCGGATTCAGCTGCGGTAGTTGACTCCTCTTTAGTGGTTGACTCCTCTTTGGTAGTTAACTCCTCTTTGGTGGTTAACTCCTCTTTGGTAGTTGATTCTTCTTTATTGGTAGTTTGCTCTGCGGTAGTGGTGTTTTCTATGGGCTTCTTATTAGTAAATCCGTATTCTCGTATAAAATCTGCTAAGAGATCACGCGCATAGTGGGCATCGTCATACGTCTCAACAACTGTAAGACGATTAGGTGCATATAGCGCAGTATAAGAATCGACTACTATATAGTACGTTGCATTGTTGTCAATATTATTCTGAACAGATGCTCCGTATTCACCGCAATAAATGTAGTAATTGCTATTAGAGGTATTAATGAATTTGTTTTTGAGGTCCGAACCCTTTACTGAGCATAGCGTAAGAGCGTTATCAAAGGGAAGCAGGGAATACACGTCCTCGTAATAAACGTCACCTGCCGCCAGATCGTAGGGGCTTCTGGTAGAGATAAATCCACCGCCAAGAACAATATCGTATTTATTACCCCAACGCTCTACGCCGAATTCATAATAAAGCTTCGCAACAGTTTGCTTGATGACATCAGAGCTTCTCTTGATGTCATTTTTTCCGAGATATTCCTCGGATTTTGATATAATATCATCATATTTTTCAAGCAACTGATCCACTATGGGATCATCATTCATAGAGGAATAAACGCTTGAAGATATGAACTCCGCAGTTCCAACAATAGTGTTACCGTTTACAGAGTTAATAGCAATTTCAGCGTGCGATATACCCTTGCCATCGCCACCGCCCTGAAGATGATATACACCCCAGCTATCCTTAAGAACGTAGCTCTTATGAGTATGTCCCTCAAAAACAAGGTCAACGTATCCGTTTGAGAGGGAAATATCATAATATCCTGCAAGTGCGGCACTTGACACTGCGGCGGTTCCCGATTTATTCTGCCCGTAGCCATCATGAATAGAGTAAACTATAAAATCAACACCTTGATCTCGCAGTCTTTGAGATTCATTCTTGACAAGCTTGGTAAGCTCGTCACCCGTAACAAAATATATGCCCTCGCTCTTGTCTGCCGCAATAGAGGAGTAGCAATCGCCAATAGCGCCGATAATTCCTATCTGCATGCCGCCCTTTTCAACTATAATAGAGGACTGACAGTAATCAACTCGCTCCTTGGTGTCGGAATCATACACATTTATTGCAAGAAAAGGGAATTCCGCGAAATCGGAATTATGGATAACATCCTGCTCGCCCCAATCATATTCATGATTGCCCAGAGTCATAGACACAAAGTCCAGCTCATTCATCCATTCTGTGATAATAAGACCTTTGGTGAGATTGGACTCGGAGCTACCCTGCCACATATCTCCACTGGAGAGAAATATGGTGTAATCATCAGTTTGGTTTGCACCTTTGAGATACGTTGTCAGCTCATCAACACCGGGATTGGAATCAGTATCGTCAAATTTGCCATGCAAATCGTTAAGCGCATAGAGATCAATATATACCAATACGCTAATTCCGCACGTATCACACGTGCCATTATTGTCGTCATCAATATGATCTCCCGTATGCTCTTTATGTTCATCATCAGGACCTGTCTGAGATTCGGAGGACTCTTGATTGGTTGCAGTACCCGTAGTAGTTTCCTGATGCTGAGTGCCTGTATTATTAAGCAGGTCACAGCTTGTCAAAAGCATTACTATGGCAAGTATTAAAGATATCAAACTAATATAGCGTTTCATTATTAAAGCTCCTGAAATTAAATACAAATATACATATTAATTATATCACATTTCACTCATTCAGACAAGTATATAACTCGATTTTGTATAAATGCACAAATTCCAAAATCCCTTATTGTGCAAATTGGATATACTAAAAAACTTATTGACATACCGAAGCCAAAATGTTAAAATTAATGATATAAGGATATGCCGGAGGAAAGAGGAAAGTATGATTTCTCAAAAACACAGCGATTACGAGTTTCGTCTTATACGCAGCTCAAGAAAAACTTGTGCGATCGAAATTAAGC
>JAZRFU010000086.1:0-13156 GCA_045643865.1 Eubacteriales bacterium
CTGTGGAGAGCGGTAATGCACCGTCTTGCAGAGGAATATACCGACGTGGAATACAGCGATATTCTCGTTGACAACACGGCGATGCAGCTTATCAAAAACCCCACGCAGTTTGACGTTATTGTGACCGAGAACATGTTTGGAGATATACTGTCCGACGAGGCGAGCATGCTGACCGGCTCTATCGGAATGATGCCCTCGGCGTCACTCTCATCGGGAACGCTCGGTATGTACGAGCCCATTCACGGTTCAGCCCCCGATATCGCGGGAATGGACATTGCAAATCCCATAGGAACGGTAATGAGTGCGGCTATGATGCTCCGTTATTCGTTTGATATGGCGGACGAGGCGGACGCTATCGAGAGAGCGGTCAATCGCGCGCTTGACGACGGATACCGCACGCCCGACATATACAAGGACGGTACTGTTCGCGTGTCCTGCTCGCAGATGGGCGATATTCTCGCAAAAAATATTTGATCTGAAAGGAAAGACTGTCATGCTTGATATCAGATATGAACTTGTAGAAAACAAAAAGCAAAAGCCCGATTGGGACAATCTCGGCTTTGGCAAATACTTTACTGACCATATGTTTATTATGGACTATGACAAGGGACAGGGCTGGCACGACGCTCGCATAGTGCCTTATCAGAATCTCTCGCTTGATCCTGCCTGCATGGTGTTCCACTACGCGCAGGAAATGTTTGAGGGACTTAAAGCATATCGCACGCCCGACGGAGAGATACAGCTCTTCCGTCCCGACCAGAACATTGATCGAATGAACAGAACCAACGAGCGTCTTTGTATTCCCCAGCTTGACAAGCAGGACGTGCTTGACGCGCTCCGCGCAATAGTCAAGGTTGAGGAGGATTGGGTACCCGTAAAGGACGGAACGTCGCTTTACATTCGTCCGTTTATAATCGCAACGGACGTTCAGCTCGGCGTTCACCCCTCAAAGAGCTATAAATTTATGATAATCACCTGTCCCGTTGGCGCATATTACGCCGAGGGAATAAAGCCCGTAAAGATCTTCGTTGAGAGAGAATACGTGCGCGCAGTAAAAGGCGGCACGGGCTTTGCAAAGGTTGGCGGAAACTACGCATGCTCCCTTATCGGTCAGGAAAAGGCAGAGGCGATGGGATACTCGCAGGTGCTCTGGCTTGACGGTATTGAGCATAAGTATATCGACGAGGTCGGCGCGATGAACGTATTTTTCGTGATCGACGGCAAGGTTATAACTCCGTCGCTTGACGAGGGCAATATTCTCCCCGGTGTTACCAGAAAGTCCAGCATACAGCTGCTTCGCGATATGGGATATACCGTTGAGGAAAGACGTCTGTCGCTTGCAGAGGTCGAGGAGGCGTATGCAAACGGTAAGCTTGACGAGGCATTCGGAACGGGAACGGCGGCAGTCGTATCTCCTATGGGCTTGCTTGACACGGGCGACGTTAAGATGGTTATCAACAACAATGAGATAGGTCCCGTAGCGCAGAAGCTTTACGATACTCTGACGGGTATTCAGTGGGGCAAGCTGCCCGATAAGTTCGGTTGGACGGTAAAGGTCTGACGTAAATTTTGCGTCGATATTTGTCGACACAAAACACATTTTGAACATATAATGCTTATAGCACGGCTTCCGTTTTTCGAGAGGAGCGTGCTATAATGACGGGCGGAAAACGCATATTCCGCTCAATGAAAGGAGAGTGTGCTTTTTATGGAAATTGTATTGCTTACAGCCGCGGGCGTCGGCGGTGCGACCGTACTTGGCGCACTGCTTGGCTTTATGTTCAAAAACATCTCACATAAATTCAGCGACGTGGTGCTGTCCTTTGCGGCAGGAATTATGCTTGCGGCATCAATTATAGGACTCGTCCTGCCCTCGCTTGAATTTGGCGGTAATTTCGGAATAATCATAACGGTCGCGGGCGTTTTTGCGGGTGCGATATGCCTTAACCTTGCGGACCGACTTGTACCGCATATGCATAAGCTTGTCGGAGTAGATACCGAGGAGCACAAGGGAAACGCGGATATCAATAAGGTGTTGCTTTTCGTGCTTGCCATCGCCATTCACAATCTTCCCGAGGGAATCGCGGCAGGCGTGGGCTTTGGCTCCGGTGACGTTACGGACGCATTGCTTATCGCGGGCGGTATCGCGCTTCAGAATATACCCGAGGGAATGGTTATCATCGGCCCTATGCTGGCGACGGGAATAAGCCCCAAGAGGACGTTTTTGTGCGCGCTTGCAACGGGACTTATCGAGGTCGTGGGAACGCTTATCGGCTATTTTGCGGTAAGCATTGCGACGGCGATACTTCCGTTTGCGCTTGCATTTGCGGGCGGAACGATGCTATACGTCATCAGCGACGAGATGATACCCGAAACGCACGAGCACGGAAACGAGAGGGCGGCGACGTACGCACTCTTGGTCGGATTTTGCATGATGCTCGTGTTTGACGTGCTTCTCGGATAAAAATTTACATTTTTATGCTTGACGGGATCGACAGCATCCGATATAATTTTTTTGTAGGAAAACCGTTTTAACGGTTTGGGAAATATTCTTAAATGCCGACGGTAGACTGTGTCGGTAGAAAGGGACAAAAATGAAAAAGATCTATGAGGGAAAGACCAAGGACGTTTACGCGCTTGATAACGGTAACGTAATGCTCAAATTCAAGGACGACTGCACGGGTAAGGACGGAGTGTTCGATCCGGGCGAAAACACCGTAGGACTCACTATCGAGGGAATAGGCAAAGCAAACCTTCAAACCTCGGTGTACTATTTTGAGCTTTTGAAAGAGGCAGGCATCAAGACTCATTACGTTTGTGCAGACGTTGAGAATGCTACTATGGAGGTGCTCCCGGGTAAAGTATTCGGACACGGACTTGAGGTAATATGCCGTCTTGTCGCAACGGGAAGCTTTATCCGCAGATATGGCGAGTATATAAAGGACGGTACGCGTCTTGAGGGTGGATACGTTGAATGTACCTTCAAGAACGACGCAAAGGGCGATCCGCTAGTTACGGGAGAGGGTCTTGCGGCACTCGGCGTTATGAGCCCCGCTATGTTTGAGTCGCTCAAGGCGCAGACGCTTGCTATTACAAAGATAGTTGCCGACGACCTCAAAACCATCGGACTTGACCTCTGGGATATCAAATTTGAATTCGGATACAACGGCGACGAGGTCATACTTATAGACGAGATCGCGTCGGGCAATATGAGAGTATATAAGGGCGACACAATAGTCGATCCCGTAGAGCTTACAAAGCTTATACTTAACAGATAATATTCACCGATAAATACGGTATTTTGCAAAGCATTTGCGGCAGAATACCGTATTTTTCTTTAAGTCAACTTGACAAGCACCGCTACAAATGCTACAATAAGTTAAATAATGTGATAGGAGCATAAAAAATGGTACTTCATATCAGAGATTTTATAACCGACGAGAAAAATATTACGCCTGCACTGGTAATGGCGGTGGATGCGCTCGGAGAGGGCGACACGCTCTGCCTTGACGGAGGCAAATATCAGCTTTTTCCCGAGGGCGCAAGAGTTGAAACGTACTATATGTCAAATAACGACGGAGGAGTAAAGCCCATAGCTATTCCTCTTATAAATAAAAGGAACGTAACCGTTGACGGCGGCGGCGCGGAGCTTATCTTCAACGGTGAGATATTGCCCGTGGTGATCGACGGAAGCGAGAACGTGTGCGTAAAAAATCTATCGGTTGACTATGCCGAGCCGATGTACGCGCAGTGCGAGATAGCAGAGGTCGATGGAGATCGCGCACTTTTGAAATTTGACGGTGACGAGTTTAATTGCCGCGTTGACGAAAACGGTCATTTCTGCTTTTACAGTAAAAAGTGCGGCTGGGAATACCACAGAAAAAGAGGACTTGCGCTTGAATTCGATAAAGACGGCAAGCCCAGCGCATATTCCTATCCATTTTTCCCTTATTGCGGAGACCCCGCAGATCACGGCTTCCTTGGCGGAATGTTCAAGGACGTAAAGCTACGCGAGATCGATGATAATCTCATAGAAATGACGGGAGAGCTCGGACTCAGTAAGCTCACGGCGGGCAATTACCTTGTAATGACCTACGCAGGACGTCAGTTTCCCGGAATATTCGTAAACGGCTCCAAGGACGTTTCGATATGCGGAGTGCGCCTGTATCAGACCATCTCGATGGGAATTATAATGCAGACCAGCGAGAATATATTGCTTGACGGTGTAGTTGCAGAGCCGCGAGAAAATTCGGGCAGAATACTGTCTACGGGAGCCGATTCCACCCATTTTGTAAACTGTCGAGGCAAGATAGAGATAAAGGGCTGCAAGTTTGTCAAGATGATGGACGACGCGGTCAACATTCACGGAAATTACCATCTTTATAAGGAAAGACAAGCCCCCGACACGCTTATTTTGAAGGTGGGACACCATCAGCAAGAGGGTGTGCAGACCTATCGCGTAGGTGACGAGGTGGCGGTCATTGACAGTGCCACAAACGAGATAAAGCTTGTGGCAAACGTGCTTGAAGCGGAGCTTATCGACCTTAAGACGATACGCCTGCGCCTTGACAAGACGGTAGATGAGCCGGGCGAGCATTGGGTGACGGAAAACCTGTCAACCGCCCCCGAGGTGTATATACACGACACCGAATCGGGCTATAACCGTCCTCGCGGATTTTTGCTCAGCTCGCGCGGAAAAACACTGGTCGAGCGATGCAAATTCTATAATATGGAGCAGGGAATTCAGCTGTCGGGAGAGCTTTGCGACTGGTACGAGTCGGGCGCGGCGCTTGACGTCACGATACGCGACAACGATTTCACCAATAGCGCATATTTCCATGGCGTTGCCATACTCAGCTTGCCGCGTCTGCGTGCAACGCAATATAATAAGGATATAATTTATAGCGGACGGCTCTTAGTCGAGAACAATCTTTTCTCGCAGAGCGATAAGCGCATAATGACGGTCGAGCACGCCAATCACGTTATATTCCGCAATAACACCTTCAAAAAGGACGAAACGCTGGCGCAGCACGGCCGCAACGGGCAAAACGGCATCACTTGCGCACATTGCGGTACGGTAGAGATAGAGGACGTAAGGGATATATAAACATAAAAAGGACAGAGTGTTAAGACACTCCGTCCTTTTCTTTTAACAGACAAATGATTTATTTTGTAAGTGTGTTTTATTTAATTTTTCTTGGGGTGTCGATAAATCCTGCAAAATAGTCAAGAGAAACATTGTAATATTTTGCCAAAGCAATCATACGTTCAAATGGAATGGCTCTTTTGCCGTTTTCGTATTGCGCATAATAAGATTGACTGGTTCCTATAATCTTTGCAATTTCTTCCTGACTTTTATCGGCATCTTCTCTAAGATCTCTTAATCTTTGATATATGCTCATCCTTGCTACTCCCCCTGTATTATTTTTGGGAATTATAACACAAATGAACTAAAAAAGGTTGACTTTAGTTCACAAGTGGACTATAATATATTTATCCCAATTTAGAACTATAAGGAGAGGAAAAATGAGTCAAATACTTGAAAAGCTATGGAGTGAATATATTTTGGAGGAATGCTCCGCGATTGATACAGATGAAGAGCGGAAGCTGACGCAAAAAGCCGCAGAGCTGCATGAAAAAGCAACCGGATTGCTTAATGAGGAGCAACGAGAGGCGGTAGGGGAATATGTGGATGTATTGTGCGAACTTGAATCGCTTTTTGCCAAAAAGGCATTTTGCAAAGGTTGCGAGTTTGGCGTTTCATTTCTTTTGGAGGCGGGAAACTTGAAAGATAGCAATCACTTTTGAAAATTTCGCACCAAAATTCTGCCACCTCCGCGAAAAAAATTCAAATGCTATTGAAAATATGGCGAAAATGTAGTATAATTATAAAGTTTGAAAGATAGACGCGCCAAGACGCGCAAAAAATACTGATAGGACGCTGATTTTGCCGCAAGGCAGATCGGCGAGGAGAAAAATGGCAGATTTAAGACACGAAATTGAAAGAAGAAGAACGTTTGCGATAATTTCCCACCCCGACGCAGGTAAAACTACGCTGACGGAGAAATTTTTGCTTTACGGAGGCGCGATACAGACCGCCGGCTCGGTAAAGGGCAAGCAGAGCGACAAGCACGCGGTATCCGACTGGATGGAGCTTGAAAAGCAGAGAGGAATTTCGGTAACGTCCTCGGTAATGCAGTTTGAATACGACGGATATTGCGTAAATATTCTTGATACCCCCGGACACCAGGACTTCTCGGAGGACACATACCGTACGCTTATGGCGGCGGATAGCGTGGTAATGGTCATTGACGCGGCAAAGGGTATAGAGCCCCAGACGCGCAAGCTGTTCCGCGTTGTCGCAAGCAGAAATATTCCGATATTTACCTTTATAAACAAGCTTGACCGCGAAGCGAGAGACCCCTTTGATCTGCTTGACGAGCTTGAGAGCGAGTTTGGTATCGGAACGTATCCTATGAACTGGCCCATATCCTGCGGTCAGACGTTCAAGGGAGTTTATGACAGAGATAAAAAGTGTATTCTCACATTTGATAATTTCCACGGCGGTCGCGAGAGATTGCGCGCTATCGAGTGTGACATAACCAATAGAGAAAAGCTTGACGAGCTTATCGGTACAGACCTCGCCGACACGCTTTGTGAGCAGGTCGAGCTGCTTGACGGCGCTTGCTTTGATTTTGATCTTGAAAAGGTCAGATGCGGAAAGCTCTCGCCCGTGTTCTTCGGCTCGGCGCTCAACAACTTCGGTATTGAGCCGTTCCTTGAAAGCTTCCTTAAGATGACTACTCCGCCGCTCGTGCGTCAGACGGTGGCGGGCGAGGTAAGCCCGTTTGACGAGAATTTCTCGGCGTTCGTATTCAAAATACAGGCGAACATGAACAAGGCGCACCGCGACCGTATCGCGTTTATGCGTATATGCTCGGGTAAATTCGAAAAGGGCAAGGAATATTTGCACGTAAGACCTAAAAAGATGATAAAGCTCTCCCAGCCCCAGCAGATGATGGCACAGGAGCGCGAGATAATAAGCGAGGCATACGCGGGCGACATTATAGGCGTGTTCGACCCAGGCATCTTCTCAATAGGAGATACGATATGCCAGCCGCCTCTGAAAGTGGAATTCAAGGGAATTCCCACGTTTGCCCCCGAGCATTTTGCCGTTATCGAGCAGATAGACTCAATGAAGCGTAAGCAGTTCCAAAAGGGAATGGAGCAGATCGCCGAGGAGGGCGCGATACAGATATTCTTCCTGCCAGACGCGGGTATGGAAAGAGTTATCGTGGGCGTTGTCGGTATGCTTCAGTTTGACGTACTGAAATTCCGTCTGCAGAGCGAATACGGCGTGGGATATTCACGTATGGACCTTCCTCACGACCAGATACGCTATATCGAGAAATGCCCCACCGACCCCAAGAATCTCATTCTTTCGGGCGACACGCGCCGCGTGCTTGACGTGCGCGGAAATTCGCTTCTCATATTCCCCGGAACGTGGGCGATAAATTGGGCGCTTGAAAACAATCAGGGACTTGAACTGTCTGAATTTAACCGTTGGTAAAAAAATAAAAAAACACGGAGAGCCGAGTGCTCTCCGTGCTTTTTTCGGTGGGTCAATACGTCGTGGTGGCAAAGGTTATGGACGCGGAATAAAGTCCGTAGTTTCCGTCGCCTATTTTTATGTTACTCCAGCTTTGGAGCGAGCCGCCGTACTTTATAGAGGTAAGCGATTCACAACCGAAAAACGCCATATCGCATATCTTTGTTACCTTGACAGATATACTTATCTCCGATATTCTGCTTGCCGCGGGGAACATTATCAGCGTGCTTCCGTCCTTGGAATACAAAATACCGTCAACGTCGCAAAATGCCTTGTTTTTCTGATCGACTGTAATATATACCAATGACGTACAGCCGCCAAAGGCGCGCTCACCT
The DNA here is from genome assembly GCA_045643865.1 of Eubacteriales bacterium. Taxonomy (GTDB): domain Bacteria; phylum Bacillota; class Clostridia; order Oscillospirales; family CAG-272; genus SVTX01. Next base: position 7,945 of record JAZRFU010000086.1, read on the forward strand.
ATACTTGTGACGGTCGAAGGAATCTGAATTGCCTTTATATCGGTGTTTTCAAAGAATGCCTTGTCCTCAACGGTGGTTACAATATCTCCCGAGGGGCTTCTTTCGGGAATTATTATATATACGTCGGTGTAGCTTCCGATTCCCGCAACGCCGCACGTACCGTTGCCGTAAGAAATGAATTTCAGAGAGGGCGCGGGAGCGGCTTCTGTTTCGGTCTGCTTTTCGGTGGTGGTTTCCTCGACCTTTTGCGTCTGGGTTTCCGTTTCGGTTTCCGTCTCAGTTTCGGTTTGTGTCTTTGTTTGAGTGCTTTCCGTTGTTTCAAGCTCCACAAATGTTACTGAATCCGACTCGTCGGGAGAAGGTGAGAGGTGCTCCGAGCCCTCAACAGAGCCGCTCTCAAGCGTGTCTGTCGATAGCTCCGTGGCATCGTCCTTGTTACTGCACGCGCAAAGCGCGAGCAGGCAAAGGATGAGCAGTGCAATGCTCGATGATAATAATATTTTTTTCATAATTTTTTGCTCCGTTCTGCCGCGTATATGTGCGCGGCGGTGTGTTTTTTGGCCGTGCCACAACTGCCGGCACGGCATCCTTTTTATTGTCATTTTGCGGTGTCTGCAAACCCTGAAAAAATTATAACAGTGAATATTCATAAAGTCAATCATAACCGCACGACAGACAATGACTCTTGCCGACACGCTACCGCACGTTGCGGCTCGTTTCGGGCGATTGCGCCACGATGCATCATAAAAAACTTTTCGACACTCCGCGACAGAATTCTTTTGCCGCCATTTTTTTGCAGGCGTGCTGTTGAATATTGAAAAAATGCATATTTATATATCGAAAACTGTATATTTATGCATAAACCCGAATAAAATTCAGAAAAATGTCTAAAAATATAATAAAAATAAAATAATTATCATAAAGGTGATTGACAAGGTATTTAAGTGGTGGTATAATAATGTTAACTTATTTCAAAACGGTAATATTTATTCAAAAATATTATTGTTTTCGATAAATTCAGTTAAGATCGGAGAAACATTATGAAAAAAATCGTATCGGTAATGTTGGCGGCATTGATGCTTGTATCTGCCGTTGCACTCACATCATGTAATCTTGCAGACGACGGTAAATATACCATCGGTATCTGCCAGCTCGTTCAGCACGTTGCACTTGACGCGGCAACGCAGGGCTTTATGGACGCAGTTAAGGCGGAGCTTGGCGAGGAGAACGTAACCTTCCTCAATGAAAATGCAAGCAATGATGCGCAGACGTGTACCACGATAGTAAACAACTTCGTAAGCAAAAAAGTAGATCTTATTATGGCAAATGCTACCCCTGCGCTTCAGGCGGCAGTTAACGGTACGGATTCCATTCCCGTCCTCGGAACGTCTATAACCGAGTACGGCACGGCGCTCGGACTTGACAACTTTGACGGCGTTGTAGGCGGCAACGTATCGGGAACCAGCGACCTCGCTCCTCTTGACAAGCAGGCGCAGATGATAATCGACCTTTTCCCCAATGCAAAGAAGGTTGCTCTTCTTTATTGCGCAGGAGAGCCCAACTCTGTATATCAGGTAAATGAGGTTGAGAAATATCTTGTTGCCAATGGCTTTGCGGCAGAGAACGTAGAGGCATTCAAGTTCACAGACACCAATGACGTAACCACGGTCAGTGCGGCAGCTGCAGCGTTTGCAGACGTTATATACATTCCTACCGATAACACGGCGGCTTCCTGCGCCGAGGCGATCAATGCGGCTATCGGTGACACTCCTGCTATCGTAGGAGAAGAGGGAATCTGCGCGGGTTGCGGTGTTGCAACATATTCCTTGAGCTACTATGACCTCGGTTATGCTACGGGTAAGATGGCGGCAAAGATACTTAAGGGAGAGGCGAAGATCTCCGAAATGCCCATCGAGTACGTTGAGGAGAGCAAGCTCCAGAAGAAGTACAACGCAGAAAAGTGCGCACAGCTCGGCATTGACGTAGAGGCACTCAAGGCGGCTGGATACGTAGCTATCGGAGAATAATATTTCAAATAAGGATATTGCCTGCGGATATGTCCGCAGGCAATGCCGTTAAAATAACGTTTACGGCATAAATGAAGGGACTTTTATGGAAATGATACTGAATTGGCTTGGCACTCTGCCGGGCGCGGTCGGACAGGGACTTGTCTGGGGAATAATGGCGATAGGCCTTTATATCACCTTCAAGATACTTGACGTTGCCGATCTTACTGTGGACGGCTCTATATGTACGGGAGCGGCGGTCTGCACGGTGCTTATTACAAACGGAGTCAACGTATGGGTCGCAATGCTTTGCGCTCTGGTGGCGGGTATGCTTGCAGGACTTGTTACGGGACTTCTGCACACGCTTTTGGGAATTCCTGCGATACTCGCGGGAATATTGACGCAGCTTATGCTTTGGTCGGTCAACCTGCTCGTTATGAGCGGCAAGGCGAATATCGCTCTGACTCGTCTTAAATACGGCGACAAGGTGCTTATCTCAACGGGTAGCTCTGATATTGTAACTACTCTTTTGATACTACTCGGATTTTGCGCGGTAGTCATCGGAATACTTTATTGGTTCTTCGGTACGGAGCTTGGAATGTCGTTGCGCTCAACGGGTAATAACCTTGAGATGAGTCGCGCGCAGGGAATCAACACCAATTTTACCAAGGTGTTAGGATTGGCACTTTCCAACGGCATCGTTGCTTTGGCGGGTAGCTTGCTGGCTCAACAGCAGGGCGCGGCGGACATAAATATGGGACGCGGAGCTATCGTTATCGGTCTTGCGGCAGTCATCGTCGGCGAGGCGCTCTTTGCAAAAAAGACGACCAACTTCGCGCTCAGACTCCTGTTCGTAATATTCGGAGCTATTATCTACTGGCTGGTATTCCAGACAGTTATATTCCTGGGACTCCCCAGCGAGCTGCTCAAGATGCTCTCGGCGGTAGTCGTGGCACTGTTCTTGGGACTTCCTCACCTCAAAAAACAGCTTTTCTCAAAGAAAAAGAAGAAGGGGGAGAGTAAGAATGCTTGAAATCAGAAACGTAAATAAGACCTTTAACGAGGGTACTATAAATGAAAAGCAGGTGCTTTTCGACCTTTCTCTGACGCTTAACGACGGCGATTTCGTAACAGTTATCGGCGGAAACGGCGCGGGAAAATCTACTATGCTCAATATTGTAGCGGGCGCGTATAGCGTTGACGACGGACAGATACTCATTGACGGAGAGGACGTTACCAATCTGCCCGAATACAAGAGAGCAAAGTATATAGGCCGTGTATTTCAGGATCCGAGAATGGGAACCGCCTCGGACATGTGGGTAGAGGAGAATATGTCTATTGCGGACAGCAGAGGACATAACAGAGGCGTAAGATGGGCTATAACCTCGCGCGACCGTGAGAGATACCGCGAGCAGTTAAAGCTGCTTGACCTCGGACTTGAAAACCGTCTTACCACTAAAATGGGCTTGCTTTCGGGCGGTCAGCGTCAGGCGATCACGCTGCTTATGGCGGCAATGAAAAAGCCCAAGCTGCTTCTGCTTGATGAGCATACTGCCGCGCTTGACCCCAAGACCGCAGGCAAGGTGCTTGAAATAACTGACAAGCTCGTAACGGAAAACAAGCTTACCGCGCTTATGGTAACTCACAATATGAGAGATGCTATCGCGCACGGTAATCGCATCATTATGATGAACGCCGGCAAGATAATCCTTGACATCAGCGGCGAGGAAAAGAAGAAGCTTACGGTTGAGGAGCTGCTGGCGCAGTTCTCCAAGCTCAGCGGAGCTGAGTTCAGTAACGACAGAGCTTTATTATCTTGACAATATAAAAAATAGCGGACGGTACGTCCGCTATTTTTCTTTTACGGTTCGGTGTTTTTGTTGCTTCCCGCAGTTTCCTTTACAAACAGTGCGACCATAGGTCCTGCGAATATACCGACAAATCCGATAAGCTCAAGACCGATGTAAACTGACGCGAGCGTCAGCAATGGGTGAATGCCGAGCGTTGAGCCGACTATTTTCGGCTCGACCAGCTGGCGAACTATCAGTGTGACTCCGTAAAGCACCAAAAGACCTACACCGAGGCGAATGTCCGAGCTGAAAAAGGCGAACAGTGCCCAAGGAATAAGCACGGTACCCGTGCCAAGAATGGGGAGAACGTCTACGATGGCGATGATTATGGCAATAATAAATGCGTAGTTGACTCGGAGAATTGAAAGCCCGACGAATGCTTCGAGAAATGTCATAAGCATGATCAAAAGATACGCCTTGATATATCCCGAAACGGTGGTGGAAAATTTTCGCTTGAGAGCGGGAAGCTTACGCTGCCAGCTTGACGGCAAAAGGGAAAACAGCGCTCCCCATATTCTTTGACCGTCGCTTGCAAAATAAAATGCGGAGATCAGAAATACGACGGTAAATAATATGACAGAGGGTATTTTTGCAACAATTCCGACCGCCGCGCTTGGCAGGGCAGAGGTAAGTGCGGATATGAGAGATTCGAGCGCCGAGCGCAACAGCTCGTTTACGTCGATGCCGAGATTTACGAATGCTTCGGACTGAAATATCTTGCCTATCGCGCCAAGTCCACCCTCGCCGCGCGTAAACGCAAAAGCAAATTTTTCCAAGGTCTGACTTATTATTTCGGGGTTTTCCGACAGACGACCGAGCAGAGAGCCAAGCTCAAACAGAAGCCGTGAAATTGCGAGATAGGAGAGCGCGGCGAGAATTGAGAAGATAGCAATGAGGAGTATAGCGCAAAGCGGCTTGTGAGGAATTTTTGTGCGCTTGGATACGGTGCGAGCGAGAGGAGATATCAGGGCGGCGAGTGCCGCGGCAAGCAAGAACGGTGCAAGCGCGCCCAAGGCGTATTTGAAGAGTAGCCAGAGCGCTACGGCGATGCCTGCAACTATCACGGTTATATTGGCGGCTTTTTTGTATTCGGTATCCATAAATATGCTCCCTTCGGTGGCTTTTGAATGTCACTAAATAATGTTATGCCGTATTCGGTCTCTTTATTTCATCACGCATATAATTTCGGCAAAATCGGCAAATGGGGATTTATCAGGGAGATAAATAGACGTCACTCCAAAATTGCCTCCCTCCGAGAGTTGCACAGACTACGCTAGTGCGGTGTCACCGCAGGTGACGGAAGGAGCCAACGTAACATAAAGCTCTTGTGAGTAATATTGTTACGCATGCTCCCTC
>JAZRFU010000087.1:0-3029 GCA_045643865.1 Eubacteriales bacterium
GATGATAGCGGAAGTAATAATCCTCCGCAAAACGTTTCCAACGCATATAACGTTTATATGAACGCTGTAAATGCGCTCAACAATGCAAGCAATTACACTGCTACAGTCCTCCAAACTGTAAACTATACCATGGCTGGCGGAGCAACTCAGACCGGCCAGACCAACGTTCAAGTCCTTATTGACGGTCGCAATGAGATCAGCGACGTCAACGAACAGGGCAGTCATTACGTTTCTCATTACGTTGACGGAATTTATTATACTATATCCCTCAACGGCGAAAATCCTCAAGGAAAAATGTTCGCTGTTGATTATGATAGGTATGAGTCCGCATATTCCGACAAGCAGTCCATACTGCTCCCTGCGTATCCCGAAAAATGCTTTACCGCTGATAAGGTCAGCATAAGGAAGGAAGTAGGCGGCAAATATACCTTAACGCTCGATATATCTCACGATGACTATATCGAATACATGGTCGGACAGGGTATGCCCTCCGCCAATACCCCCACCTTTGAAAAGGTTCAGCTCATCGTTACGATAGGCGCAGACGGAAAGGTTGAGTCACACCGGACCTACATGGCATATAACTATCAGGGCGTATATGCGGTGGTTGATATGACAATCGCGTTCTCGAATTACGGTTCAACGGTAGTTGAAGCTCCCGAAAATCTCGACCTTTACGTTGATCCCTCCACGCCTCCCACGGAAAATGGCGACAACGAGGAAAACAAGGAAGAAAACAAAGAGCAGAACAAAGAAGAAAACAAAGAAGAAAACAAAGAGCAGAACAAAGAGGAGAACAAAGAGGAGAACGGCGAGGCGCCTCTTCCCGAAAACTCCGATCAGGTTGTAGAAAAGGAAGAACAGGATATACCCGTTACTGAAAAATAATAACAAACCATCAATTATCCCCGTGGCTATGCCGCGGGGATTTTTATGATATCTTTTTTTGAAAAAGGGCTTGACGAACGCTCTTTTTTATGATAGAATATACGAGTACGAAATGTATGCCGGTGTGATGGAATTGGCAGACGTGCTGGACTCAAAATCCAGTGGTAGCGATACCGTATCGGTTCGACCCCGATCACCGGCACCAAAAAGCGACAAGCAATAGCTTGTCGCTTTTTCCTTTTTATTTTCCACATTACACCGCAACGCCTGAAATTTTGGTTTCTATGATACGCTCGATTTCAGACACGGGAAGCTCCAATGCAAGCGCCAATTCGCCGTACAGACAAAATTTCGCCTTTTTCTCATAGTCATTGTCCGACTCCGCCAGACGCTTTTTCTGTTTGATCGCTTCTTCCCTGCGCAGACAAACCGTCTTGATAATACTGACGTATTCCTCACATTCTGCACATGCAAGTGCCGCCCTGTACGTGTCACGGCGGTTCTTTTCTTTTTCGACCGCCAAAACATCGATATGAGGTATCCGCTCGATGAGAGCCATAGCACATTCGCGATCCATGAGAGCGCGCATTTTAACGTTCACATTGTCAACAGGAGTCATTATTATATTGCCTTCAGGGCCGTAAACGGGCTTCAGAAGATAAAATTTTCTATCATCATTTTTGTCAATAGGTGACGCAGTCAGCTCCGCGATCGTAAAAACTCCCTCCGAGCCGTACACTATTTTATCGCCGATCGAAAACAATTTAATTACCTCCCATCTTCAATGACCATATGCGTTTGTGGCAGATTCTTCCTTGTAATTTAATTATACCACATAATCAACAAAAATGTAATAGGCAATATCAACAAAATCACCCCCCCTTTAATGTTGCAAATTTCCCAAAAGAGCTTCACGCTGTGTCAAAACCCGTCGAAATACATATAATTTTAGTGATGTGTGTCGAAGCATCAATCTTTTATAAGGAGAACTCAAATGTACAACGACAGAGTAAGACAGCAGATGGATGTACAGCGCCGCGAGTCAGCCAACGCACCAAGAGCGCGCATCAATCGTGCTACAAACGATCTTCGCAGCGATATTCCCGAGCGTGAGCTGCAAAACAATGAGCCGCTTCGCCGTCGCAGATGCGATGGCACTCTCACCGACGAAGCCCGCCCTACCTTCGTCGGTCAGACAGAGCGTCAGGAGCACAACGGCTGCGCTTTTGATTGCACAAGTGGCGCGTGTGGCGGCTGGGGACTTATAAATCACCCTGTGGCTATGGTGTACTCGCCTTGTCAGGCGTGGCGCGATGCATACGCTCCCGACGTAGCACTCTCACGAGGCACTATGTTTGCAGAGCTTGATCTGCCCTTTGAAGCGCCCAACCGCAAAAGGGGGTGCATGTAATGAACAGATATCAGCCCACCTTCTCGTGCGGTAACGGCAACGCGCACGACGATAAGCTTATCAGAAAAATGCAGGAGATAGATTTTTCGATCTATGAAACCGTGCTCTATCTTGACGCATACCCCAACTGCCGCGAGGCACTCGACTATTACCACTCCCTGCTCGATGCGCGAGAGATACTTGCAGCCGAATATCAAAAGAAGCACGGTCCCCTGACCGCCTTCTCAAATATGAGCAAAACCAGCTGGGACTGGACCAAAACGCCTTGGCCGTGGCAAATGTAATATATATCGGTCATTCACCCCAAACAAAATAAGCCGCGCTATGCGGCAGAACGGAGTATTTTTCAATGTGGATATATGAAAAGAAATTACAATTTCCCGTCAAGATAAAAACACCTAATCCCAACACGGCATCACTCATAGTCAGCCAGCTTGGCGGACCGGACGGCGAGCTTGCCGCGTCTATGCGCTATCTCAACCAGAGATATTCCATGCCATATAACGAGGTTGTGGGAATTTTGACGGACGTCGGAACCGAGGAACTCGCCCATTTGGAAATGGTGGCATCCATCCTTTATCAGCTGACGAGAAATCTTGACGCAGATGAGATCGCTAAATCCAAGCTTGCCCCCTACTTTACAGATCACACCGCGGGAATCTATCCCGTCGCGGCAGCGGGCGTTCCCTGCGATATGAAATATATCGGTGTCAAGGGCGACGTAATTGCC
>JAZRFU010000088.1:0-1794 GCA_045643865.1 Eubacteriales bacterium
GCGGTGTCGCCGCAGGTGACGGAAGGAGCCAGCGTAACATAAAGCTCTTGTGAGTAATATTGTTACGCATGCTCCCTCACCCGACTCCGTCGGGAGCTCCCTCCCGGAGGGAGCCAATTTGCCAAACATCGCATCACCGACCCACCATATAAATCAAAATTTGAATGGCGTATGCACGGACGAACACAGTTCGCCCCTACGGTTGAAAGATAACGTCACTCCCATACCCGTAGGGGCGAACTGTGTTCGCCCGTTTATGTCCACGACAAATCAAAATTTGAAATCGCAATTAGCGTTATAACAAAAAGTTTTGCAAAAAACCTTGAAGGATAAGGTTTTTTGTGATAGAATAAAGAAAACGAAGCAAGGAGATGGCTTGTAACTATGAAAAAATATATTTTCCCTACCGATATATATCTGCCCGATTTTTCAAGGATCGACGGCAAAAAATGGGCAACCGTTGCGTGCGATCAATACACCAGCGAGGTTGAATATTGGCAAGCGGCTCAAAAGCTTGTGGGAGATGAGCCATCTACCCTCTCTCTTATGCTCCCCGAGGCATATCTTGCCGAAAGTGAGCAACGAATTCCCCAAATAAACGCGAAAATGCGTCAATATCTTGACGGCGGCGTGCTTAAAAAGCATGAAAACACGCTTATATATCTTGAAAGAACACAGTCCGATGGCAAGATAAGGCGCGGAATAATCGGCGCCATCGACCTTGAGGAATACGACTTTTCCCGCTCCTCTCAAGCATTGACACGCGCTACCGAGGGCACGGTGCTTGAAAGAATACCGCCACGCGTTGCCATCCGCAAGGGTGCTTGCCTTGAAATGCCGCACATTATGATACTTATAGACGATCCCGACAAAACAGTCGTTGAGCCGATAGCAAGCAAGGCAAGCAGCTATGCCCCCGCGTATGATTTTGAGCTTATGATGGGCGCAGGTCACGTCAAAGGCGCATTTATAAACGAGAGCGATTTCGACGGTATAAATCAGGCGCTTGATGCGCTTGCCGACAACGAAAGAGTCCGCGAGCAATACGGAGTTGACGCGCCCGCTCTGCTCTTTGCAATAGGCGACGGAAATCACTCGCTGGCAACGGCCAAAACCATCTACGAGCAAACCAAAAAGGCGCTTGGCGAGGAGGCGGCAAAATCTCACCCCACGCGCTACGCGTTGTGCGAGATAGTCAATCTTCACGACGAGGCGCTTGAGTTTGAGCCGATATACCGAGTTCTGTTCGGAGTTGATGCGGACAAATTCATCAAAGATTTTGAAAATCACATTAAATCGCTTTGCGGTGACGCCGACGAGCAGACGTTTGAGCTTGTCTTTGGCAATCGTTCGCACGTATGCAAAGCAAAAACGCCCTCGGCGCAGCTTGCCGTAGGCACGCTCCAAAGCTTTCTTGACGAGTACCTGAAAGAACATCGCGAGATCGAGATCGACTACGTGCACGGAATTGAAAGCACAAAAAAGCTCGCCTCCGCGCCGAACACCCTTGGTATTCTGTTTGGCGGAATGAGCAAGGATATGCTTTTCAAAACGGTCATCTGCGACGGTGCGCTCCCCCGAAAGACCTTCTCAATGGGACACGCGGCAGATAAGAGATTTTATGTTGAGTGCAGAAAAACGGTATAATCACATAAATTGGGATTTATCGCGCCGTTTTGGCGCGAAGCTATGATTCGCCTTTGGCGAAGTTATGAGTTATGAAACGCTATGCGTTGTTATGATGCGCTACGCGCAGTTTGAGATTACTTGGCGAATCATATCATAACGCTCGGT
>JAZRFU010000089.1:0-12782 GCA_045643865.1 Eubacteriales bacterium
CAGAATCAGAAGTGAGGCGGCTTATGCCATTCACTCCTTCTTCAACCAACGCGGCTTCGTTTACGTTCACACTCCTCTTATCACGGCATCTGACTGTGAGGGTGCAGGTGAGATGTTCCGCGTAACCACCATGGATATGGAAAACCCGCCCAGATGCGAGGACGGAAGCATAGACTATTCTCAGGACTTTTTCGGCAAGGGCGCAAACCTCACCGTTTCGGGTCAGCTTGAGGGTGAAACCTACGCTATGGCGTTCGGAAACATATACACGTTTGGCCCTACGTTTAGAGCAGAGAACTCCAACACCGCGCGTCACGCGGCAGAGTTCTGGATGATCGAGCCCGAGATCGCATTTGCCGACCTCAACGACAACATGGAGCTTGCGTGGGATATGATACAGTATATCATCAAGCACGTTATGGAAAAGTGTGCTCCCGAGCTTAAGTTCCTCAATAGCTTCGTTGACAAGGGACTTATTGAGCGTCTTACGTTCCTCTCTAACAGCAACTACAAAAAGGTAACGTACACCGAGGCAGTAGAGCTGCTCGAAAAATCGGGCGCGGACTTCAAGTACCCTGTATTCTGGGGAGCAGACTTGCAGACCGAGCACGAGAGATACCTCACCGAGCAGATATTCAAGATGCCCGTATTCGTAACCGACTATCCCAAGGAGATAAAGTCCTTCTATATGCGTCTTAACGACGACGGCAAGACCGTTGCGGCTATGGACCTTCTCGTTCCCGGCGTCGGCGAGATCATCGGCGGCTCGCAGAGAGAGGAGAGAATGGACGTGCTGCTTGCAAGAATGGCAGAGTGCGGACTGCGCGAAGAGGACTACTGGTGGTACGTAAATCTCCGCAAGTACGGCGGCACAAAGCACGCGGGCTACGGTCTGGGCTTTGAGCGTATAATCATGTACCTTACGGGCGTGTCCAACATCCGTGACGTAATACCCTATCCCAGAACGGTAGGCAACGCGGAATATTAATCAACCGATCAATCAATAAAAAGCAGGGGAGAGCTACTTAACGATAAGAAGCTTTCCCCGATTGCATACTCAAAAAAATTACAAAAGGTAACTATATGTTAGAGCTTAAACCAAACCAAAAGAAAGACATAATTCTATCCGTCAAAACGGTAGTTATTGACCCCACGGGCTTTGACGGCGCGGACGCAGAGATAGTCCGTCTGCTCAAAAGCATCATGGAGTCGGGCGGCGAGGGAATAGACGCGCTGGGCGCTATCGGTGAATCCGATCCGGCGCAGGAGATAGAGCTTTGTACCGAGGCAGAGGCAGAGATGAGCGCGGACGGTCGAGTTGTGATAACCTACCGCGAAAATGAGGACGACGCGCAGCTCGCTACCGTGTCCAAAATAATATTCAACCGCGACAATGCGGGGCTTGTCATTATGAGCAAGGAAGGTCCGATAAATACGTTTTTATCGTTTGAGGCGGGTAAGATGCACGCCTGCACGTACAAAACTCCGTTTATGCCCATCAAGGTGTACGTGGATTCACGCCGCGTGGATAACCGTTTGCTTGAGGGCGGAGAGCTACATCTTAACTACGTGTTAAGCTTCGGCGAGGAGATCCCACAGCACTTTATAATCACGGTCAGCGCAAAGGACGCGCCCGACGATATATTAAAGGATTTTCTTGCCTGACGGTCATTTAGGCGCGCCTCTCGGCATATATTTAACATAACACGCGAAGCGGCGCGTCAAAAACCCCAAAAACGCAAAAAATATAAAAATTTTTTGCAATTTTTTGCCAAACCACTTGCAAAATGCTTGCGCTTGTGGTATAATTATCGACATAAAAGCGGTTTTTGTTGAAATATTTTACAAAATGTGTTGCAAAATCCGATAAATTTGCTTTTTTTACGAAAGGACGACAAAATCATGTCACAGTACGTACAGAACGTTCTCGCGGATCTCATCGCAAGAAACCCGGGCGAGCCCGAATTTCATCAGGCAGCAACAGAGATACTTGAATCTCTCGCGCCCATATTTGACAAGCATCCCGAATACCAAAAGGCAGGACTTCTCGAGCGCTTCGTAGAGCCCGAGAGAGTTATCATGTTCCGCGTTCCGTGGGTGGACGACAACGGCTGCGTTCAGGTAAACAAGGGTTACAGAGTGCAGTTCAACAGCGCGATTGGCCCTTACAAGGGCGGTCTTCGCTTCCACCCCACAGTAAACCTGTCGGTAATGAAGTTCCTGGCTCTTGAACAGATACTCAAAAACAGTCTTACCAGCTTGCCCATCGGAGGCGGTAAGGGTGGCTCCGACTTTAACCCCGGCGGCAAGTCCGACGGCGAAATAATGAGATTCTGCCAGAGCTTTATGTCCGAGCTTTACCGTCATATCGGTCCCGACGTTGACGTTCCCGCAGGTGACATCGGTGTCGGTGCAAGAGAGATCGGCTATCTGTACGGTCAGTATAAGCGTCTGCGCGGCGCGTTTGAAAACGGCGTTCTTACGGGTAAGGGAATCTCCTACGGCGGCTCGCTCATTCGTCCCGAAGCAACCGGCTTTGGCGCTATGTACTTCGCGCAGAAGGTGCTCGCTCACGAGGGCGACACTATTGAGGGCAAGAAGGTCGTAGTTTCCGGCTTCGGTAACGTGGCTTGGGGTGCAGTTAAGAAGGCGACCGAGCTTGGCGCAAAGGTCGTGGCAATTTCCGGTCCCGACGGTTACGTATACGACGAGGACGGTGTTAACACCGAGGAAAAGATCAACTTTATGCTCGAAATGAGAGCAAGCGGCAGAAACAGAGTAGAGGACTACGCGGATAAGTTCGGCGTACCGTTCTATGCAAAGCAGAAGCCGTGGGGAGTCAAGGCAGACATTATGATGCCCTGCGCAACTCAGAACGAGGTCGGTATGGCAGAGGCGCAGCAGATGGTTGCAAACGGCGTTAAGTACTACATAGAGGTTTCCAATATGCCTACGTCCAACGAGGCGCTCAAATACATTCAGGAGAGCGGAGTTGTCGTTGCTCCCTCCAAGGCGGTCAACGCGGGCGGCGTTGCGGTATCCGCGCTTGAAATGAGCCAGAACAGCCAGCGTCTGTCCTGGACGGCAGAGCAGGTAGACGCTCAGCTCAAGAGCATCATGTCCAACATTCACGACAGCGCGGCAGCGGCAGCCGAGGAATACGGCTACGGCTACGACTTGTGCAAGGGCGCAAACCTCGCGGGCTTCAAGAAGATCGCCGAGGCAATGATGGCTCAGGGCATCGTTTGATTAAATTACAATAAACAATAGAAAAATCAGCGCGGAGAATTCCGCGCTGATTTCTTTTTTTGTTTTCATTTATCAGTCAAACAGCTTTGCCTTATAAACGCCGTCTGCGATGAGCTTTTTGAAGGATTCGATAACGTAATCCTTATCCTCCTTGTAGGTAACACCGAACCACTTGTCCGTGGTCTTGAGCACCTTTACGGTTGCCGTACCGTCAGCGAGCATATCGCCGATAACGGTGGGGAGCAGGTATTCTGCCTTCATCTCGGTGGACTTGCCGGATGCAAGGAAGTCGATAAATCCGCTCTCCAGGCGGTCAATGAACTCGGGTGTGAATGCCCACATGTTCATGGAAACGAGAGAGTTTACGTCGATGGGCGTCTTGGTGCCGTCCTTTTCCTCAACGTAAGCGCCGCCGTTGCCGTCCTTGTAGATGTTGGAGGTCTCGACGATGGTTGCGAGATCGCCGTTCTCGTCAACAGTGCATACGCCGCGAGTTACCGAGCCGTTGTCGGAGAGCGTATTGCCAAGGATAAATCCGGGCATTGCAATATCAAGCACGTCCTTGTTGTTGACGTCCATATTGTTAACGATATAGTCGTGCATCTTGACGTAAGCGTCCTTGCCGTAGTAGTCATCGGCATTGATTACAAGCGCGGGGGTGTCAACGATGCCCTTGCACGCGAGCACGGCGTGTCCCGTACCCCACGGCTTTGTTCTGCCCTCGGGATTCTTAAATCCACCGGGAAGATTTTCTACCTCCTGAAACGCGTAAGCGCAGGGGCAGATCTTTTCTATTCTGTTTCCGATTATCTCGCGGAAGTCTGCCTCAAGGTCCTTACGGATGATGAATACCACCTTGTTAAAGCCCGCTTCGAGTGCGTCGTGAATGGAGTAATCCATAATGATCTCGCCCGAGGGTCCTACGGGAGCGAGCTGCTTGATGCCGCCGCCAAAGCGCGAGCCGATACCTGCCGCCATGATAATAAGAGTTGTTTCCATAATATGCAATATCCTTTCTTGCGAAGCAATCTCCGCTTTTTTATATCAGTTGTAATTATATCACTTTGTCCTCTTGCCGTCAAGGCAAATTTGCCAAAAGGCGCATCAATTTCCCATTTTTTCGGGCAATTTTTCGCCACCGAGCACGTGGAAGTGCAAATGCTTGACGCTCTGCGCGCCGTCCTCACCGATATTGGTTATCACGCGGTATCCGTTTTCAAGACCGCACGCTTTTGCGATCTCGGGAATTGCCTCAAATATTGCCGACACGTAGTCGCTGTTGGTGGCGTTTACCTCGTCGGCAGAGCCGATGTGAATTTTGGGCACGACAAGCACGTGAACGGGCGCTTGGGGGCTTATATCCTTGAACGCATACACCTTATCGTTTGAATACACACAAGACGACGGGATCTCTCCCGCAATTATTTTACAAAACAGGCAAGACATATCTTTCTCCTTTTTTATTTCTTAAATCTTTACAAATTCACCGCCGTCTGCTATAATAAATACAGACGCGACTTACAGTTATATTTTAGCACCGATTTTCGTCGGTGTCAATACAAAGGGACTTTTATTATGACAAAAATCAAGGATCTGTGGAATCATCTTGCCACGACGGACAAAAAAATAGTTATGTACGGCATGGGTAACGGCGCGGACAAGATACTGTCGGTGTGCGAGCGTTACGGCATTGAGGTGTGCGACTTTTTTGCCAGCGACGGATTTGTGCGCGGTCACTGCTTCCACGGCAAGGAGGTTCTCTCCTACTCGGACATAAAGGACAAATACGGGGCAGAGAATATTATCGTTCTGCTCTCGTTTGCCTCCAGCTTGCCAAACGTGCTTGAAAACATATACAGAATCGCCGACGAATGCGAGCTTTACGCGCCCGACGTGCCAGTGTGCGGAGATACGCTTTTTACCGCAGAGCTTTACCGCGAAAATCTTGATAAGATCGATGCCGTGCGCGATATGCTTGCTGACGAAGAATCAAAAAGAGTATTTGACGCGGTGATAAGCTACAAGCTTTCGGGCGACGTTAAACATCTGCGCCATTCGCACTGTGATTTTGGTGAGGTGTATCGGGATATACTCAAAGCCGAGAGCTTTGAGAAAATTGCCGATCTCGGCGCATACAACGGCGACACGATACGCGAGATAAAACAATTTTGCCCCAAGCTCTCTCGCGCTATCGCGTTTGAGCCCGACAGACGCAGCTTCCGCAAGCTATGCGACTACGCGCAGAGCGAGGATTCGTTCAAGGTCATCCCATACAAGCTGGCGGCGTGGAGCGAGAAAAGAGAGATGAGCTTTGCTGATGACGGAAACCGAAATTCGACGCTTGTTTCCGACGCGAACAGGGCAGTCGGCAAGGCGCAAAAGGTGGTTGAGATAGAGGCGAACTCGCTTGACAACGTGCTTGTCGGTCAGCGTGTGGACTATATCAAATACGACGTTGAGGGCGCGGAGCGAGAGGCAATTCTCGGCTCGTGCGAGAGCATCCGCAAGCATGATCCCGCGCTTTTCGTGTCACTTTATCACAGAAGCGAGGACATCTGGGAGCTTCCCCTTATGATACAGAAAATTTGTCCTGATCACAAGCTTTACATCCGTCGCCGCGAGTACGTTCCCGCGTGGGACACCGTGCTTTTGGCGGTGAGAGAGGAGAAATAGGCGTATGGACTATATAAAGCTTTGTGACGATTTACGTGCGCTTATTGGCGGCGTGCCGCATCTTTGGGCAAATCTTGCCAACGCATCGGCTCTGCTTTACGGTGCGCTCGACAGAATAAATTGGTGCGGATTTTATATCATGAAAGACGGACGGCTGGTGCTGGGACCCTTTCAGGGCAAGCCCGCTTGCATTGAGATCGCGGTTGGTCGCGGAGTGTGCGGAAGCGCCGTCGCCGAAAGGAAAACCTTGCGAGTTGACGACGTTCACGCGTTTGCGGGGCATATCGCCTGCGATCCAAATTCCAAAAGCGAGATAGTCGTGCCGCTATTTGACAATGACGGCAGAGTTTTCGGCGTGCTTGACATAGACAGTCCGATAAAGGAAAGATTTGACGAGCGCGATCAGGCAGGACTTGAAAATTTCGCAAAATCACTGACGGATGAGCTATCAAAACAGGGAATAATACCAACAGATAAATAATAAATTCGTAAAGGATGGAGATTAAAATGAAAATAGCAGTAATTACGGGCGCATCCAGCGGAATGGGCCGCGACTTTGTCAGAATGATCGACAAAATTGAGGAGTGCGACGAGATATGGGTCATCGCGCGCAGAGAGGGACGGCTTGCCGAGATAGAAAGTCAGACGGGAAAGGTCATTCGCCCCATAGAGCTTGATCTGTCGGAGCGTGAGAGCTTTAACGTATATGCGAAATTGCTTGAAGAGGCAAATCCCGAAATAGTTGCGCTTGTCAACGCCGCGGGCTTTGGTAAATTCGGTAAATTCACCGACATCCCTCTAGACGAGCAGCTCAATATGATCGACCTCAACTGCAAGGCGCTGACGGCTATCACTTACATTTCACTCAACTATATGCGGGCAGGCAGCCGCGTTTACCAGCTCGGCTCGCTCTCATCGTTCCAGCCCGTGCCCTATATTGCGACCTACGGCGCGACCAAGTCGTACGTTCTGTCCTTTACTCGCGCCATCAACAAGGAGCTTGAGGAGAGGGGAATAAAGATCATTGCGGTATGTCCCGGTTGGGTAAAGACCGAATTCTTTGACCGCGCGGTAACTGACGATACCATCAAATATTACAACAGATTCTTCACCTCGGAGGAGGTCGTAAGACGCGCCGTGTACGATATGTATAAGGGACGCGACGTGTCGGTGTGCGGCGCGGACATACGTGCGCAGGTGCTGCTGACAAAGCTGCTTCCGCACAAGCTGGTAATGAAGATCTGGTGTCGTCAGCAAGGGAAATAATTTTCAAATTTTGATTTATATGGTGGGTCAGTGATGCGATGTTTGGTAAATTGGCTCCCTCCGGGAGGGAGCTCCCGACGGAGTCGGGTGAGGGAGCATGCGTAACAATATTACTCACAAGAGCTTTATGTTACGTTGGCTCCTTCCACCGCAAGCGGTCCCCCCTCCCTCTCGGAGGGAGGCAATTTGGGGGTGACGTCTATTTATTTCCCCGATAAATCCCAATTTATGTGTGTTTAATATAACACGAAAAACCACAAACTCGCGGTTGTTTTATCCCCACTCAACCATCGGTGTGTGTACTAAAAAGTAAAAATGCGCTATACTGATATTGCACAGGGAGGACTTGCCGATTCGCGAGCGGCGGGACTTTCCAAAATTACTGAAAGGAATTAGCTATGGATCAGCAGAAAATTGGCAAATTTATTGCCGAACAGAGAAAAAAGCAAAATCTTACGCAGATGCAGCTCGCAGAGATGCTGGGCATTACCGACAGAGCCGTATCCAAATGGGAAAGAGGACTTTCTCTGCCCGATTCCTCTATAATGCTGGATCTGTGCCGTATCCTTGGAATAAGTGTAAACGATTTACTCAGTGGGGAGGTAATAACGATGGAAAACAACGATCAAAAAAACGAACAGCTTTTGCTTGACATGGCAAAGGAATTAGAAAAGAAAAACAAAACTATTTGGAATGCAATGTGGGCGATCATGTCAGTGAGCATCATCGGATTGCTCGGAGGGCTCGCGATTATCGCGTTTTGTGTGCCCGAGGGTCCATGGATGGCAGTTGCAATACTTACGCTCTGCGTAGTTTTCATGATACCGTGCTTCTATGCATTAAAGCTTGAAGTCAGTGTGGGAGCTTACAAGTGCAAAAATTGCGGTCACGAGATCGTGCCTACTTATACGCAGGCGTTGAATGCAATGCACAGGGGAACAACTCGGTACTTGAAGTGCCCTAAATGCAACAAACGCACTTGGTGTAAAAAAGTGTTGAAGAAATAACGATCCAATAAAGCAAGTATAAAAGCCCGACACAGTCGGGCTTTTTGCTTTTATTTTATTACCCCTGCCTCTTTAAGCGCGTGGGCGATTTTTTGCTTATTCTCCTCGCTCGGAGGGCAGAGAGGCAGGCGCAAATCTTCGCCGCAAAGCCCCATCATTGCCGCGGCGGCTTTAACGGGTATCGGGTTGACCTCACAGAACATCGTATTCATAAGCGAGAGATATTCCATCTGTATTTGGCGGCTTTGCTCCCACTCCCCCTCAAACCAAAGGCGGCATAGCTCCACCATCTCTCTCGGTATAATATTTGACGCCACCGAGATGACTCCCGCGCCGCCCAGCGCGAGCAGGGGGAGCGTCTGATCGTCATTGCCCGAATACACGTCAAAAAGGTGTCCGCATTCGTCTATCAGCTGCGCGACCGCGCTTATGCTTCCGCTCGCTTCCTTGACCGCAACAATGTTTTCGTGTCGCGCAAGCTCGCGATAAACGGGCAGAGTAATATTGCACCCCGTGCGCGACGGCACGTTATATAGGATTATGGGTGCGTCGGACGCATCGGCAATTGTAAAATAGCTTTTAATCAATCCTTGCGGTGTCGCCTTGTTATAATACGGCGTCACCACAAGCAGAGCATCATAGCCGAGTGACGCGGCATATTGTGACATTTCGACGGCGTGCGCGGTGTCGTTCGAGCCCGTTCCCGCGATAGTGGGCACTCTGCCGTCTATGTACTCGATGGCGCGCGTCAGGAGCTCGTGATGCTCCACGTCGGACAGAGTGCAATTTTCCCCCGTCGTTCCCGCAATGACCAGCGCGTCGATGCCCGCGTTGATCTGACGCTCTATCATTGACGAAAGTGACTCAAAGTCGATCCCGCCGTCGCGAAACGGCGTTATGAGCGCGGTCGCCGCGCCCCTGAATACTGTTTTTTTGAATTGACTCATAAGCTCTCCTCTGCAACTCGACCGCCGACCGACACAAAGGATAAAATTGCGCCTTTTCTGCACTTTTCGCGCTCTTTTTGGTCGCAAGCTATTGCAAAAGACGGTCTGCCGTGTTATAATGAATCGATAAAATGGAAAAGTGTCGGATTTATTAGAATTATATTCCTAAATACCGCTTTTGACACTGCCCCGAAAGGAAAGCTATGCAAGAAAAAAACACAGTTATAATAAACGACAGAGCTCCTACCGAGCTGCTTACCTCGGACTTTTATTATGAGCTTCCCGAGCGCCTTATCGCGCAGCATCCGATGGACAAGCGCGACGAGAGCCGACTGATGATGATAAACCGCGAGAGCGGCACAGTTTCGCACGGACATTTTTACGATATCGTCGATAAAATAAACCCCAATGATGTGCTCGTAGTAAACGATTCCAAGGTAATTCCCGCAAGAATATACGGTCACCGCGAGGACAAAGAGGACGCCTCGATCGAGCTGCTTTTGCTCCGCCAACGCGAGCTTGACAGCTGGGAATGTCTTGTCAAGCCCGGAAAGAGAGCTAAAATAGGAATGAAGTCGGTATTTGGTGACGGAATCCTTACGGGCGAGGTCACGGATATCACCGAGGAGGGCAACCGCATCATAAAATTCTCCTACGACAAGGATAAATACGAAAACATATACAACATTCTCCACGTTATCGGTCTTATGCCGCTTCCGCCGTATATAACAGAGCAGCTGCACGACAACAGTCGCTACCAAACAGTTTATGCGCGTGAAGAGGGCTCGGCGGCGGCTCCCACGGCGGGCTTGCATTTTACCGACGAGATATTGCAGAAGCTTCGCGACAAGGGTGTTGCTATTGCCCCTGTTATGCTTCACGTAGGACTTGGCACGTTCCGTCCCGTAAAGGAGGACCGCCTTGACGCCCACGTTATGCACACCGAATTTTTCTCGGTTTCTCGCGAGTCGGCAGAGCTGATAAACTCTCGCAGAGCTGCGGGAGGCAGAGTTATCTGCGTCGGAACAACGTCCTGCCGCACGCTTGAAAGCGCGTCGGACGAAAACGGCACGGTACACGCGATGAGCGCAGATACGGGAATATTTATTTATCCCGGCTACAAATTCAAGGCGGTAGATGCGCTTATAACCAATTTCCATCTGCCCGAAAGCACGCTCATTATGCTTGTTTCGGCCTTTTACAACAAGGAAAAGGTAATGGATATATATAATCTGGCAGTACGTGAGGAATACAGATTTTTCTCGTTTGGCGACGCCATGCTTATAGAATAAAAAAGCGGTTAACGCTTCACTTTGAGGAGTTATTATGAAAAAACGCGCGCTTATTGATCTTATCACAGATATTCTTATCGCAACCGTGGCGGGTATTGTCGTAGGTACGGCATACCACATTTTTCTGAACAGCAACGGCTTTGCACCCGGTGGCGTCGGCGGTCTTGCTACCATAACGTACCACCTTTTCGGCGACTATATAAGCTGGTCGGCTCTCATGCTGATATTCAATCTGCCTATCATGATACTGCTCACGATATTTATAAACAAAAAGCTCGGACTTTTGTTGTCGCTTTATATGATAGTGCAGTCATCTATGCCTCTTTTGTTTGATGCTCTCGGAATACAGCCGTACTGCCTTATCAATAACGGCGAGGATTTCAACGTAGTATTTGCATGCATTGCAACGGGAGTGATTTCGGGCTTTGGTTTTTCTTTAATGCTTCTGCGATTCGGCGCAAGCGGAGGAACTTACGGGATCTCTGCCCTGCTTAAAAAAGCGCGTCCCGAAATGAACGTCGCTTACGTGTCCTTCTTTATGGATGCAAGCGTGGTTGCCATCGCGTTCTTTGTGTACGGAATGAAGATAACCCCTGTTATTTGTACTTTGCTCAATCTCTTTATCTCCACAATGATAGTGGACAGCAGACTTAGCGGCGGTCGCGCGGGCTATAAGTTTGAGATAGTCACAAATGAGCCCGACGAGCTTTCACGCGAGCTTATTGATAAGCTTCATCACGGCGTTACCGAGCTTCGCGTGCACGGAATGTACTCCGACACCGACAAATATATGCTGGTCTGCATTATCAACAAGCGTCAGATCGGCGAGATGCTTCGCATACTCAAAAATCACCCCGACTGCTTCGTCAACTTCTACAAGATAAACGAGGTGCTGGGAAATTATAACCGCAAGGCCTAATATACTCAAACAACTATATAAAAAGCAGCAAAAATTTCCGCCGAGGCGGAGAAGGGAGGTAAATACGGTGACAGACGGCAAAAAAATCAAGCTTTTGGCAATAACAGGCCCTACGGCATCGGGCAAGACGTCGCTGGCTATCGCGCTTGCGCGCGAGCTTGACGGAGAGATAATTTCCTGCGACTCTATGCAGATATACAGAAAAATGGACATCGGCACGGCAAAGCCCACCGCCGAGGAATTGAGCGCGGTGCGACATCACCTTATTGACATTCTCCCCCCCGATGCGCCCTATTCCTGCGCGGATTACGTGCGCGACGCCGAGGCGGTGATACGTGACGTATACTCGCGAGGAAAATTGCCTATACTGTGCGGCGGCACGGGGCTTTATCTTGACCGACTTTTGCGCGGCGGTGTTGACGGCGAGGCGTCGTGCGACGAAAAGGTGCGCGAGCGGCTTTTCTCCGAGCTTCGAGAGCTTGGCAGGGATGCTATGTACGAGCGTCTTTGCGCCATAGATCCCGAATCGGCGGCATCAATTCATAAAAACAACGAAAAAAGAGTTTTACGCGCTCTTGAAATATGCGAGGTTACGGGCAGAAAAAAGAGCGAGATAGACAGGGAAAATTCCGAGCTGTCTTCGCTTTATGACGCCACGGTCATATCTCTGGTGTTTCACAACAGAGAGCTACTATACAACCGCATAGAAAAACGCGTGGACGATATGATAGAGCAGGGGCTTGCAGATGAGGCACGCGCGCTTATGGACGCGGGAGTTTTTGAGAGATCACAGACCGCGGCGCAGGCGATAGGATACAAGGAGCTTTTTCCGTATCTTCGCGGCGAATGCGATCTGTCAGAATGTGTTGATGAGCTTAAGGTCGCCACCAGACGCTATGCAAAAAGACAGCTCACTTGGTTCGGCGGCAAGGATTACGTAAAAAAGGTGTTCGTTGATGACGAAAACGGGCTTAAAACATTTGAAGATATTGTAAACATTTCGAAAAAACTCTTTTAATAAATACAAATATATGTTATAATTAACTATGTATAAGCAAAATCAGCGCTAAAAAGAGGATTTGGGGTCGTGTTCAAAGAAAAAAGAGTTAAAACGTATAAGCAGAAGACGGTTAACGCCGTCATTATTGCCGTTGTGCTCTTTTTGCTTGTGTATATGGCAGTGCAATTCTCCCGAAACTTTGACGTTCAGGTGTCTACACAGAGAACGCATACCGTGACTGACGGGCAGTACGTCTATCTTTCGGGATATATTTTCCGCGATGAAGCGGTGATAAGCGTGGATAACGGATACGTTGTTGACTATCTGGTCAAGGACGGCGAAAAGGTCGGAGTTGGGCACGCATGGGCAGACATGTATAAAACCGCGCTTTCCGGCGCCTCGCTGACACAGACACAGTCCGAGCTTGAC
>JAZRFU010000090.1:0-2835 GCA_045643865.1 Eubacteriales bacterium
AGCTTATCTCTCATTTGCCAAAAGCTCCTTTTTTTCGCTTGAAATACGAACAAAATGATACGAAATGATTATTGCGAACGGAATTATCTGCGCGGCAAACCACGTTGCCGTATTTCCAAGCAAGGTTTTTACGGTTTCATCATCGCCAAGCTCGTTCTGCACCGTTTTCTCAATCACAAATCCGCCGCTCATTGC
The DNA here is from genome assembly GCA_045643865.1 of Eubacteriales bacterium. GTDB lineage: Bacteria > Bacillota > Clostridia > Oscillospirales > CAG-272 > SVTX01. Next base: position 196 of record JAZRFU010000090.1, read on the forward strand.
AATAACGTACGGAAGCATAATGAAAAACGTGAACAATGCTACTGCAAGGCAGATATACGCCTTTTCTCTCTGTGTGTTTACGGGCACGTACTGGCTTTTATCGAAATAAAAGAACATCAATATGATTGCTACCACGATAACGGGAAGCACCACAGAGCCGTATCTTATCACCCATATCACGTTATCCATTTTGCCTTTTTCCTCTAACTCGGCAATTTTGGTGGGCACGACCGAATTATACACGCCGAGCATCAGTCCCATTATTATGCACAGGGCTATTATGCAAACGGAAAGCTTGAACATATCAAGCGACGCTTTTTTCTTTTCCTTCATTTTGAATTCCTCATTTTTCTTGTGTTGCTTATATCTGCTTATGAACGCTCTTATACTCGTCGTAATATCTGTAATAAGGACAGCGATTTGTATTTCCGCCAAGGAAATCTATCATTTCGTCCTCGTCGAGTGACATAGAGCAAACGTATTCATCCCATTCCTCGTCGAAATCGTAAAATTCACAGCTCTCGCAGTTTCTCTCTACGTATTTCGGCGCAGGGGCGCGATTTATCTTATCCTTTTCCATTTTTCACCCATCACAGATTGGACTTGTCAAACGCGCCGGGGAGAACCTCTCCGAGCGTTTTGACCGCTATATTTTTACCGTCATAAAGCAAAATTTCAAAATCCTCGCCGCAAAACTCCGCCATTACCTGACGGCAGATGCCGCAGGGGGCGCAATAGCTCGTTATCTCCTCGCCTCTTTTTGAGCCGACGATGGCGATAGCAACGAAATCTCTTTTGCCGTTCATTACCGCATTGAAAAACGCCGTTCTCTCCGCGCAGTTAGTCGCGCCGTAGGATACGTTTTCCACGTTAGTTCCCTCAAATATCTCTCCGTCCGCGCAAAGCAGTGCCGCTCCAACGCAGAAATTAGAATACGGAGAATAGGACTTCTTTGCCGCGTTGACGGCAGTTCTGACCAATTCTTCTCTGTTATATGACATTTTTTAATCCTCTTTATTTGTTATTTGAGCCCTCAAGGAAATACGCCGCCTCGGTATCCGCGCAGTTGAGGAAAAACGCCAAGGGGAACATCTCCATTGCCTTGCCCACGTTGCCGTGGTTCTCCTTGTCTGCCGAAAAGCCCATGTGGTATCTTATGGCAAACGCCTCGTCGCGCGTCAGACGCATATATCCCGATGCGATATATACGGACTTTTCTCCGTGACCGTAAGGCAGATTGTCGTCTATGGTATAGAAGGGCACGGATTCCCATCTGCCCTCCTCGTTCTTGACGTTGCGGAAGCTTACGTTATAGAAATTGACCTTGCATATATCGTGAAGAAGCGCCGCGATGGCAATGCTCTCCTCGCTATATTCAATGCCGTACTGCTCTTTTACGCGCGGGCGGCTCAAAATGTCGCAAAGGCAATCATACACGTTGAGCGTATGCTCGCAAAGTCCGCCCTCGTAATTGCCGTGAAAGCGCGTGCTGGCGGGGGCTGTAAAAAAGTCACTTCCGTCACTGCACAGATATGCAAGCAGCTTATCTGCTCCTTCTCTTTTTATTTTGCTTTTGAAAATATCTATAAAGCGTTCCTTGTTAGTCATAAGTATACCTCTCTGACATTAATATATATCCAATTATATTGTATCAAAAGGTGCTCTGTTTGTCAAGAGGGTTATCAGTATCCTCTCTTACCGAAAATGCAACGCCATATAAGCTTTCGTATAAAATCCGCAGGAAAGACCAGAAGCGCCAGTGCGGCGGTCACGGCAAGCTCACGCAGCGTCAGCGGCGCGGTACGCAGCACCTCGCCGCCGAGATATATAAACGCTATCTGTATTGTCAGCACCGCCGCCATAATAACTATAAACGCCTTGTTGCGCGTTATGTTGGATAAGAGGCGCAAGCGGTCGGTGCGCGCGTTGAAGCAGTTGAATACCGACGCAAAGATAAACAAAGCAAAAAATGCCGTCAAAAGATATATGCTGTCGCTTGACCAACGGAAAAGCGAGGATATTTCGGGGATTTTCAAAAACGCCACGCACAATCCTATCGTAAAGCCGCCACATATCAGTATTTCGTTTATCATATAGCCGTTCAAAATCGGCTCGTCGCGCCGCTTTGGCTTTTCCGTCATGTACGACGCGAGAGGCGCCTCGCCCGCAAAGGCAAGACCGCCCAGCGTATCCATAATTATGTTTATCCAAAGCATCTGCACCACGGTGACAGGTGTATCCACACCGATGAACGGACATATTATCGACACTCCCGTGGCACAAAGATTCATAGTCAGCTGCAACGAGATGAATTTTCGGATGCTCTTGAACACAGTTCTTCCATAAAGCACCGCCTTTACTATGGACGACAGATTGTTGTCGATAATTATAACGTCGCCTGCGTCCTTTGCCACCTGCGTTCCCGTGCCCATGGAAAAGCCCACGTCGGCGCGCTTGAGCGCGGGGGCGTCGTTTATTCCGTCACCCGTCATTCCCACCACCAGATCAAGCTCCTGCGCCACGCGGACAAGTCGGCTCTTGTCATTGGGAAGCGCGCGTGAAATTACGGCTATACGGGGCAAAATTTCCTTTAGTCGCGCGTCCGACAGACGAGATAGCTCCTCGCTGGTCAAAGACAAG
>JAZRFU010000091.1:0-15122 GCA_045643865.1 Eubacteriales bacterium
TCTGTAATTTCTACCTTTCGGTGTTTACAGAGGATAAAGACGGCAGATTTACACGCGTTGACGAGGTGCAGACCGAAAGATGCTACGAGAAGGACGAGCTTATCTCACACCTTGAAAATGCGGGCTTTGAAATGCTGGGGATTTTCGCGGATTATAGCTTTTCCGCACCCACCGAGAAAACAGAGCGCTGGTATATCGCCGCGCGGGCAAAGAAATAACACATAGGAGATATTAAATGGCACAGTCACAGATATTACGCGCTATGACACGCGACGGAAGCGCGAGAATACACGTTATAAATTCAACCGAAATAGTAAATCAAGCCATAAAGTATCACGATACGTCGGCAACCGCGACGGCTACGCTCGGTCGCTTGCTGACGGTCACCTCAATGATGGGCTGTATGCTCGGAGATAAGGAGGACACCGTGACGGTATCGCTCAACGGTGACGGACCTGCGGGCAGAGTTATGGCGATTGGCGACTATATCGGCAACGTGCGCGGATACATTCAGAATCCCAACGTTGAGATACCGCTTAAATCCAACGGCAAGCTGGACGTAAGCGGCGCGGTCGGTCGCGGATTTCTCAATATCATCAAGGATATGGGCGACGGCGATCCCTATAACGGATCCATTGATCTGGTTTCGGGCGAGATCGCCGAGGATATTACGGCATACTACGCGCAAAGTGAGCAGGTGCCAACCGTGTGCGCGCTCGGCGTGCTTGTGGATACCGACCTCTCGTGCCGCGCAGCAGGCGGAATCATAATTCAGCTTTTGCCGTTTGCAGACGATGAAACTATCACTAAAATAGAGAACAACGTACCGCTGCTTGCCAACGTGTCGCGCCTTTTTGATGCAGGAATGTCCAATCAGGAAATAATGGCGATGGCGATGCAGGGAATAGAGTACGACCTCTTTGACGAGATCGACGTTAACTACCTATGCACCTGCTCGCGCGAGCGAATGGAGCGCGCGATAACGTCGATTTCCAAGCAAGATTTGCGCAAGCTCTTTGACGAGCAGATCGCTGAAGGCAAACCCGAGGAGCTTGAAATAAAATGCCGTTTCTGCAATTCACGGTATACATTTACTCCCGAAGATATCTTATAATCCTATAAACATTGTTAGCAAATAATCAATCTACAAAAGGAGATCGCCATGAAAAAAAGTATATTGATCAGACTGTTGGCTCTTGCGATTGTGTCATCTATGATTCTATCGCTTTTTGCTTGTACTGAAGAATCCGTAGATCCCGAGGTAACTACTACGGAAACAGAGCAGAGCACGAACGAACAAACGACTAAGGTAGAGGAAACAACTACTGCTAAGGTGGAAGAAACGACTACCGCCAAGGTAGAAGAAACCTCTACAAAGTCAGAGGAAACTACCACAAAGGCAGAAGAAACCTCCACCAAGGTAGAGGAAACCTCCACTAAGGCAGAGGAAACAACTACTGCTAAGGTGGAAGAAACGACTACCGCCAAGGTAGAAGAAACGACTACAAAGGCAGAAGAAACTACCACGAAGGCAGAGGAAACTACCACGAAGGTGGAAGAAACCACCACAAAGGCAGAGGAAACTACCACCAAGGTAGAGGAAACCTCCACTAAGGTAGAGGAAACCTCCACTAAGGCAGAGGAAACCTCCACTAAGGCAGAGGAAACTACCACAGAGGCGGAAGAGACTACCAAAAGTGAAGAAACTACCACCGAACACATATATACGCATAACGGTGACGGTAATTTTACATGTGAGTGCGGAGATTCAGTTAATATCACCTATTACAAATTCTACAGTGATATGCCCAAAGGACACTTCGGTAATACAGTTACCGAACAAACTGAGGGGAATATTTCGTATTATAGAATCACCTCTACTAACTTGCAAGCAAACAGCGCCGGCACGTACGATCTCAAATATTTGATCGACCGTACAACAAATCCCGGAAGAATGTCCGATGAAGATAAAGCGGCACTTGCGGCATCACGCTATATTGCGTTCAAGATCAGAACCAACGTTCTCAAGTCCCGAACGGATACCGTCATCACTCTCGATTACGGAACGACTGTTAATATAGTCGGCATTGACAGTGAGGAATGGGTAACTTATATAGTGGATCTTGGATCAACCGGCAATACCATAACCAGTATGATAATTCAATTGTTGGGCAGTCCGAACAATACCGATTATTTCGATATTGATTATTTCATTGCCGACGATAATCTCAAAGACATTTTTGCACTGGTTGATACTGACGTCGTTCAGTTCTATGCAAGCGGAACAACTACCGCGCTTACTGCAAAAGATCGCTGTGCTATGACCAATCACAAATATATTTACAACGGCAACACCCATACCACTCCATCTTGTACTACTTGTCAGATGGTTGGTGTTGAAGAAGCCCACAATATGGTGTATGATGAAATATCTAATACGCATATCTGTATATGTGGAAAATCCACAGAGGGCCATTTTGTTAATATAAACACAAACGGAACGCACACCAGCGCTGCATGCCAATCGTGCGGAATTGACGCAAAAACAGAGTTTCACGCTTACAATCACAATGGTAACGGCAATTTTACCTGCATATGTGGTGATGAGATTCACATTGACTATTTCAAATACTATTCTGCTAAACCCAAGGGGCATTTCAGTCCTTCAACCGGACCCTATACCGATAACGGAGTGACATATTATCAGAGCACTCCCTCGGGACAAGTTGACGGAAAAGAAATCTGGAACTGGAAATATCTTATAGATAATACTACTCGTTACAGCTTGGCGGAAGACCAGCCCGCGCTTCAGAATTGCCGTTACGTTGCGTTCAAAATCAGAACCAACGCTATCGCGTCGAGAGAAGATAAAGCCATAGGGCTATTCATAAATGACCTCTACACTATCACAATATCCGGAATTACGAGCAACGAATGGGTAACTTATATAGTGGATCTTGAATTGTTAGATGCCTATATAAAGGATGCGGATGGCAAATATCCTTTGATGTCAAGTATTTCGCTGCAATTTCTTAATCATCCGAACGCTACGGATTATCTTGATGTAGATTATTTCATCGCAAATGATAATCTTGAAGAGCTTCTTGCTCTTGTCAATACCGATCTTGTTCAATTCCGAGATACAAACGGAACTAAAACGCTGACCAAGATCGACATATGTGAGATCAAAGGTGTGAAACATACTTATACCGACAACGGTGACGGTACACATACAGTTTCCGATTGCAATATCTGCGGATCTGCTAATATTGCAGCAGAACATACATACACGTACATTTTAGAAGGAGAAGACGTTAAGATGAAGTGTACGAAATGCGGCGCCATCAAGAATAAAGAAGCATTTATGTCATTTAATGAGATGGATGCGGTAGTATATCCCTATATTGATCCTGTCAAGGAGTATTTACTCGCGGGTGCTTACGCCGACGTATCAAAATATGACTACAAGCAAGAAAAGCAGTCCAAGGGAATTACTGTTAGTTGGACAATCAATAATGTAACCGTTGATGAGCTTTACATTGAGATTTCCACCAATAAAGATTTCTTGAATTCCAAAAAGATTGCGCTCAGATCCCTTGACTCCTCAGTAGAGCTAAACTTTCTTCTGAAAAACACTACATATTACGTAAGATTAACAGCGCGTATAGGCGAAGTGGTCGATTCTATCGTTACACAATTTGCAACGACAGACCTCGGCCCCAGATTTGTGGATGCAGGCGGCTTATATAATAACTGCCGTGATCTTGGAGGATACATAGTCAACGGAAAAACTGTATTGCAGGATATGGTATTCCGAGGAAGCACCCCAGACTTGAAGGCATCTACGCACGGAGACAAACTTACTGACGAGGGAAAAGACTATTTCAACAATATAGTACCCATTAAAACTCAAATAGACCTTAGAGGTACCTCTGAAATCGATGGACGCACTGAAAGCTCCTTCGACCACGCAGAATATGTTAACATACCTCTCACCGCATATGCGGCTTGCTTTGGATCTGCCCAAGCAAATTACTACAAGGAAGTATTTCAGCTTCTCGCAGATCCTGAAAATTATCCCGTGTATATTCATTGCTCGGGCGGAGCAGATAGAACCGGCACGGTTGCCGCATTGCTTCTCGCCTTGTTAGGCGTTTCAGAGGAAGAGATCATTCAAGATTACGTTGTAACTACGTTCTCGCCGGTATGCGCATCGCAGGATCCCAGAAGCATAGACACCATTATGCCTGTCTTGGACGGTTTGAAATCCTACGAGGGAGATACTCTGTCCGAAAAATGTGAGTCTTTCCTGAAATCAATAGGTGTCACTCAAAGAGAAATTTTTGCAATCAAAGCCATTATGTTCGGTGAAGACCCGGACGACTACGTTTACACACCTGATTACGGAATCAGCGTTCAGAGCTACTATTACAACACATCCGAATCAAAAGATATGACGGTAAATCTCAACGAGGATCTGCCTATATTGGAATTTCAGATAGACGGCACTGCTGTAGCATTTGAGCAAAACGGAACCACAATTACCGTCAACAGTTCTGTGCTTGCCGGCTTGTCAGACGGAAATCACACCGCAACTGTAATCTTTAATGAGACTATCAAACGTGAATTTGTATTTGGCATCAATGTTTATGACATCACCGGAGAGCTTCAAGTATCCGAAATGACCAAAAACGGAGATTACACTAATATAAAGATTACGAGTAGCTCTGCCATATTCGAGGGAATAAACTATCATTTCCACACTCGCGGAGATTCTAAATTCCCGTTGGTAAAACCGAACATCATGATAAATGGAAAGACCGTTACGGAAATAAATGAGGAGTACGATCTCTCAGACTATAATTGGACATCTGATCCCGCCAAAGATGACGAAAGACACCGAGTCCCCGTAAGTATTCACTCTACCGGCAACACAATGAAGCTTCTTGTAAATACCGAATGGCTTGATTCTTATCTTAACGGTGAAGCATTAACAATCACCATTTGCGCGGGCTTCGAATTTACTAACAACGGTCAAACCTACAAGGTATCGTCTGATGTAACCTACATCTACGAGAACGGCACTTGGCGCAGAGCGTAAAACAAATTTGAACAGGTATTGGTAGTGTAAACCAATACAATAACCCAAAATTTATCCGCAGATAATCTCACGGTTATCTGCGGATTTTCTTGACTTTCATTCATTGGTGTGATATAATAACTCTATATATTGGGAAAATCTTTCCAAAAGCTACTCGGAGGGCGACAAAATGGCTATTCAAGATTTGAAATGTAAGTCCTGCGGCGGTGCACTTGACCGCTCGGGGAATTATTACATTTGTAGATTTTGCGGCAACAAATGGATGATAGACGCGGACAATGACGTCCACGTAATAGACCGCGCTAACGCGTGGGGAGCTTTGCGCGACTATGATTTTGAAAAGTCGGTGGAGCTGTTTGAAAATATCATAATCAAAGAGCCGGGTAACCACGAAGCATATTGGGGACGGGCTCTTGCGGGCGCGGGTATCGTGTACGTAACCGACCTCAACGAAAATAAAAAGGTGCCCACCTGCAATAGCATCAGCGAAAGCTCGTTTATAGAAGATCGCGACGTTAAAAAGGCGATCTCGCTGGCACCTGCCGATATAGCGCAGTCCTATCGCGAGCAGGCAGAGAAGATAGAGAAAATACGCGTAGAATGGCTGGAAAAGGCGAGAAAAGAGCCACCCTATGACGTTTTTATCAGCTTTAAGGATAGCGACCGAGAGCACGATATCGAAAGAACACAGGATAGCTACGACGCGCAGGATCTCTATAATGCATTGGTTGCCGAGGGATATAAGGTGTTTTTCAGCCGCGTTAGCTTACGCGATAAGGTTTCCGAGCATTACGAGCCGTACATATATAATGCTATAAACACCGCCAAAGTAATGATAGTATTCGGCGAAAAGCCCGAATATTTCAGCGCGGTGTGGATAAAGAACGAGTGGACGAGATTTGTCAACCGCATTGAATCCGGAGAAAAGCACAAAAGCAGTCTTATAACCGTATATAAGAATATGGATCCGTACGATCTACCTGCGGCACTCAAATCCCGCCAGTGTATGAACGCAAACGACATCACGTTCTTGCAGGATCTTGAACGTCATATCAAAAAGGTAGTAACCATAGCCAACGAGAGCCGCCGTCTTGAAAGAATCGAGATAAAGGGCGGACAAATATCCAAAAAGGCGACCGTTCTGACCGAAAACACTATTACAACACGTGAAATAGGTCAGGGAAATGCCGAAACGAGCATTGACGAGCGTCAACTGCTCGACCTTGTCCCCACTTATGTGTCCGCAAAGCAGTGGGAGGACGCGAGCGACCTCCTTGACAATATTCTGTTTGAAAATCCGTCCTGCTCCGAGGCAATGTGGCTCAAATTGCAGGTGAAACACAAAACATTAAACATAACTACGCTATATTCGCATTTTTCTCAATTCACGCCTGCGGATTTTGCTCTTATCGAAAAAGCATTATCAAATGCCAACAAAGAGATTGCTACGAAAATGCTTGACGATCTGTATAATTCGGGGAATGTGACAAGCATACTGACGTATAGCAAAATATTGGATATAATTTTGCCTTACAAATACGAAAATCGAAGTGCAAATATCGATAAGGCATTTGATATATCAAGGAGTAAGCACAGCTTTATAATATTCCAAAAGGTGCTTTCTGCTCTTGACAGTACGGAGGTTGATAAATATATTGACTTCAACTTGAAATTTTTGAACCAGACGTCACATCCAAATGAGCAAAAGCAATGCGCTGAAAATATTTTAAGTGTGGACGAGGGTAACTCTGCTGCACTGTGGACGCTGCTTGATCTCAGCTTTACGGAAGCTTCCGATGTCTCAACTAAAATCACCTATTTCGAGTTAATTTTGAAATATGCCGCAAGACCTAACGATGAAATAAAAAAAGCACTCAATCACTTTAACCAAAGCAAATTCATCCTCAGTGATTGCAAATTTATAAGGCAAATTCCCAGATACTATCAAGGTGATATTATCGAGTTGCAAAATGAGATAACCCAGCTTGCTAAAAATACGTTGCACCTTTCCGCGTATGATGATGCAAAGTATTTCTGGAATTTGATTCTGTCATTTGATTCTCATAATGCCGACGCGTATTGGGGAATATGTCTGGCAAATATAAAGGTTAGCTCTGATTATGCGATTATCAACGCCAAAGATCCCATAAAGAAGCAGCCCGAGTTTAATAAATATCTGACTTTGGTAGATGAGAAAAGACGTCTTGAATGTCTTAAACTCGCACAGCGTCAAGAAAAAGCAAAAATCAATAAAAAACGTCGCAAAATATTTATTATCTCTGCCGCATCACTGGCATTGATTTTAGTGTCATTTATTACAGTTCTTACAACAGTCATTATTCCTGCCAACAAATACAATACTGCAATCGAATATATGCAAAATGGAAACTATATTGCAGCAATTGAAATATTAGGAACTATTGACGGCTATAAAGATAGTGTAGACAAAATTTCCGAATGTCAAACCGCCATCAAGGACGCAGAATATGATGCCGCAGTTGACTTGATGGATGAGGGCAAGTATACTGATGCAATCGCGGCATTTGAAGCACTTGATGGATATAAGGATAGCACGGCTAAAATTGAAGAGTGCAAAGTCGCTATCAAAGATAACGAGTACGATACCGCCGTTGCCCTTATGAATGATGGTAAATATGCCGAGGCAATTGACGCATTTAAGGTACTTAATAGATATAAAGACAGTGCGGATAAAATCGTAGAGTGTGAAATCGCTATCAAGGACGCGAAATATGATGCCGCCGTTGACCTTATGAATGATGGTAAATATACCGAGGCAATTGACGCATTTAGGGCACTTAATAGATATAAAGACAGTGCGGATAAAATTGTCGAATGTGAAATTGCCATCAAGGACGCGAAATATGATGCCGCGATTGCCTTGATGGATGAGGGCAAATATGACGAAGCCATTAATACGTTTATGACACTCTTCGGATATAAAGACAGCTTAAATAAAATCGCAGAATGTAAAAGAGCTATCAAAGATGCCGAGTATGATTCCGCCATAGATCTTATGGATGAGGGCAAATATACCGAGGCAATTGACGCATTTAAGACGCTTAATGGACATAAAGACAGTGCGGATAAAATTGTCGAATGTGAAATGGCCATCAAGGACGCGAAATATGATGCCGCTGTAGATCTTATGGATGAGGGCAAATATACCGAAGCGATCTCCGCATTTGAAGCACTCGAGGGACACAAGGATAGCGCGGATAAAATTGAAGAGTGTGAACGGGAGCTTTCAGATATTAATTTTGCTTCGAATTTTAATGTAGGGTTTGATTCTGCGTTAAATGGTTACGTTATTACTGAATACATTGGATCGGACACCTACATAATAATTCCGGAAACTTACAAAGGCAAGCCCATTATCAGCATTGGAAACTATGTTTTCAAAGATAATAATAAAATCAAAAGTATAACCATCCCCGAGGGTGTCACAAGCATTGGTGATTATGCGTTCTCTCATTGCTCCTCGCTTACGAGCATAACCATCCCCGACAGTGTCACAAGCATTGGTTATGCTGCGTTCGCACATAGCTCCTCGCTTACGAGCATAACCATCCCCGACAGTGTCACAAGCATTGGTGAATTTGCGTTCTATGATTGCTCAAAACTCAAAGCGGTATATTACACAGGCACCAAATCACAATGGAATAATATAACCATTGCTGATTATAACAGCGACCTAACATCAGCCACGATAGTTTACAACTACGTTCCCGAGGAATAAAAGAAGTTTTATCAAAAACACAGGCGAGCCTTTCGAGGCTCGCCTTTATCGTTATTCATTTTGCACCCGAGAGTCCACTGCGTTAGCTCTGAATGACACGGAGTGCAGCCGTCACAAAAACAATTTTCTCACTTGCTTGCCATCAATGGCGGCGGCGAGGGTTTCGTCGAGCAACGAAAAGTCGGCGACGAGTGAGTGCGGCTTTTTTATCGGCTCATCCTGATACATTGGCACGAAATATATGTTTTTCCGCGTCAAGAGGGTGGCAAGATTTTTAAGATTTGCCGACATAGCGTCGTTCGACGCGAGAGCTATCACAAGCGGGCGGTCACTGCGCAGGTGCGCCTTTGCCGCCATACACACAGGGGTGTCCGTTATGCCGTTTGCCAGCTTTGCAAGTGTATTTCCCGTGCAGGGAGCTATTACGAGCGCGTCAAGCGACACCTTTGGTCCAAGCGGCTCGGCATCCTCGATGGTATTTATAATTTTTCTGCCGCACGCGTCCTCTATTTTATCTATCCATTCCTCGTGCGCGCCAAATCTCGTGTCCGTATTATAGGCGTTATAGCTCATTATTGGCACGACGTCGCCGTACCTTTTGAGCAGCCGAGAAAGCGCATCAAAGGAGTCCTTGAAGGTGCAGAACGAGCCGCACATAGCATATCCTATCATATCTCAATTCCTCTCTCATTCAAAATGTCAAAAACCGTCTCAAAAATGTATCTTCCCGCGTCTACTGGAGCATATTTTCCGGGGAGCGAGGGGGCAAATATCACCTCTATACCCGCCTCTCGCGCGGCGCAGACGTCTATGCCGCCCGGCTGTGAGGCAACCTCGATATAAAGCAGCTCCTTGCCTATTTTCCCTATGATATTTCTGGTAAATACGACGTGAGGGACGGTATTGAACACCACGTCGCACTGCCGCAGAGCCATTGCCATCTCATCTGTGTTATCCTCGCATATCCGCACGGCGTGGTAGCCCTGCATGGCTATCTCACAAAGCACCTCGTCGCGCCGCGCCATAACCGTAACGTCCGCGCCCAATTTGGTAAGTATATCAGCAAGAATTGCGCCGATGCGACCGTATCCGCACACGACAAAGGACATATTTGAGATGACCCTATCCGTATTTTCCATAGCTATCATCAATGCGCCCTCGGCACTCGGCAGGGCGTTCTTTTTTTGCAGCTTTTCGCTTTTATAGTAATCGGAAATGTAGATTTTCGCATCTTGCGCCGCTTTTATCATATTTTCGGGTATCATTCCGCCCAAAATCGCCTTTATACCGCCATGGTCTGCCCATTTCACCAAGTCCGAAAGCCCTACACTCTCATCGCAGTAACCGTGAGATAGCGCCAACGTATTGTTATCGCGGCTGACAGGCAAGGGAAGCAGTAGCACGTCGGCTCCGTTTATTGCTTTCTCAACATTAGAATACATCTCTGCGCCCGAAATAGACGCACCAAGCTCACCAAATCCGCACACTCTTACGGAATGGCCGTGCCGCAGGATCATTTGGGCAATAGCCACCTGTCGTTTATCTCCGCCAAGCAGAGTAAATATATATTTTTTGAACATGATCAACTCCGTACACAAAAAATCAAAGATCAAAAACGATCTCATTACATTTTATGACGTTCGTGAAAAATAGTGAAAGCTGTCGAATAAAAAGGAAATTTTGAACGGCAAAATCTTTCCAAACGTGCGATATATTCACAAATTATTAATACAATCTTTGTTTAAGTGTGATATAATTAAATTAATTATAATAACCATTACATTTTTTTGGAGGATATTATGGCAGAATTAAAAATGCTTGCTATTGACCTTGGCGCTTCCAGCGGACGCGGAATTATCGGTTCGTTTGACGGCAACAAGCTCACTCTTCGCGAAAATCACCGTTTTTCCAATGATCCCGTTTTCGTAAACGGAAGATTCACATGGGATATTCTCAGAATATTCTTCGAGATCAAAAACTCGATCACAAAAACCGTTATCGAGGGCGAAAACATCTCCACTATGGGTATAGACACATGGGGTGTTGACTACGCGCTTATCGACAAGAACGGCAGAATGATGGCTAACCCATATCACTACCGCGACACCAGAACCGTAAACATCACCGACTACGTTAAGCAGTTCGTTTCCCCCGACGAGATATACAAGGTCACGGGAATTCAGGCGGCTGACTTTAACACCATCAACCAGCTCGCAGCAGAGAAGCGTGATGATCCCGAAATGTTCGAGCGCGCAGACAAGATGCTCTTCACTCCCGACCTTCTTAACTACTTCCTTACAGGTAAGATGGCAACGGAGTACACCATAGCATCCACAGGTATGCTGCTCGATGCCGCAAAGAAGGATTTTGCGTTCGGTCTTACCGACAAGCTCGGTATCAAGCGCTCGCTCTTTGCCCCCCTTGTTCAGCCCTGCAACAATCTCGGATCGCTCCTTCCTCAGATCAATGATGAGGTCGGCAAAAACAACATAAAGGTAATCAACGTTGCTTCTCACGATACCGCGAGCGCAGTTATCGCAGTACCCGCACAGAACAAGGATTTCATTTACATATCCAGCGGAACTTGGTCACTCATGGGTGCGGAAATTCCTCAGCCCCTTATCAATGACGAAACCAAGACCGCTAACTACACCAACGAGGGCGGTGCGATGGGAACCATCCGCTTCCTCAAGAACATTATGGGTCTTTGGATCATTCAGGAATCCAGAAGACAGTGGAAGCGCGAGGGACACGATTACAGCTTCGCTCAGATGGAAGCTTGGGCAAAGGAAGCAACTCCGTTTGCATCTATCATCAACCCCGACTACCACACGTTCAATACCCCCGGCAATATGCCCGAAAAGATCAGAGAGTTCTGCCGCATGACAGGTCAGCACGTTCCCGAAACGGTTGGCGAGGTCGTACGTTGCATTTATGAATCTCTCGCTCTCAAGTACAGATACACCGTTGAAACAATAGAGCGTCTGATGAACAAGAATATATCCATGATAAACGTCGTTGGAGGCGGTACCAAGGATAAGTTCCTCTCTCAGATGACCGCAGATGCTTGTGGAGTTGCAGTTTGCGCAGGTCCCGAGGAAGCAACTGCTATCGGTAACCTTATGATGCAAGCGATCGGTGCCGGCGAGATCAAGGATCTCTCCGAGGCAAGACAGGTCGTTGCTAACTCGTTTGAGCTTAAGCACTACGAGCCCACGACAAGCAGAGAAGCGTGGGATAAGGCGTACGAGCAGTTCTGCAAGGTAGCGGAAATTTATTGAGTTTATTAGTATCACGGAATATCTGTCATAGAAATGCTCGGATATTCCTCCACAGCACCAAAATAACGGAGGATTTTAAAATGAAGGATGCACATTTTGCAGAGTTAAGTGTAATCGGCATGAAGGGCTGCGAGGCATTTGCCCAGCAGGTTGACAACTATCTTAAAGAGTGGCGCAGACATACAAGTGAGGACACTTATCTTGTAGAAGCACTCTGCCCGAGATTTGGAACGGGCGAGGGCAAAGGACTTATCCATCAGTCCATGCGCGGTCAGGACGTATACATTATATGCGACCTTTTCAACTACGGCGTAACCTACCGCATGTACGGTCAGGAGGTTCCCATGAGTCCCGACGATCATTTCGCAGATCTCAAGCGAATTATCGCCGCTATCGCAGGAAAGGCACGCAGAATAACAGTCATTATGCCTATGCTTTACGAGGGCAGACAGCATAAGAGATCGACCAGAGAATCGCTCGACTGTGCTATTATGCTTCAGGAGCTGGTCGCTATGGGTGTGTCAAACATAATAACCTTCGATGCTCATGATCCCCGTGTGTGCAATGCTATCCCGCTTTCCGGATTCGACAACGTTCGCCCCTCATATCAGATGATCAAGGCACTCATCAAGGAAGTTCCCGATATAGTTATAGACAAGGAAAATCTGATGATGATCTCTCCCGACGAGGGTGCGATGGGTAGATGTATGTATTACTCGTCAGTGCTTGGAATCGACATTGGTATGTTCTACAAGCGACGCAATTACTCCGTTATAATCAATGGTAAAAATCCTATTGAGGCACATGAATATCTCGGTCAGGATCTTACAGGAAAGGACGTTATCGTAGTTGACGATATGATCTCCTCAGGAGAGTCCATGCTCGATGTATGCTCTCAATTAAAGAGCAGAGGCGCCAAGAGAATATTCGCATTTGCTACCTTTGGCCTTTTCACCGATGGCTTTGATAAATTCGATCAGGCATACAAGGACGGTATAATATCCAAGATATTTACAACAAACCTTGTATACAATCGCCCCGGTCTTCGTGAAAAGCCCTGGCACGCAAACGTAAATATGTGCAAATACGTATCGTACATTATCGATACTCTTAATCATGATGCAACTATCAGCGAATTGCTCGATCCTGTTAAGAGAATAAACAGCATAGTCGCAAAGCACAAAGCTGAAATGGAAGCTAAATAATTTCTAAAATTTACCTCGGAGAACAGAATTGCTCTTTCTCCGAGGTTTTTTCTATAATTTCAAAAATTTCACACGCAGTTAATATATTTAGGGTATAATGTTAAAATGTAGAAGTATATTACCGTGTAAAATTTACAGAAAGGATTTTGCATTTAATGGCTGATAATAAAACACAAGGTTGTTGCACCAAAAAAACATCTATCGGCGGTCAGGCGTTGATGGAAGGAATTATGATGCGAGGACCCGAAATGACGGCTATGGCCGTTAGAAATACTGACGGGGAAATTGTTGTAGAAAAATTTCCGACACAAGGGTCTAACCGCAGCAAATTTTTTAAGCTCCCAATAATACGCGGAGTCTTCAACTATATCGATGCAATGGTGCTTGGAACAAAATGTCTTATGCGCTCCGCAGAGATATCAGGACTCGAAGAAGCAGAGGAGCAAATGAAACGCGAGAAAGAGGCAAAAAAAGCTGCCAAAAAAGCTCGCAAGCAGGGAAAAGATGAGAGCAATATTAAAAATATAGAGAACACAGAAGCTATAAATGAAGAAGCAACACAGGAGCAATGTGACGCGGCCTCTACAGAAAACAATAAAAAATCATCTCCCTTGTGGATGAGTGTGGTTATGTTCTTCAGTGTCCTTTTGGGAATAGGATTTTCGGTTGCATTATTCGTTATACTGCCCACCTTTATCTACGAAGGCGCGGCATACCTGATGCCGTTTTTGAAGCCCGAAAACAATCTCCCTCTCGAATCGTTGATAAAATCTGTCTTTGAGGGTGTATTAAAAATATTGATTTTAATTGGATATATGGCGGCAATATCCTTAATGAAGGACATAAGACGCACGTTTATGTTCCACGGTGCAGAGCACAAGACCATATTCTGCTATGAGGCAGGACTTGAGCTTACCGTCGAGAACGTCAAAAAGCAGAGAAGATTCCACCCCCGTTGCGGTACCAGCTTCCTTATATTGATGCTGATCGTGGGAATATTCGTATCGTTCTTTATAGATCCTCTGTTCAATCTTATATTTGGATTTATGCCCATAACTATCGTCCGAGTAGCAATCAAAATTCTTTTACTGCCCCTTATCGTAGGCGTTGGCTATGAGCTGATAAAAATATCGGGTAGATATGATAATTGGTTTACAAAAATAATATCCGCTCCCGGCATGTGGCTTCAGCATGTAACCGTTTTCGAGCCAACCGACGATATGATAGAATGTGCCATTGTTGCCGTAAACGAGGTCATTCCCGATAACGATAGCGACAAATGGTAATTATCTGAATGGAGAACAGTAATATGAATGATATTTACAGAGGCGCAGATGCGGCAGTAAGCTCTGAGTTTACTCAAGCAATAAAAGAACAAGCACAAACGCTTATATCCGAGCTTTTGGAGCGTATTCCGATCAAGCGAGGTGATATATTCGTGGTAGGTTGCTCATCGAGTGAGATCCTTGGGTCACAAATAGGGAAGGGATCGAGCTTTGAGGCGGCGCGAATACTTTTCGAGACATTCGCTCCCGCATTAAAGGAAAATGGCATATATCTTGCCGCACAGTGCTGTGAGCATCTTAACAGAGCGCTCGTTATCGAGAAAGAATGTGCAGAAAAATATTTCTATGAGCCAGTATCCGTTATTCCGCAGCCGAAGGCAGGCGGGTCATTCGCGACTATAACTAATGAGGGCATGGAAGAACCGGTAGTCGTTGAGCACATAAAAGCTCACGGGGGAATTGACATTGGCGGAACTCATATCGGAATGCATC
>JAZRFU010000092.1:0-4189 GCA_045643865.1 Eubacteriales bacterium
TCATCAAAATCACCCCCAAAAAGGAGATTTCTTAATGGAATTGTTTAACAATAGCACGGACGAGCTGGAGCTTCAAGGACTTGAGGATTTGGAAGGCGTTACAAACGAGTCGGCTCCTTTGGCGCTTGACGCTTCAGGTGAGCAAGCGCCGAGCGGTGAAAAATTGAATATTGATGAGCTGCAGGACTCGCTTGAACCGTTCGAGAACACCGGGAGCGACCTTGCAAGCTACGACGAGGGGGCTTTGGACGTGACCGCGCTTTCTGTCATAGACGAAACAGACGAGTCGGCATCGGCAGACACCGAAGCGGCTGACTGTGACAAAATTGCCGAGCAGTCCGATGACAGGGAAGGCACCACCGAGAAAAAATCGGAGCCGCGCGAGGATATGCTCTACGAGGATACCGTGCAGCTTATGCAGTCGGGCGAGATCGACGTTGCAGACGGAATCAAGCTGCTCAAGCGCGCCGCAGAGCAGGGCTGTGTCCGCTCGTGGCTATATTTAGGTCAGCTTTACTCCCACAAAAAGAGCGCTCTGTATAATCCCGCGCTGGCATTCGACTGCTATAAAAGCGCCGCAGAGCTGGGTAGCGGAGACGGATATTACAATCTCGGTCTTTGCTATTCTCGCGGATTCGGTTGTGAGGTGGACGAGGAGAGCGCCGTTGAAAGCTTTGCTGACGGTGCGCGTGAGTTCCACCCCGACTGTATATGCGCGCTCGGCATGTGCTATGAGTTCGGTCTTGGCTGTAACATAAATTACGAATACGCGGTTATCTTATACCGCAAAGGAATGGAGCTTGAAAGCGCTATTTCCGCCAACAATCTGGGCGGCTGCTATTTTTACGGTCACGGAGTTGCACAAGACAAGGAAGAGGCGCTTCGTTTGTTTGCGCGCGCGGCAGAGCTTGGAAATTCCAACGCCGAATGCCGTCTTGGAATCTGCAAGCAAAACGGCGACGGATGCGAGAAGGACGAGGCAGGTGCGTTTGAGCACTTCAAAAAAGCGGCAGAGGCAAATAATGCTACAGCGCTCTACAACCTCGCGCGTTGCTGTGACCAAGGTCTTGGCACAGAGCAAAACTTCAATCAAGCATTCAAATATTATGAAAGATCGGCAAAGCTCGGCTATCCCCCCGCGAAATACGAGGCGGGCAAGATGAGAATGACAGGCCACGGAACAAAGAAAAATCCCGACGCGGCTTATCAACTGCTTGCTTCCGCGGTGCGCGACGGATATGCGCCCGCAGAATATGAGGTCGCAAACTGCTTCTTTGAGGGTAACGGCGCGGTCAGAAACCGTAACAACGCTTATCTTCACTATCTTAAGGCGTACGAAACCGACGAGCTTAACAAGGCCGACGCGGCATACCGTCTGGGCGTTTGTAATCTCAAGGGGCTCGGCACAGGCAAAAACGAGGAGCTGGCATTCGAATGGTTCGAGCGCGGCTCACAGCTCGGCTCTCCCGAGGCGTTGTATATGCTCGGTGAGTGCTATTACTACGGAGTGGGAACCGCTCAAAACGACTTTTTGGCGGCGGCAACCTATCTTCAGGCAATAGAGCAAATAGACGAAAAAAATATAACCGACGAAAAGCACGCCTCGCTTCTGCTTGCGATTGCGCAGTGCTATGAGCATGGACGCGGAGTTGATAAGGACGCAGTCAAGGCAATGTCCTTCTATAAAAAGGCGGCGGAGACGGGCAACGATGAGGCAATGTTCCGCACGGGGCAGGCGATAATAACGGGCATAGGAATGAGAGCGGAATACGCGGCATCGCGAACCTATTTTCTGCGAGCGGCGCGTCACGGATATATGCCCGCAATGCTCTCAATGGGAATTTTCTCGGAGGAGGGTCGCGGAATCAAGAAAAACCGCGCCGACGCGAGAAGCTGGTACGTCAAGGCGGTCTCCGCAGAGAGTGAGCCGCATATATCACTCTTTGATTTTCCCGAAAGATTTGCAGAGAGCACAAAGCTTTATATGGATTCAAAAATCAAGGCGCAATATCGTCTTGGCATGCTGACGGCGCACTATAACGCTACGGCATCAGACTATATCAAGGCATTTGAGTACATTGCCATCGCCGCGGCGATGGGGTACGATCCCGCGCGCGTGGAAATCGCAAAAATACATAAAAGCGGCGGTGACCTAAAGGAATATTACGAGGGCGTTGGTGCTTCGGTAGCGAATACCGACGGAAAAGGAGTCGATTTTAATGTCAATGCGGCTGAAATTGCTTTGGCTATGGATAAGCTTGGAGACGCGTTTTTTGACGGCAAGAATCTACTCAAAAAGAACGACACTTATGCGGCAAGATGCTATAAATTCGCCGCCGAGCAGGGAAATATTGAGGCGATATACAGCTATGGCTGGTGTCTGCGCCACGGAGTCGGAGTGAACGAAAACGACGCTGAGGCGGTCAAATGGCTGAAAATTGCGGCAGACCGCGGAAACAGTAACGCGGCATACAGCTACGGTCTTTGCTGCGAGGAGGGAGCGGCTACGGGTATCCGCAACAAGCGCGAGGCGCTATATTATTACAGAGCCGCCGCCATGTCCGGCCATCTCGAAGCGGCTCAAAGATATATGATGCTTTCCGAGCGCGACGAGTAACAGCTACGGCTCACTCAATTGTATAAACAAAGAAAAGGGCGGATATTTGCTTGCATTATTGCAGAGCAAGCAAATATCCGTCTTTATTTTTGGAAAGTTATTGACAAATCAACTCGGTCGCGGTATAATAATAAAAAATCAATGTTGACGCATCAACATATTGGAGGTCTTGACATGATAGAAAGATTTGAACAGTTCACCCAGACAATTTCGGGAATTTACAGAGATATTTTGAAAATTGAAAAGGAAGAAATGGAAAAGCACGGATTTCGCGGCTCGTACGCGCTTTATCTTTCGCTTATGTCGCGCTATCCCGGCGGAATAACCGCGACGCACCTCTCCGAGCTTTGCGACAGAGATAAGGCGGGAATATCCAGAGTTGTTGCGGATATGGAGGAGAAGGGACTTATAAAGCGCGAAAATCTTCGCGATAATCTTTATCGCGCAAAGCTGGTGTTGACTCCAGAGGGCAGACGCGCCGCACAGATCGTTCGCGCAAAAGCAAAGCTTGCGGTCGAGCAGGCAACGGTCGGACTTCGCGATGAGGACAGAGCCGTAATGTATGCGTGTCTTGAAATTATCGGTACAAATCTCAAAAAAATCAGCGAGTGCGGTATTCCGTCGGACAATGCTTGAGGCGGCGGTGAAATATGGCAGTTAAAATAATCATAGACTCAACCGTAGACATTTCCTCCGATACGGCGAAAAAGGTGGGCATAGTTCCCTTAACCGTCCGATTTGGCGAGAAGGAGTACGTTGATAAGATAGAGATAGATAACGTCAAGTTTTACGAATTACTTATCGAGAGCGACGTTATGCCGTCTACAAGTCAGGCGAGCATATCGGATTTCGAGCGCGTTTTTGAAAAGGAAATATCCGAGGGCAACGAGCTTGTGGTAATAACGCTTTCTTCAAAGCTTTCGGGCACTTATTACAGCGCGACGGTTGCGGCGCAGGACTATGCAGGGCGAATTTTCGTGGTAGATAGCTTGTCCGTATCAATTGGAGCGGGAGTTCTGGCGGAGAGAGCCCAGCGCCTTGCGGACGGAGGACTTTGCGCCAAGGATATAGCTAATATTATCGAGTATGAGCGCGACAATATTAAGGTCGTGGCAATGTTTGACACGCTTGAATATCTCAAGCGCGGCGGACGAATATCTGCAGGCGCGGCGATGGCGGGCACGTTGCTCTCCATAAAGCCCGTAATCAGCGTGCGCAACGGCGAGATCGTCATACTCGGAAAAGCGCGCGGCTCAAGACAATCCAATAATTTTCTCGTCAAGGAGATAGAAAATTGCGGCGGAATTGACTTCGATATGCCTCTTTTGCTCGGTTACACGGGCTTTGACGACGGACTTTTGCAGAAATATATCCGCGACAGTGCGCACCTGTGGGAGGGGCAGACGGATAAGCTCAATATCACCCCTGTCGGAAGCGTGGTAGGAACACACGCGGGCCCGGGTGCCATCGCAGTGGCTTTCTATAAGCATTGATAAATTGGGATTTGTAGGGATGCTAAGTGGGGCGACATTTCGTGATTTGGCTCCCTCCGGGAGGGAGCTCCCGACGGAG
>JAZRFU010000093.1:0-10112 GCA_045643865.1 Eubacteriales bacterium
GAGATAGAATTTGAAATAAACATATACAAAAAATAAGGACGGACTCACTTGATGAAATTTTCACTTTGTATTCCCATGTATAACGAAGCATCGATAATATGCGACACCGCGCGCACGCTTTCGGACTATATGGCAGCAAATTTTGACGATTATGAAATAATATTTTCTAACGACGGCTCAAAGGACGGCTGTGGACGTATGGTCGAGGAGCTTGGACTGCCCAACGTAAGAGTTGTCGGCTACGAGCAGAATATGGGTAAGGGCTACGCGGTACGCGTTGCTATGCTTGCGGCAGAGGGCGACTATATAATGTTCACCGACGCGGATCTCGCGTACGGAACGGACGTTATTCGCGAGGTTTACGAAACCTTCCAAAAGAATCCCGACGCGGATATGGTGATTGGATCCAGAAATCTCTCGAAGGACGGATATGAGGGATATACCGCTATAAGAAAGCTGGCGTCAAAGGTGTATATCAAGGTGCTGTCCGTTATCGGCGGCTTTAAGCTCTCCGATTCGCAGTGCGGCTGTAAGGCGTTCACGAGCAAGGCGGCAAAGAAGATATTTTCGCTTTGCGAGGTTAACCGTTTTGCGTTTGATTTCGAGTGCATACTCTGGGCGGTCAAATTCGGAATGAAGATAGTTGAAATGCCCGTTAAGATCATCAATCACCGCGAGAGCAAGGTCAACGTACTGAAGGATTCATTCAAGATGGTGCGCGATATCCTCAAAATGAAAAACCGCATCAAAAAGGCGAAAATATAAGTATATACAAGGAAAAACGCACGTGTGTCAGAACACACGGGCGTTTTGTGTTTATTTTTTCTTGGGCGGCTTATATCTTTTAAGCGCCTTTTCTTTTTTTATCTTTTTTGTCTTTTTGAGGACTACAAGGCCCGTCTTTTTCTTGATCTTGCCGAGCTTTTTGTCCTTCTTTTTGCCTTTCTTTTTGGCTTTTTTGAGATATCCGTTAAGCTTTGCAAGCTTTATTGCAATTTTTTCGGCAACGTCAAGCGCGCGGTATATCTTCTCGTTCGTGTCGGGTGGACACACCGCATCGTCAAGCATTTCGGGGGTGCAATTATTCTTGCTATTACATTCTTTGGCTTTCTTACGGAATTTCACAGTCCGTCCCCCTTTGTGAAAAATATGTATCTTACGCCTTATCCTCGGCAATAAGCAGCTTGAGCGCCTCTATGGCAACCTTGATAGCGCGCTCGGTGTCGTGGGTTTCGTCGTCGTTGGTGTCAAGACCTGCATTGAATCTCTCCTGATTCCATACGCAGCTGAATACCGAGCCGCAACGTGCGCGCAGGAAAGAGCCGACCGTAAAGAGCGTACCCGATTCCATTTCACTCGCAAGCACGCCAAGACGCTTCCACGCCTCCCATTTTGCCAGCAATTCATTTGCGATGGGCATACGCTGAGGGCTATGCTGTCCGTAGAAGGAGTCCTTTGCCTGAACTACGCCGGTGTGATTGGAGTATCCAAGCGATTTTGCGGCGGCGCGGATAGCAAAAAGCACGTCCGAGTCCGCAACGGCAGGGAATTCAATGGGCGCGTATTCGCGCGAGGTGCCGTCCTGTCTTACCGCACCGCTTGCGATAACGACGTCTCCCGATCTTACGTCGAGCGAGATACCGCCGCACGTGCCGACGCGGATAAAGGTGGTAACACCGCAAGCGACAAGCTCCTCGACGGCAATAGCCGTGGACGAGCCGCCGATACCCGTGGAGCACACGGTAACGGTCTCGCCACAGAGCGTTCCGTTCCAGATATTGTATTCACGGTTGGTGGATACGTGATAGGGATTTTCAAGAAAAGCGGCGATCTTTTCGCATCGACCGGGGTCACCGGGAAGAATACAGTACTTGCCTACGTCGCCTGCTCCTACGTTTATATGATATTGCTTTTGATGTCCAGATAACATAATTTTTCTCCTGAAATTTAATCTCATATAGCTTTCATAAACTAATTATATCACATACATGCAAATTTTTCAATACCTTTATTTTTCTTTGCATGTATATGCGGTGTTTTTTTGCAAAAGATAAGAAAAAAGACAGCGAAAGGAAGCGCTCAATGGTAACGGTTAAAAATAAAAGTGAAGAAAAAAAGCGTTATAATTCAAAGGAGATAATAGAGCTTGACGCATCATTCATATCATACGGAAACGCCGTGGGTAAAAAGGAATATGAGGGCCCGCTCGGTCAGCTTTTCGACATGCACGGAGATGACGACCGATTCGGTCAGGACACTTGGGAGAGCGCGGAGAGCGAGATGCTTCGATTGGGCTTTAATATGGCGCTAAAAAAGGGAGAACTTGCCTATACTGATATAGATGCGATATTTGCGGGCGACCTGCTCAATCAGTGCGTGGGCACGGCATATGGGCTATGTGGCTGTAATATCCCGTATTTTGGGCTGTACGGAGCTTGCTCGACGTGTGGCGAGAGCATAATGCTCGCCTCGATAATGACCACGCACGGAATATTCAAGCGCTGTGCCGCAGTGACCTCGTCGCATAACTGCTCTGCGGAGCGTCAGTACCGCACGCCGATAGAATACGGAGCGCAAAGAGCACCCACGTCGCAATGGACGGTAACAGGTTCGGGTACGTTTATTGTGGGGGACGGCTCGGCGGGCAATGTCAAAATACGCGCGGCAATGCCGGGACGGGTTATAGACAAGGGAATAGACGACCCCAGCAATATGGGCGCGGCAATGACACCTGCGGTCTGCGATACGCTTGTCCGATTTTTCAGAGAGAGCGGAACGTTGCCCGTTGACTACGATCTGATCGTAACGGGAGATCTTGGATACGAGGGCGCGGCGATACTCGGCGAATTTATGGATATATCGGGGTATCCCTTTGCCAACAATTACTCGGATTGCGGAATTATGATATACGACAAGGGTAATCAGGATACGCACTCGGGCGGCTCGGGCTGTGGTTGCTCGGCAAGCGTTATGTCGGCGCATATTTTGCCGCAGATGGAAAAGGGAATTATCAAAAAAACCATTTTCGTGGCGTCGGGCGCTATGATGAGCCCTGATATGATAAAGCAGGGGCGGAGCATACCTGCCATAGGACACCTTTTGGTGCTTGAGAGTTGAGGGGGGAAAGATAAAATGGAGATATTGAGTAAATTTATATGGGCGTTCGTGATAGGCGGAGCTTTATGCGCCATAGCCCAGATATTGATAGATAAAACCAAGCTTACCCCCGCGCGCATACTCGTTATGTACGTGGTGGCGGGAGTTGTGCTTGGCGCGATAGGTGTTTACAAGCCGATAGTTGACCTCGCGGGTGCGGGCGCTACCGTTCCCTTGACGGGCTTTGGATATTTGATATCCGAGGGTGTCAGGGAGGCGGTCGACCGCCAAGGACTTCTCGGCGCGCTTACAGGAGGAATAGCGGCGGCGTCGGGAGGAATAGCGGCGGCGATATGCTTCGGTTATCTGTCCGCGGTAATATTCAAGGGCAAGAGAAGGGGATAACCAAACAACCTTACTTGCCGTCAAGAGCGTCCCTGAGCTTTTCAAGGGCGCTCTTTTCTATTCTTGACACGTACGAGCGGGATATTCCCAGCTTTTCGGCGATCTCACGTTGGGTCAGCTCATGTGTGCCACCAAGCCCGTACCTCATAACTATTATTTGTCTTTCGCGCACAGACAGAACGGTCTTGATGCAGTGTAGCGCGCGGTCGCTCATTATCTTGCGACCTATATCTGCTTCAACGTCCTCGTCGCTACTGATAACGTCTATGTAGGCAAGGGGATTGCCGTCGCGGTCAACGTCGATGGTCTCGTTTATGGATATGTCGGAGGCGTGCTTTTTCTCGGCGCGGAAGCTCATAAGTATTTCATTCTGGATACACTTGGCGGCATACGTGGCAAAGCGCGTGCCGTTATCGATATTAAAGGTATCGACCGCCTTGACAAGTCCTATCGTTCCAATAGATACGAGATCCTCCTGATTTTTACTTGCCGAGTAATATTTTCTGACTATGTGCGAAACCAGACGCAGATTGTGCAAAATAAGCGTCTGCCGCGCGCCCTCGTCACCCTTTTTCATAAGCGCGAAGTTTTCCTTTTCCTCCTCCTGCGAGAGCGCGGGTGGAAAGCTCTGCGGTGTTGAGATACCGAGGACGGGTGAAAGCAGCTTGGCGAGAGTGGCAAAGATAAGTGATAAAATCAGCATAGAAAACCTCCATAACAGTCAAAATCAAATCTGTATGAATATATGTTACGTCTGCCTGTACTTATTTTTGAGGACAAATTGAAAATTTTACGCTTTTTTTATTGACAAGCCGAACAAACCGTGCTATAATACGCTTACATCTTGCATAGAAAATCAGGGGTGCCGAACTTCGATAAGAAGATGACGCTGAGACGGAAAAACCGAACCCTTGCACCTGATACGGATAATACCGGCGTAGGAAGATTTTGTTGATATATTTGTGTTTTTGTTTTTGAAAAACGCAAAAATTCATCCGACCGTGATTTTTCCGTGCGGATGAATTTTTTGTTTACACCAAACAGGTGAGAAAGGAAAACACAATGATGAAAAAAAGAATTTTGTGCATAACGGAGGGAGCGCTTGTCATCGCGCTGTCCTATGCACTGGAGCTGCTCTGTATGTGGCTTAACGCCGTAACGGGAATAAGCGCGCTTTTGCCGTTTGGCGGAACGGTAACGGTCAGCATATTGCCCATACTGTACTATTCGTACAGACGCGGCGCGGTGTGGGGAATAGGCGCGGGCTTTGTTTACTCGCTTATTCAGATGATGCTGGGCTTTTATATTCCGCCCGCAAAAACGTGGTGGGCGCTCGTGCTTTGCGTTGTGCTTGATTACGTGATAGCATTCTCGGTATCGGGAAGCGCCTGCCTTTTTGCCAAGCTGTGCGGCAAGAAGCGACTTTTCGGATACTGCACAGGAGCCGTGGCAGTGTGTGTAGTAAGATTTGCAAGCAGCTTCTTGTCGGGAGTCGTACTTTGGGGCGAATATGCGCCCGAGGGAATGAACGTGTGGCTGTATTCGCTCATATACAATGCATCGTATATGATACCCAGCGCGATACTGACCGCCATTTTCGCCGTCATCATATGCGCCGCCATAGACCCCAAAACGCTTAAACCTATGAAAAAAATTAAACAAACTTAACTTAACGGCGCGAACAATTAAGTAAACTTAACTAAATAAACATAAAAGCGGCTCACCAAACGGTGAGCCGCTAAGCTTTATTTGTTGAACATTATCTTTTCGCTATTGAACATTTTGGCAAGCAGGAATACACCCACACCCGTGAATACGATATTTGAAATGACCGTAACGACCATATTGACTATATCAAATTCAAAGGAGAATATACCTACCATACACTGAACACTGTTGAAAATAGGTATTATGTAGAGAACAGGGCTTGTGGCGGTCGCGCCGAACATTCCCGAAAGTCCTACAAGCATAGACACTATCATAAGCGGAGATATGTACGAGGACGCCTCCTTGATGGTCTTTGCAAATGCGGAGATTATGGATATTGCGGTTATGAGCACAAGCACGGTGGAGAGAATGACCACGGCAAGCATAGCGTAGTCAAGCGGAGTGTAGACGCTTCCGTCAAGTGAAACGGTATCTCCCATAAGCTTGGGCAGAGCAAGTACAACGCCCAGAGTGCTTGATGTGCCGCTTATGAGTGCAACCACAGAGAGTGCGAGTATCTTACCGAGTGCAATATGGCTTCTCTTTGCGGGAGTTACAAGCAGAGCGGCAATAGTGCCTCTCTCCTTTTCGCCCGCGATGGATTCGGGAGCTACCGCCATACAGCCCGAAAACAACAGAGTTATCAGGAGCATAGGCATCATCATTGAGAAGATCATACTGGTCAGATCCTCCTCGCTGGCAAGGTCAAAGGACTTGTCAGGGACGTTGTTTATGTCGAACTTGTTTGTAATGGACGATTCGTACGCGCCAAGCAGAGAGCTTACCGTGCTGAATGTCATAGACGAATTTGTGCCCGCGGAATTGTAGTATATTTCAACGTTTGGCGCAGGCAAACCCGACATCGTGGAATATGCAGCCACAAGCTCGTCAAAATTCTCGGGGAAAACTATAACGAGGTCTGCCTCGTCGTTCTTGACAAGCTCTTTTTCCGCCTCGATGTCCTCCGACGGTGTCAGCGGAATTTCCGAAAGCTGACACAGAGCAGAGAAGGAGTCGGGCGTATTTTGCGAATAAATAATGGGAATATGCTCATCGTCGGGCATAAAGCTCTCACTCATAGCACTTCCCATAAAGGTATAAATGACGTATATGAGAATACCCGGCATAATTATCGCCATCATAGTGCGCCTGTCCTTGAAGAAACGGAAAAGCTCTTTTTTGAAAATCGTGAGAATAGCATTGCTCTTCATTATACCGCACCTCCTTTTGCTTGTGCATAGCGTGCGTATATATCAAAGAAGCTGTCCTCAAGCGACTTTTCCGCGCATACGGCGTCAAGCGTATCGCAGATCTCCATCTTGCCGTCGATAATGATACCCACGCGGTCGCATATCTTCTCGATAAGCGAGAAAATGTGAGTTGAAACGATGACCGTCTTGCCTTCGTCGCGCAGATGGATAAGAAAATCGGTAACTACCTTTGCGGTAAGCACGTCAAGACCGTTGGTCGGCTCGTCGAAGATGATTATATCGGGGTTGTGAACAAGAGAGATGGCGAGCGATGCCTTTTGCTTCATACCCGTGGACAGATCGGCAACCTTGACCTCGGCAAACTTGTCTATACCGAAGCGCGAGAACAGATCCTGCTTTCTCTTGGCGCTTATTTCGGGCGAAATGCCGTGCAGCTCGGAGAAAAAGTCAAAAAGATAGTTTGGTGTGAAGAACTCTTCAAGCTTTAACTCACTTGTAAGAAATCCTATCTTTGAGCGCACCATATGCGGCTCCTTGACAATGCTGTATCCGTCAATGAACGCATCTCCCGAGTCGGGCTTGATGAGCGTGGCGAGCAGACGCAAGGTCGTCGTCTTTCCCGCGCCGTTAGGTCCTAACAATCCGAAAATTTCGCCCTCGTACGCCTCAAAGGACAAGCCGTTGACGGCACGGCGTATCTTTTCGTTGGTTTTTTCAATTTTCTGTTGCTTTGACGAGAGCTTGAAGCTTTTTGACAAGCTCTCGACTCGTATAAGCTCTTTCATTTGTTTTACCTCTTTATCGAAGTGGATTTCAGCGTATCTGCACAAATCCAAGCTTTTTCTGTATCTTGGAGAGTGTGCGACGAGCTACGTAGGATGCTTCCTCCGCGCCTTTTTTCATCTGTGCCTCAAGTCCTGCCTTGTCGGCAAGAATTTCATTGAAGCGCGCCTGAACGGGAGCGAGCGAGTCTGCGCATACCTCACCGACCGCAAGCTTGAAGTCACCGTATCCGCGACCTGCGAATTCGCGCTCGATCTCTTCAAAGCTCTTGCCCGTAAAGCAGGAATAGATGCTCATGAGGTTGTTGATTCCGTCCTTGCCCTCGGCAAATTTGATCTCCATATCGGAGTCGGTGACGGCGCGCTTGAACTTGCGGATAATGGTGTCCTTGTCGT
This sequence comes from Eubacteriales bacterium, assembly GCA_045643865.1. Taxonomy (GTDB): domain Bacteria; phylum Bacillota; class Clostridia; order Oscillospirales; family CAG-272; genus SVTX01. Next base: position 7,598 of record JAZRFU010000093.1, read on the forward strand.
CCAGAATATAGACCACCGCGTTGGGATTTTCGTCGGACTTGCTCATCTTCTTTGTGGGATCGGCAAGTGACATTATCTTCTTGCCCGAGGTGGATATGATTGGCTCGGGAATTGTGAACATATCGGGGTATATCTGGTTTATGCGCTCGGCGATGTCGCGGCAAAGCTCAACGTGCTGCTTCTGGTCGACACCGACGGGAACCACGTCGGTCTGGTAGAGCAGAATATCCGCCGCCATGAGCGCGGGGTAGGTGAAAAGACCCGCGTTGATATTCTCGGCGTGGCGCGCGCTCTTGTCCTTGAACTGCGTCATTCTCGAAAGCTCACCGAACATAGTAAAGCAGTTAAGGATCCATGCAAGCTCGGCGTGCTCGTGCACGTGTGACTGAACGTAAAGCGTGTTTTTGTCGGGATCAAGTCCTGCCGCCATATAGAGAGCCAGAGTTTCGTATGTTCTGCGGCGCAGATCTGCGGGATTCTGGCGCACGGTTATAGCGTGCTCGTCGACCACGCAGTAAAAGCACTTGTATTGCTCGGAGTAGGAAGAAAAATTCTTGAGCGCTCCGAGATAATTTCCTATTGTAAGGTTGCCGCTGGGCTGAATGCCCGAAAAGGATACCTTCTGACCTTGAAACATAATTTATTTCCTCACTTTCAAATAAAAAATCAACGTTAAAATTAAAATAAAAAGTCCCCGACAGATGTCTGTCGGGGACGAATTTTTAAGTAAAAATCCGCGGTACCACCCACGATTGAGAGCTGATTTTGAAGCCCTCCGCTTTTTGCGCCTCACGGTGCGCCGCCGTCGCCCATACTTGACCTATAAAAGCCGTTCTGTTTGCCCTCGAAAGCCCATTCGACGTCATATTGCCACCGCGATCTCACCGCACGCGATTCTCTGTACGCAAGGGAAGGCGTCTACTCTTCTTCCTCACAGGTTTTATTATTTATTGCATTATACCACGCTGCGCGTGCGCTTGTCAACACTTTTCTTCAAATTCGTGCGCGAGCCGTCCAAGAATAGATATTCCGCGCACTATCTGCTCATCACTCGGCATACTGTAATTAAGACGGAATGAGTTGCATTTTGCCTCGGTGTCGCATAAGAACGTGTTACCGGGTACTACGCGGACACCGCGCGCTGCCGCCTCTCTGACAAAGCTATCCGCGTCAATATTTTGCGGCAGAGTACACCATATAAACAGACCGCCCTCGGGGCGCGTAAGCTTTACCGAGCTTGGCATTTCGTGCTCAAGACATTCAAGCATAAGAGCGCATTTGTGTCGGTAAATGTCGCGTATGTCGGCAATATGACCGTCAATGTCGCACTCCGTCATATATCTGTGACACAGCATCTGGAAGAACATATTTGTATGCACGTCGCTTGTCTGCTTGGTGACCACCATCTTTGCCGCGACCTCATTTGGCGCTATCACAAATCCCACGCGCATACCTGCCGAGAGGATTTTTGAAAAGGACGAGCAATATATTACCAAGCCGTCCGTGTCCATGCTCTTGATCGTGGGAATATCCTTGCCCGAAAAACGAAGCTCACCGTAGGGATTGTCTTCAAGTATCATAACTCCGTATTTTTTAGCAAGCTCATATATTTTTTTGCGCTTTTGCGCCGACGTTGTGACGCCCATAGGATTGTGGAACGTGGGTATCGTATATATGAGCTTTACGTTTTGAGTGCTTTGGAGCACCGCTTCAAGCTCGTCCGTGTTCATTCCGTCATTTTCCATAGCAACACCGACCACGCGCGCACCGTTGGAGCGGAACGAGTTGAGCGCGCCGATAAACGTGGGATCCTCACACACCACGACGTCACCCTCGTTGCAGAACACCTTGCAGGCAAGCTCAATGCCTTGCTGACCGCCCGATACGACTACCGTCGTGTCGCCGTCGCCACCAATACCGAATATGCACCTCTGTCGCTCCGCTATCGCCTCGCGCAAGGGTGCGTATCCGTCGGTTACGCTGTATTGAAGAGCTGTGACTGCGTCGTTTTTATATATGTCAGCCGATATTCTCGCCATATCGTCAACAGGGAAGGACTCGGGCGCGGGATTGCCCGCGGCAAAGGACACCGTATCGGGAGTCGAGGGGGATTTTAGTATCTCCCTGATAGCAGAGGGCTTGAGGTTAGCTATTTTATCCGAAAAAACGTAGTTCATGGTAATACCTCGTCAAAATAACGTCTATAAATAAGATTATATCACTATTTTATTTCAAATTCAAGAGTCAAAAGGCATTTTTTGGATTTATGCGGAGCAAAAGACGTATTGACTTTTTGCTTGTCGTGTGTTAAAATAACCGTATCAACATTCAGGAGTTAAATATGTCTAAAATAAAGTGGAAGGGCGGAGCGCTCATCGCTCCCGTGCCGCCCGTAATGGTAAGCTGCGGCGATATGGAAAAATCCAATATAATTACGGTCGCGTGGACGGGAATAACCAATACCGTACCGCCCAAGACCTATATTTCGGTGCGTCCCTCGCGCCATTCGTATAAT
>JAZRFU010000094.1:0-12904 GCA_045643865.1 Eubacteriales bacterium
TAGTGCGGTGTCACCGCAGGTGACGGAAGGAGCCAACGTAACATAAAGCTCTTGTGAGTAATATTGTTACGCATGCTCCCTCACCCGACTCCGTCGGGAGCTCCCTCCCGGAGGGAGCCAATATTTCGTGTCACTCACTAAACTCCCACATAAATCAAAATTTGAAAAACTCATAACAAGACATAACGAAACGGAGAATGACCGTGACAGAAAACATACGTAAAAATGATATTCTGACTATTGACATTATTGATATGAATAATTTGGGCGCCGGAGTGGGCAAAACCGCTCTCGGCGCAGTGGTGTTTGTGGTCGGAGCGGTCACGGGTGACAGAGTTGAGTGCAAAATTATCAAGGTCGCAAAGAAATTCTACGTTGCGCGGCTCCAAAAAATAATCACTCCATCGCCCGACAGAGCGGAAGAGGGCTTTTGCTCGGCTCCCCAATCCTGCGGTGGCTGTGTATACAGAAATATGACGCGCGAAAGCGAGCTTATAGCAAAGCAATCGTATCTTAAAGGACTTTTTCTTAAAGCAGGACTTGGAGAGGTCGAGATATTGCCCGTAATGACGGTCAGCGAGAGATCGGGATACAGAAATAAGGCGCAATACCCCGTAAGAGCGGGTAAGGACGGTGTTAAGGCGGGATTTTTCGCAAATAAAACGCATTCGATAGTCAGCTCCGAGCAATGTATGCTCGAGCCCGCGATATTCTCCGAGATAGTCGGCGAGGTGTGCGATTTTGCCAATAAAAACGGCATCAGCGCATACGATGAGGAGAGCGGAAAGGGCGTTTTGCGCCATATATATTTGCGCCGCGGCGAGATCAGCGGTGAGGTTATGGTCTGCCTTGTTATCAATGCGGACAAGCTGCAAAAAAGTGACGCGCTTGTGGAGATTATAAGAGAGAAATTCCATTGTGTCACAAGCATTATGCTCAATATAAACAAGAAAAATACCAACGTGGTAACGTCGGATAAATATATAACTCTTTTCGGTAACGGATACATCGAGGATACCCTGTGCGGACTCAAATTCCGCATTTCGCCCGACTCATTCTGGCAGGTCAACCGAACGGGCGCGGAAAAGCTCTACCGGCTTGCAGGCGAGCTCGCACAGCTCGACGGAAGGCAGAACGTGCTTGACCTCTATTGCGGTACGGGAACGATAGGACTGTCAATGGCGCATAAAGCCAACACGGTCACGGGAGTTGAAATAGTCGAGGGCGCTGTGGCGTGCGCAAAGGAAAATGCAAAGCTCAACGGCATTCAAAACGCACAGTTTTACTGCGCGGACGCATCGGATACGGAAACGATAATTCCACAGGATAAGGAGTACGACGTAGTCATACTCGACCCACCCAGAAAGGGAACGACGCCCGAGCTGATAAGCTATATAGCCAAAAGGAAAATAGACCGCGTGGTCTATATCTCGTGCGGCCCCGATACGCTTGCGCGCGACGTCGCAATATTCAAAAAATTCGGCTACGAGCCGTCCGCGGTCCAGCCCGTCGATATGTTTCCGGTTACGGGACATGTTGAATCTGTTGTTTGTCTCAAACGACAGATTCAACAATGAATTGCGCGAGCGCATGAATTGAGTGCGTTGCACTCATGAATTGGCTTCGCCATGAATTGCGCCTGCGGGCGCATAAGGTAGGACGCGCAATTCAATTCATGGAGGAGGCGGAACGCCGACGAGAAATCATGATGCGATAGCATCAATTCATGACGGCATCGCCGTCAATTCATCTTCCCCCAAAGACGCACAACGTCAATTCATGGAGCGTAGCGAGAAATCATGAAACGAAATTTCAATTCATGAAACGGAGTGTCAAATCATTTTAATTGTGAGGACTTAAAATGAAAGAAAACTTTTTAGTCGATTTATCAAAGCAATTTGCCGTCGATATCGTCAATCTCTGTACCGACATAAAAGAAAACCGCAAAAGCAACGTACTGTTAAATCAAGTATTGCGGAGCGGCACAAGTATCGGAGCAAACATTCACGAAGCCAACTATGCGGCAAGTAAAGCAGATTTTATTAATAAGTTTCAAATTGCCTTAAAAGAATGCTACGAAACGGATTATTGGCTCGGGTTGTTTAAGGATACGCATATGATAACCGAGGAAGAATACAAGGATATGTTTGCAAAATGCAGTAAAATCCGCAAGTTACTCATCTCCTCCATCACTACCGCGAAGGAAAACGGCTAAGGATCAATGTTACTTTGGAGCAAAACGTGAAAGCTCGGTTCAGAAGGATTATGAATATGAAAAAAGATAAAAAGCGTATAGCCGAGGGACTTTTAGAGGGCTTGGCGGAATTAGTTTTAACGTTGATATTTTTCGGCATAGGCGTGTGTATCGTCAGCATGTTCGGCGTGGATTTCAACTCCCCCGACGTAGACCATGATCTCATCGTCCTGCTCGGCATTATTGCCTTTTTCGTGATTTTTGTAATTGCCTACGCATTGATACGGTGGGTCAAGAAAATAATCAAAGCAAAACGCAAATAAAAACATACATTTCAAGCTTATAAATCTTGTTTTTAACTGATTTTTATAGTTTATGCCCTATGTTGAAAGAGTCGTGTGTCTTACGCGAAAAAAACAAACCATACTGTGCAAATATATAACCAATTAAGGAGAACGCTATGAGCAACACAAATGAGAACAAAAAAGAGAAGAACAAAGAGGCATTCAATAGCTTTTGGCAGAAAGCACAGAGCGTGGGTAAGCAGGCGGCAGAAAGTGCCAAGAATTTGGCTGAACAAACACAGCAATACATTCACGATCAGCAGGCAAAGAAATACACGCCCGTTACTTCGGGAGAGTATAAAAGCAAAAGCTTCAAGCTGCCCGGAATAATCGAAATAGTTGAGGATTCAGCAAATAGCGAGTTCATTAATTGCAGTGAATCGATTGGTTGGATTGAACGGCACGACGAAACAGAAGTTTTACACATGTATACGTATTTCGTCAAAAAAAGCGGAATAGATTTCGTTCCCGCTCCTCAATGTGACAATGTATATTGCGCGGATAATTTTACTGCAAAAAGGTTTATCAATTCAAATTGTGTGTTTAGTAAAGCCACAGAAGAAAAGCTGGCGGAGTTAAAAAATATAGCATATTTGCTAGGAGCGAAAAGGTGTTCAATTGAGGTTATGGAAAGCGATGCAACCATAAACTCCCAGTCTGGAAAGTTTGGTGTTGGAAAACAACTTGGAATTGAAGCTAATTCAACGAATAAACTTGGGAAAATGCAGAGTGGAAAAATTGTTGCCACATTTGCCGGACATAACGAGCCCAAATCTACCACATTAAAATGGTTTTCTTACGATGAAAATATAAAGCATCTTATAGATATGCGTTGTAGCGATGCAAATTCCATACAGTACGAAGTTATAGAAATCAAAGGATCATCAACTGCTACTATGTCAAAGAAAATAGCATGCGCTATTGATAAAGTGTTGGATATCAAGGGCAAACTTTCAATGGAAAGTCAAACTATGAGAGAACACAGCAATGTATTAGTGTTTGAAGTTGAATTTTAATTTAAGTAACATCGGAGACCCAAAATGAAAATTATTAAAGACTACTTAAAAACCTTTATTCTCGCGGTCAGTGCGGGAATTTGCATTGGAATCGGTGGCACTGTATATCTTATGTGCCCCTCAAAGCCGCTCGGCGCGTTTCTGTTCGCAGTCGGACTGTGCGCCATACTCGTTGTCGGAATGTGTCTTTACACCGGCATGGTCGGGTATCTTTTTCAGAACAAGCCCATATACATATTAAAGCTTGTCGTCGTTTGGCTTGGCAACTTTGTCGGTACGGCGGCGGTTGGCACTCTTATGCGCCTGACGCGCGCGTCGGACGCGCTTATAGGCGCGGCAGAGAGCGTTGTGGCGGCGAAGCTTGCGGATAGCCACGTCAGCTTGTTTATACTCGGCATCTTTTGCGGAATACTTATGTTCCTTGGAGTTGATAGCTTCAAAAAGCATTGGGCGACAAAGGATTTCGCCGCGATATTCATGCCCGTCATCTGTGTGGCGGTATTCATAATCGCGGGCTTTGAGCACTGTATTGCCGATATGTTCTATTTCGTTGCGGCAGGGAAGATAGTTGAATGTCTGCCCGCGCTCGTTGTAATAACGCTTGGAAACAGCGTTGGTGGCGTCCTTATCCCACTTATAAAGACCGCCGCAGACAAGCTTGACAAATAATTCAAAATTATTGAAACGGATAAGAAAATGTACCGTATAGGAATTGATCTTGGTGGAACTAATATCGCGGCGGCGGTTGTCGACGGTGATTACAAAATAATAAAAAAGGCGAGCATTCCCACGTTTGCATCGCGCGAGGCGGCGCTCATTATGGACGACATGGCAAAGCTGTGTCTTGACGTGTGCTCCGACGCAGGCGTTGATTTCAACAAAATAGAGTCGATAGGAATTGCTTCTCCCGGTATTGCGGACAGTGTGGCGGGGGTGGTCGAATATTCCTGCAATTTTCCCTCGTTTGTTAAATATCCGATCTGCCGTGAGCTTGGCGCGCGCCTCGGATTTGATAACATTCATCTTGCAAACGACGCCAACGCGGCGGCGTGGGGAGAGGCGGTCGCAGGAGCGGCAAAGGGAACTAAAAGCTCAATGATGATAACTCTCGGAACTGGTGTCGGCGGTGGAGTTATCATAGATGGCAAGCTGCTTACGGGCTTCAATTTTGCGGGTGCGGAGCTTGGTCATATAGTCATCGAGGAGGGTGGCAGACCTTGCAGCTGCGGCAGACGTGGTTGCTGGGAAGCGTATAGCTCGGCGACGGGACTTATCAATATGACACAGGAAAAGCTGGACGAATGTCGTGATGGCGGCAGAGCCACGCTTATGACCGAATTGGTTGAAAAAAGCGGTCGCGTGACGGGCAGAACGGCATTTGACGCTTGGCGCGCGGGGGATGCGGCGGCGAGCGAGGTCGTTAGTATGTATGCCAAATATCTTATCAACGGAATCACTAATATGGTCAACATTTTCCAGCCCGAGACACTCTGCATCGGCGGCGGCATATCGGGCGAGGGACAGACGCTTATAGACCTTATAGAAAAACAGGTTTACATAGAACAGTACGGATCCGGAATAGTGAGATCCACCAAGCTTAAAATAGCCGAGCTTGGTAACGATGCGGGCATCGTTGGCGCGGCGCTTTTGGACGGTTGACAGGAGGAGAATTATGGTAAAAGCAGTAAAAAAGGACACGGGAAGCGTAGTGTTTATGCGACTTCAAAAGCATGCTTGCCCACAGTGTCAGCGACAGCTCAAGGTCGTAAAAATGAAAAAGGTAGTGCGAGCAAAATCCGCAGAGGCAAAGAACTTTGACTTTACCGCATGTGGCTCTCCGCTTGGAGAAAAGGTCAAATTCGTGTGGTACGAATTCAAGTGCCGCGAGTGTGACAAGCGCTTTACCGAAGCTGAGATCAAGGCGCACGAAAAACAGGTCAAAAAAGAGGCAAAAAAAGCGGCAAAGGCGGCTAAAAAAGAAGCCAAAAAAGCGGCAAAAAAACAAAAAAAGGACGGCTGATGCCGTCCTTTTTTGCGAATGTTTAAGTTTATTTTTCCGATTTTGACACGATCTCCTTGATGGCGTTGAAGGACTGCTCGCTGATACAATGCTCTATGCGGCAGGCGTCCTCGGTGGCGATTTTTTCGTCAACGCCGATGCTTATGAGAAATTCGGTCAAAAGACGGTGGCGCTCGTACATTTTATTGGCTATTTCGAGTCCCTTTGCCGTCAGGGTTATATAGCCGTTTGAGTCAACGCTTATAAGCTCCTCGGATTTGAGAATACCCATAGCACGGCTCACGCTGGGCTTGGAATATCCCATATATTCGCCAACGTCAATGGCTCTTACGGGCTTAGCGCCCTCGGAAAGTATGCGTATGGTTTCGAGATACATCTCGCCCGATTCCTGAATGTGCATAAAAGGACTCCTTTCTGTAAATTGTAAAATAAAGCGCCGCAAGGGAATACCTTGCGGCGTATGCGGTTTTTGCCGCTGGCGGAGGCAGAGGGATTCGAACCCCCGTGGGCTTTCACCCAAACGGTTGTCAAGACCGCCTCGTTATGACCGCTTCGATATGCCTCCAAGTAAAAAATATTAAGTTGTTTTCGAATCTTGCACCCAAACGGTTTTCAAGACTCGTGCCCTTGCTCAAAAATATAGTCGAAATCCTCGCTCGAAACTCGCTTGATTTCTCCTTATTTTTGGCACTCGCATCGCAAAAACGATACTCAATCGTTTTTTGCTCGCTCCCCCGTTATGACCGCCTGCGCTTGCCTCCGAGTAAAAATATTAAGTTGTTATGACCGACTGCGTTTTGCCATGAATAAAAAATTCAATCGCTATGACAGCTTGCGCTCAACTCTATGGTATTATATCACACACCAAATCAATTGTCAAGAGTAAAATGAAAAAAGCTTGGAGAATTATTAATAAATAATTCACACAATAGTAATTTAATTGTATTGTGTTGTGTGTTATGATGAGACAACGAGATGTATACTCTCTCAATCATATCGCTTTTGGAGGGATTCTTTATGAAATCGGCATTGAATAACGTGTTTGAAGAAGAATTTGAGAAAAACGAAAGGGTTGTTATAGAAGCGCAGGATTTTATAGCTTTTGGGGAAAAGAAACAGCTTAAGCGCGGCATAGTTTATGCCGTTAGCGGCTCTGCGCGCATAACAGAGGGAAAAGCATATATCGCTGACGGTGCAATTGCCGTTTGTGATGACGAAATCGTTATCGAAAACGCCGACGGAGCACATATTGAAGGACTTACCGTAAAGGGAAGCATCAGGGTAATAAACTCCAAGAACGTTTTGATTAAAAATTGCAGGATACAGTCGTCTGACGCGGCAATCAGCTGTGATTCTGACGGACTTTCGGTATACAAAAGCAAGATGTGCGCGCCCGTGTGTGTTGCTTCGTCCGCAAACGACCTTGCAGTGCAGGATGGGGAGCTTGTAGCAGAGAAGCTTGCGATAAGTGCCACGGGAATTGGCGCGGTAATAAGAGATAATAGCATAGTCGCGACTTGCGGATATGGCATAGAGGTCCTGAAAGCCGCCAATGCTCTTGTGGCAAAGAATAACGTTATCGGAATGAGCGCGTGCGCGGCAATCCGCGTGAGTGATAGCTTCAACTGTGCGGTAGTGCTCAACAGTGCGACCGCAATAGCTGTAAATGACAACAAAAACGTATATGTCATAAAGAACACGGTCGACGGTGCGGTAGAGATAAGCAATAACAATTATCTCACAGCAGATGGAAACGTATTCGTAAGAAATGACGTTAAAACAGAGAATAACGATAACTTTGTCGGTGACAACGTTACCGACGTAAACGCCCGCGTCGAGTTCGGAGCGAACGAGGACATTCTGCCACATACTAATAAAGACCTCTTTATCGGTATGGCGAGAAGGGAGAGGGTTTCCGACGTGTCGCTTGCTGACAAATATTCGCTTGAAAATTATATCAGATATTGCGCGGAGCGCGGCGATGAGGTTATCGTTCCCCCAGGTGCCTATGCGGCATCTAAGCTTGTCATTGATGGGGAGCATAAAAACACGGTAGTGTATGCATACGGAGTGTTGCTTGAAAACGATAAGTATGAGCTTGATATATTGATCCAAAACACCGACAACGTCAATGTTTGCGGTATAACCATCGGATATACTATGCCTGCGTCTATGCAGGTTCACGTGGTTAAAAAGCTGGGGGATAACAAGCTGCTTGTCATTTCCTCTGCGGGATATGTAAACAATTTTGCCAAGTCCGATTCCTCTGAAACTACGGCTGCGGGCGGATACGTCGATATCTATGCCGCGGGTAAAATGTATAACTGGGGCGAGTTTTTCGGCAGCGGAAGCAACAAGCTTGCCACCACTATCAATTCCGACGGCACTATGACCGTTGAAATGGTGGGAATGATAAACGGAAGCGAGATAAATGTGTACGATGGTATTGAGGTCGGGGATATACTTGCCTGCCGATTTGCTATTGGCCTTAAGGAAAAAACCAATATAAACCTGCTTCGCGGCGGCATATTGTTCGAGAATGCAGCCGATATAAAGCTCAGGGACGTGGTAACCTACAGCCATTCGGGCGACGTTACTATCTGCGCCGAAACGGGAGCGCCGTCCTCAATAGACGGAGATTTCAGCGGAATCGTGCTTGAACGAGTGCATATTACTGCGGATAGCGGTCGCGTGATCGACAAGGCAACGTACGATAAGTATGTCGAATACGAAAAGCAGTACGGAGTTGATTTCGAGCTTCGTCAGGACGGCAACGGCATTTATCGCGGCGCTGCCGCGCGTATGGGCTCATGCGATGCAACGCATATGACGCTTGGTGAGCAGGGTGTAAGTGCGGTTGCGTGCATCTTTGAGAATATGAACGATGACGGTACTAACCAGCGAGGAGATAGCGCCCGACTGCATGCCATTACAAATAACGGCGACGGAACTGTTACTGTCGTGTATAAAAACATGGCGTCCGAGGTGAGATTCGGGCGCGGAAACAAAATGGGCGGTTTGTGCAAGCCCTTTGACGCGGGACAGACGGTATATATCTATAACAGCGAGGGAGTTGTTCTTTGTGACGGACCGGCCCTAAGCCGCACCGTTAGCGGCGAGATGTATGAGTTCTTGCTGGAGGGAAGAATGTGCCGCTACCGACTCTACACCGTTACGGTCGCGGAGTCCTCTATCCGGAATTGGAACGCTTTGTATCATGCAAACGGCGCAAAATACCATATTTGCGAAAATCCGAGTGACGAAACCGATCAGGGCGATAACCACTACCTGCCTTCAGAGAAGATATTTGTGGACAACCTCAGCCGGAACAGTGCCAATTATACGTTTGATAACGTGCTGATACAGAACGTGCGCTCGCGCGGAATAGTCATTAAGACCGAGGGCGTGACGGTCAAAAACTGTACCTTGCGCAATCTTGCGCAGACGGCACTCAAGCTCTCAAATGAGTTGTTCTGGGGAGAAAGCACAGTTCCGAGAAAGGCGAATATATACGGGTGTCTTTTTGACAACGTTGGATACTACGGCAAATATTATTCTGACGATGATTGCGCACCGCTCTCGGTTTATATAGAGCTTGGCGGAGAATTCTTCAACGAAAACGGGATGTGCTGCCGCGATGTTTTGATTGATAGTTGTAAATTTGTTAATAACGGTCACCGCACTGCGATCCACGTTCAGAACGCGCAGGGAATTACTATTCGAAACTGCGATTTTGGAAGCATTACGAGTGGATTTGAGGGGTGTGCAATATCTCTTGATAAGGCCATGAACGTAAGCGTTTACGACAATATTTATCATGATAATGTTCCGCTGAAGGCGAAGAGCGTAAAAAACGTTACCGATAAGAACGGAAAATTGCTTGTAGAGAATACGAACTGATTTAGGCATTAAATTTAACAGTGGCTGAGTGGACAGCCCCTGTTTCTTGTAAGAAATACAATATTTAGTATTATTAATAAATAGTTCACATAATTGTAATGAGAATTTAGTGTTTTGGTGATATGATAACATGAGGTGTTTTTTATACCCGACAAATTCACTGCTTTTGGAGGAAACCAAAATGAAATCTGTAGCGGACGCAATATTTGCGGAGAGATTTGAAGATCTTCCTAAAATAGATATAAGCACGGATATATTTACGGAGTTGTGGAGAAAAAACGGTTTTCAGAAAGATATAGTTTACGTTGTTGACGGTTGTGTGCGCATAGAGGATAGCAGAGCGCTTGTATCTGACGGAGCAATTGCCGTTTGCAACGGCGGAATCGTTATCGAAAACGCCGACGGAGCACATATTGAAGGACTTACCGTAAAGGGAAGCATCAGGGTAATAAACTCCAAGAACGTTTTGATTAAAAATTGCAGGATACAGTCGTCTGACGTAGCGATCAGCTGTGATTCTGACGGACTTTCGGTATACAAAAGCAAGATGTGCGCGCCCGTGTGTGTTTCCTCGTCCGCAAACGACCTTGCAGTGCAGGATTGCGAGCTTGTAGCAGAGAAGCTTGCGATACGTGCCACGGGAATTGGCGCGGTAATAAGAGATAATAGCATAGTCGCGACTTGCGGATATGGCATAGAGGTCGTGAAAGCCGCCAATGCTCTTGTGGCAAAGAATAACGTTATCGGAATGAGCGCGTGCGCGGCAATCCGCGTGAGTGATAGCTTTAACTGTGCGGTAGTGCTCAACAGCGCGACCGCAATAGCTGTAAATGACAACAAAAACGTATATGTCATAAAGAACACGGTCGACGGTGCGGTAGAGATAAGCAATAACAATTATCTCACGGCAGACGGCAACGTATTCGTAAGAAATGACGTTAAAACAGAGAATAACGATAATTTTGTCGGTGACAACGTTACCGACGTAAACGCTCGCGTCGAGTTCGGAGCGAACGAGGACATTCTGCCACATACTAATAAAGACCTCTTTATCGGTATGGAGAGAAGGGAGACGGTAAGGGATCTGTCCGTTGAGGGCGAGCATCCTGTTTGCGAATACATACTTATGTGCGCGGAGCGCGGTGATGAGGTCATCGTTCCTCCCGGCGCTTATCACGACGAGGGCGAGATTAAATTCACGGAAGAATTCGGAAACACTACAGTATATGCTTACGGAGCACTTGAGGAGAAGCTTGAGCACACTCCGCTTTTAATGTTCGATCACACAGAGAACGTTACCGTGTGCGGAATGACTGTGGGATATTCGGATCAGCAGTGCGGTCAGGTGCACGTGCTTGAAAAGCTTGGCGATGGCAAGCTGCTCGTTATTCCGTCGGCAGGATATATAAATGATTTTGCAAAATCGGAAACAACCGTGTTTCAAAAGGCATTTTTCGATATATTCGCAGACAGAGCGATGTATAACTGGACTCCTGCGGATCATAGAAGCTATTCCCCCAACGATGACGGCACGGGTATCATAGACATGGGAGAGAACACTCTCTATAACGATATAAACGTGGGCGACGTGCTTGCATGCCGACTCCTTATGGGAAAATGCGGATCTAATATAAAAATATGGTCGTCGAGAAAAATTTTAGTTAAGGATTTGGTCCTTTACGGAGTTACGGGCGACTTTGCGGTCAATTCCGAGGGCGACTGTGACGACACCGTGCTTGAGCGAATGCACGTGGCGGTTGACAACGGACGCGTTGTGGATAAGGAAACCTACGATAGATACAAGGCGATCGAGGAGCAGTACGGAGTTGATCTTGAAATGCGATGCGATGAGCGCGGATATTATCGCGGATCTCCCTCCAGAATATGCACGGCAGACGCCACTCACGTGTTCACCTGTCTGCACGGTACGTACGCTATCTCCTGCCTGTTTGAAAATATGAGTGACGACGGAAGCAATCAGCGAGGCGACAGCTCGCGCTTGCACGATATAGTGGACAATGGCGACGGTACGGTGACGCTGACGTATAAAAATCTTCAGTGCTGGTACCGCTTTGAGCGCTTCAAATTCCGTCAGGGAGGACTTTGTATGCCCTTTAAGAAGGGACACAGAGTTTACGTCTATACCAACGAGGGAGAGACCGTGTGTGACACCGAGGCGCTTACTCCTACCGCGGGCGGCGACGAGCTTGTTAGCTACGAGCTTCGCGGACGTGACTGCGCATACCGTCCCCATACGGTTACCGTTGCGGCAGACGCGATCAATTGGGACGCACTTTATTTCGACGGATCGGCAAAGCAGAAGCCGAGATACGATCTGTCTGATTGCGATTATGTAATGGATAATAAGGTTCTGGTCGATAATTTGAGCCGCAACAGTACGGGATTTGTCTTTGAAAACGTGCTTATACAGAACGAGCGTGCGCGCGGAATTCTGGTCAAGGCAGTTGATGCAAAAATAGCTAACTGCACATTCAGAAACGTCGCGCAGACGGGAGTAAAGATCTCCAACGAGATCATTTGGGGAGAGAGCACGGTCGCTAAAAACATATCTATCACGGGTTGCTTGTTCGAGCACGTTGGATATGACCGTCGCGACTATAAGGCAACCTATAACGCGCCTGTTTCGGTATATAACGAGATTGGAGGCAGCGCATTCAATGAAAAGGGAATGCTGTGCAGCGGTATAAAGATCGATAAATGTAAATTTACGGGCAATGAAAACAAATACGCGGTTTACGCTTGGAATGCCAAGGACATATCGGTTACAAACTGTGTGTTCGACGATACGGTTGGAGACGAAGAGGGCGTTGCCGTGTACGTAAAGCAGGCAATGAACGTAAAGCTGGAGAATAATACGTACGGATATTCACATTCAGATAACGTAAAGGATTTTGTGGTAGCGGAGGATGCGAGAAATATATTCGGCTCCGACGTAACTGATGAGAATGGCGGTCACCTGATCCCAGACACAATATAAGACAGGAGGATTCTATGAGAAACAAATTTTTATCGGCATTACTGGCATTTACTATGCTGATCGGTGCGTTGTCGGCATTTGTCGGCTGTACGGACACGGAAGAGCCCGAGATAACGACCACGGGAGAGGAAAGCAGTCAGGAAACCGAGTCAACCGAAGGTGAAAGCACCACGAACGGCGAAAGCACCACGAACGGCGAAAGCACCACGAACGGCGAAAGCACTACTGAGGGTGAAAGCACCACGGCAGAGCAGACCGTAACGGGCGGCGAAACGACCGTTGAGGGAACCACCACGGGTGAGGAAAATACTACTGAGGGTGAAACCACTACAAGCGGCGAGACCACGACCGCAGAGGGAACCACCACGGAGGAAACTACCACGGCTGAGGAAACTACCACCGTTATAATAAACGACGATGAGATATACGAAA
>JAZRFU010000095.1:0-5738 GCA_045643865.1 Eubacteriales bacterium
GCAAACCATGGTAAAGAATAGCCATACAAGCGAAAGATTCACCTGCCTCAAGCAACGACTTCTGACAAATTGAGAGTAACAAATTGGGATTTATAGAGATGTTACGGGCGAACACAGTTCGCCCCTACGGTTGAAAGATAACGTCACTCCCATACCCGTAGGGGCGAACTGTGTTCGCCCGTTTATGTCCACGACAAATCAAAATTTGAAAATCAAAGAATTTTTATAAAACAAGGTCAAAAAAATGAAAATTTCAGATATCATTTACAACCTTATATTCGTGCCAAAATGTGCATCTTGCCGCGAGCGGCTTGATCCGCTTGTGAAAAGTCCTATGCTTCACGAAAAGGCGTGTCTTTGCGACCGTTGCCTTGAGGAATGGCAAAGAGCCAAAAGCGGAATGTGTCACACGTGCTATATGTCGGCGGACAAATGCTTCTGCATGCCCCACCAAAAGACATTTGATCAGCCGTATATTCCCTCGCTCTTTTTCTATCACCCCGACACCTCAAGAAGCGAAAATCGCGTTATATACACCGCAAAGCACAAAAATCCCGCTCCGCTTTTTGAGTTTTTGGCGGCAGAGCTTGAACCGAACGTTTATGCGCTCTTGCGCGACACGGCAACAAGCAAGGAGGAGTGTATTCTCACATGGATACCGAGAGATAAGCGAAACGAGCGCAAAAACGGCGTGGATCAGGCGCGTGAGCTGTGCATAAAGCTGGCAGACAAAACGAAAATTGAGGCGCACCCCTTGCTCGTCCGTTCACGCGGAGGCAGAGAGCAGAAAAAGCTTGACGGAATCCGCGCAAGGCAAAAGAACGTGAAGGAGTCGGTATTTCTCAACAAAAAATATATTGCGGCGTGTACGCGAGGCGGCGAAACCGTACTTAACGGCAAGACGGTGCTCGTCATCGACGATATAATAACCACGGGCGCATCCATGAATCGCGCTTTGTCGCTTATCAGAAGCGCAGGCGCGGAGAAGGTTATGGCTTGTTGCGTCGCTCGCTCGCAGGTAAAGTCCAAAAAGAGCACCGAGGGCAAGGCGGCAAAATAATCATTTTTTTAAAATATTGTGACGTTTTTCGTCATTCATCGTCTTTTTGTTTTTGTAAAGTTAATAATATATTTGTAAAAACCGATTGACTTTTAGTAAGATTATGTTGTATAATGATATTGTGGTATAACATTTACAGAAAATAAAAAAGGAGGCGGTCACGTGTTCAAAAACTTAATAATGAGCAGAGATATCGGTATTGATCTCGGCACGGCGACCGTGCTTGTTTACGTTCAGGGCAAGGGCATCGTTATGCGCGAGCCCAGCGTCGTGGCTATCGACAAAACAACGGACAAGGTCATCAAGGTCGGCCGTGAAGCGCAGGAAATGATGGGAAGAACGCCCGATAGCATCGTAGCTATGCGTCCTTTGAAGGACGGCATCATAAATCAGTATGAGGTCACGGAGAAAATGCTCCAATACTTCATCAGACGCGCTTGCGGAAACACGCTTTTGCGCCCGAGAATAATGATAACTGTTCCCTCGGGAATCTCCGAGGTCGAGGAGAGAGCTATTTTGGAGGCGTCTCGCGAGGCAGGCGCAGGAAAGACCTTTCTCATTCGCGCGCCTATCGCGGCGGCGCTCGGTGCGGGGCTTAACATAAAAACCGCTATCGGAAATATGACCGTTGACGTTGGCGGCGGTGTGACCGAAATCGCCGTGCTTTCGCTTGGCGGAATCGTTACGTCCAAGACCATAAAGGTTGGCGGAGATAGCTTTGATGAGGCAATCGTCAGATACGTTCGGGACAGTCATAACGTTCTCATTGGAGAGCAGACCGCTGAATCCATAAAGATAAAGATAGGTGTTGTTTATGAGCACGCCGAGGAAAAGACCTGCGAGGTCAAGGGCAGAGATATGTCGTCGGGTATGCCGCGCGTTATCCGCTTAAGCTCAAAGGAAATGATCGGTGCGACCTACGAGCCGATGACGGCTCTTATCGACGGAATTTGCGACGTTATCGAAAAAACGCCACCCGAGCTTGTCGGAGATATCCTACATAACGGCATTACGCTGGTCGGCGGCGGATCGCGACTCGAAGGTCTTGATAAGCTTATCGAGCGCGTTACGGGAATAAAAACGGTGAGAGCCAAGGATCCTGCGTCCTGCGTGGCGCTTGGTACGGGCGAAAAGCTCAAATCCATCGCAAAATATTCGTTTGACAATTAAAAACTCCAAAGAGTCGAGAGATTGATCTTCTGCTCTTTTGGGAAAAATAGCAGCTCCGTTCAGGTGAATATCACAGAACGGAGCTTTTTGAAAAGCAAAAACAGTTTTATTGGAGGAATCAGCATGAATTACGTAACAAGCGGCTATGAGCCGCGCCGCGTGTTTGAAATATTTGAGGATCTTTGTGCCATTCCGCACGGATCGGGCAACGAAGGCGGCGCCGCCGACTACGTTGAGAGCTTTGCTAAAAAATTAGGGCTTTTCTGCCTGCGTGACGAGATGAACAACGTTTTTGTTCGCAAAAACGCAACCGCGGGCTACGAGCAGGTCGAGCCGATATTGCTCCAAGGTCATCTTGACATGGTTTGCGAGAAAAACGCCGACTCAAATCACGACTTTGAGCGCGACGGACTCTCGCTTTCCGTGCGCGACGGATATTTGTGGGCGGACGGCACAACGCTTGGCGCAGACAACGGAATTGCCGTTGCCATGATGCTGGCTCTGCTTGAAACGGATAAACACCCCACGCTTGAATGTCTTTTCACGGTCGAAGAAGAAACGGGCCTTGGCGGTGCGGAATTCTTTGATTGCTCTCACATAAGCGCAAAAAGAATGATAAACCTTGACAGCGAGGAGGAGTGGCAGATCACGGCGGGCTGCGCGGGCGGTGTTCGCACCGAGGTGGAGTTTGCTCCAAAGATTACGAGTCCCAAGGATTGCACTGCGCTCAAAATATCCATCACGGGACTGTCGGGCGGTCATTCGGGCGCAGACATACATCTTGGCAAGGCAAATGCCATAAACGTAATGGCGCGACTCCTTGGAGTAGCGGCAGAGAGATCCGAGCTTTACCTTATTGATGCGGTTGGCGGCGGCAAGGACAACGCCATTGCACGCGAGTGCTTTGTTCGCGTATATGCGACTGACGGCGAAGCCGTTAAAGCCGCTATCCTTAACGAAAGCGAGCAGATAAGAAAAGAGCTTAACGAGGATGACGCGGCGTTCACCGTTGAGGTCAGCTTGACAGAATACAACGGCCCCGCGTGCGCCGATAATGAGCTGACAAAGCGATTTATCGCTTTTGTTTCGTCGGCAAAAACGGGAGTGCTTAAAATGAGCAATCAGGTCAAGGGCTTGGTTGAATACTCCTGCAATCTGGGTATTTTCAAGGCAGGTACTGACGGAATAAGTCTTACCTTTGCGGCACGCTCGGCACTTGAATCTCAGCTCGATCTCTCTGTAAGAGAATTTGATATGCTTTGTGCTCTGGCGGGTGCCAAGTGCGAGCATTATTCCAGATATCCCGGTTGGGAATACCGTCCCGACTCAAAATTACGCGAGCTTTATGCATCTTCCTACAAATCACTCTTTGGAAAGGAGCTGACGGTCGGCATCATACATGCAGGACTTGAATGTGGAATACTCTCGTCAAAGCTCGGCGAGGTAGATGTGATATCGGTTGGACCCAATATGTTTGATATTCACTCGCCCTGCGAGCATCTTGATCTTGCGTCCTGCAACGCTGTATGGAAAACTCTGCTTGCCGTCGTTACAAGTGGAAAATGACAAATAATAATTTAAGAATTACCTCGTTTGAGGAGCAGACGATGCGACGCTTCGCAGATGCAGACGGCAAATATCTGCGCGAGCTGGCAAGGTCCTATCCCAACCGAAACGCAGTTTCGAGCGAGATAATAAACCTCAATGCCATTCTCAATCTTCCCAAGGGAACAGAGCATTTTATGAGCGATATACACGGCGAGCACGAGGCATTTTTGCACATTCGCAGAAACGCATCGGGTGCGATCCGCCGCAAGATCGACACGCTTTTCAGCGATGAGCTGTCGGAGAGCGAGAGAAGCGAGCTTGCAACGCTTATCTATTACCCCGAGGAAAAGATCGACAAGATAAAGGAAATAACCGTTGATATAGACGCATGGTATAAGTCCGCGCTTGTGCGACTTCTTCGTGTGTGCCGACTTATAAGCGGTAAATATACGCGATCCAAGGTCAGAAAAAATCTGGCGAAGACGGCGCGCGGCTACGACTATATCCTCGACGAGCTTATCAATGAAAATCTCGACGAGCCAAACAAGGAAGAATATTACGAAAATATAATTGATACGATAATCGGCATCGGTTCGGCAGAGCAGGTGGTAATTGCCTTGTGCTCGGCGATCAAGGGGCTTGTTATAGACCACCTTCACATTGTCGGCGATATATTCGACCGCGGTCCGCGCGCAGACATTATCGTTGACGAGCTTATGAAGGAAAGCTCTCTGGACATTCAGTGGGGAAATCACGACATTCTGTGGCTCGGTGCGGCGGCGGGCTCGAGAACCTGCATTGCTGCGGTGGTAAACAACTCAATAACGTATAAAAATCTTGACGTTATCGAGATCGGCTACGGAATTTCCTTGCGCCAGCTCTCGTTGTTTGCCAACGAGGTATATTGCAATTCCGACGTTTCAAGCTATATGCCCAAGGGAAACTCGGGCGGAAACTTTATAGGTCAGGACGACGATCTGCTCATCGCGCGCATGCACAAGGCGATAAGCGTGCTTCAGTTCAAGCTTGAGGGACAGATAATTCTGCGAAATCCCGATTTCAATATGAATGACCGTCTGCTGCTCGACAAGATAGACACGAAAAAGGGAACCGTTAAAATCGGTGAGGTCGAATATGCCATAAATGACACCGATTTTCCGACGGTCGATCCCGATAATCCCTATGAGCTGACCGCCAAGGAAAGCGAGATAATGCGCTACCTCAAAAACGCGTTCATGCGCTCGGAAAAGCTGCAAAAGCACGCGAGATTTCTCTTTGAGGTGGGAGAAATGTACACAGTTTACAACCAAAACCTGCTTTTCCACGGCTGTATTCCGCTTGACGATAACGGCGAGTTCTTAAAGCTCGGCGCGGCTGGCGGCAGAAGCGGCAAGGCGCTTATGGACTACTGCGACAGAATAGCGCGTCAGGGATATTTTGCAAAAGAGGGAAGCAACACTCGCCGATTCGGCAAGGACTTTTTGTGGTTCTTGTGGTGTGGCAAGGACTCGCCCCTCTGTGCAAGAAAAAAGATAACCACCTTTGAGCGCACACTTGTATCCGACCAAAGCACTTGGGCGGAGCCGAAAAACGCCTACTACACCTGCTGGAACGATGAGAGCGTCGCCTCAAAGATACTCAAGGAGTTCTCCCTCGGCGGTGACGGCTCCCATATTATAAACGGTCACATTCCGATCAAATACGGCAAGGGTGAAGCCCCCGTAAAGGCAAACGGAAAGCTCATCGTTATTGACGGCGGCTTCTGTAAGGCATACCGTGACAAAACGGGAATTGCGGGCTATACGCTGGTATATAGCGCGGACGGGCTTCGCATCTCGGCTCACGAGCCGTTCTTCGATGCAGAAAACGCTATACACAAAAACTCGGATATCATCTCCGAAACGGTGGTCTTTGAAAATGCAAAATCAAAGATAAAGGTCAAGGACACCGATAACGGAAA
>JAZRFU010000096.1:0-2923 GCA_045643865.1 Eubacteriales bacterium
CATCTCCGGAAACTTCTTAATGTCCCTCTTCTTCTGGACGAACGTTATTATATTCATCCTTTATTTCTTTATGCGCTACTATATGTACGTTCAGATGGTAACGTTCAAGCTTACCGTATTCAAGATGATCAAAAACTCACTCATCTTCTCACTTCTTGGCTTCAAGAGAAACATTGTTGCTCTTTTCGGCATCATCCTTTGCCTCATTCTTGAGGTGCTCTTCCTCTTCGGACTTGGCGGAGTTCTCTTGCCCTTGGCAATTGCGGCACCGCTGGCAATCATGCTCTCGACACTTGCATATATGAAGGTGTATGCCTCATACTACAAGATCAAGGAAGTAATGATCGACCCGTATTACGAGGAGCATCCCGAGGAGCGCCCCGAATCCTACGAGGACGAGGAGATCATCATGCGCGACGACGTAACCGAGCGCGAGCGCCTTGAGGAGATCAAAAGAAGAAACGGAATAATTAACTAACAAATACACGCGGAGGCAGATTAATCTGCCTCCGTTTTTCTTTTGATTTATAAAAAAGCACACGCAGCCGGTTGACTGCGTGTGCGAAAATCAAGCATTATTTGTTGTGTAAAAGTCGTACCATTCGATGAAATATTCATCGATGATGCCTTTGAGTCCTTCGGTTTCGTAGAGGTTGTCAATTCTCTCTGATTGTTTTTTGTTTTCGCTATAGGAAGAGATCAACCCCAAAAAGCAAACGATTCCCTCACTATCATTCACGGCCACATACAAATAAATAGTCTGATCCGGATAAAGTTTTTCAAAACTTTTTTCATAAGGAGATAAATAGAATTCATATGAATTAATTGTTATCTCTGGAGTATCACTATCAGCATAAATATCATTGACGTAGAACGAAGTTTCCTTTGCTTTATCGTACAACTCTTCATCATATTCAAGCCAAAGTATAAACTTTTCGAAATAACTCAAAATACTGCGATATTGAAACAAATACTCACCGGAAATGTATTGTTTCGCATTAATTAAACTCACAGGAACTTGCGAAGTTAACCTGTATTCAGATTCCCAAAGAGAAAAGTTTTCCAGTCCCCTTTTTGTATATGTACACGAAGAAAGACAAAATACACATGCCAGACAACAAATTAAAGCTAGGATTTTTTTCATAATTGTTTTATACTCCTTCGAATTGCAATCCTATATCACAAGTATAACACACCTCTACGGATTTTTCAAGGCACAGATAAAAACACACGCAGTCGGGATGACTGCGTGTGCTTTTTTATTTGGCTGTTGTGAGGTCATCAAGTGTGCCGAAGGTGTAGTCCTGCGCGCGCCATTCTTTAATGAGCATTGGCAATATTTCGGCATTGGTTTGTGAGGTCGGGTGCAGAAGAATAACTGCGCCGTTGTGGGTATTATCAAGCACCTTTTTTATTGCCGCCTCCGGATTCGGCTGCCGGTTATTGTCCCAGTCTGCATATGCAAAGCTCCAGAATATACTTTTGTAGCCTAGGTCATTGACCGTTTTGAGTGCCTGCTCACTGTATCTTCCCTCCGGAAAGCGGAAATACTTTGCCATTTTAACACCAGTCTTATCAAGGCAGAGGCTTTCGAGGGCGGCGAGGTCGTTTGCCACCTCGTCGGCACTCATGCGGCAGATGTTTTTATGGCTTTTCGTATGGTTACAAACGAGATGTCCTTCACTTTCCATTCGTGTAACCAATTCCGGATTGCGGAGTACAATATTATCAAGTATGAAAAAGGCGGCGCTCACGCCCTCGTCACGCAGGGTGTCAAGTATCCTTGCGGTGTTGCCGTTTTCATAACCAAGGTCAAAGGTAAGGTAAAGCACCCTTTTGTTGTCGGTATCGCTGACACGCCTATCCACCCAGTATCCGCCGTATTTGCTGATCAAGGCTTCTGCGGCGGTAACGGGCGGCTGATTATTGCCGCTTCTGACACAGCTCCAGCTCTTTTCGGGTGATGCGGCTGTCGCGGTTATGGGTAACAGTAGCATACATATAGCAAGTATTGAGGCTATCGATCTTTTCATTTTTTGCTCCGTTTTATCTTTTTAATTATTATTACTCGGAACGAAGAACGAAAGTCAATGAAAATCAAGGAAAAAAATAAAGGATGTACCGTAGTACATCCTTTAATTTCAATTACTTATACTTGCGCTTGCGAGCTGCCTCAGACTTCTTCTTGCGCTTTACGCTGGGCTTCTCGTAGCACTCTCTCTTACGGAGCTCGCTAAGAACACCGGACTTAACGCACTGTCTCTTAAAACGACGAAGCGCGCTGTCGAGAGTTTCATTTTCTTTTACTCTGATCTCTGCCATCTTTATTTCCCCTCCCTTCGCTGTGCAAAGAGATAAAATCTCAAATTTATCACTCGTATATTATATAGTATATTTGCTGCTTTGTCAAGATGTTTTTGCTAATTTTTGAAAATTTTATTTAATTGCGAGCTTCTCTGCTGCGGTAAGGGTGTTTTTGAGAAGCATCGTAATGGTCATAGGACCGACGCCACCGGGCACGGGGGTGATGTAGGACGCCTTTTTTGACACCTCGGCAAACGCCACGTCACCGACGAGCTTGCCCTCGGCAGTTCTGTTGATACCAACGTCGATAACGACGGCGCCGTCCTTTACCATATCGGCACCGAGGAACTCGGGCTTGCCGATTGCAACGACGAGTATATCTGCCCTTTTGGTAACCTCGGCGAGGCTCTTGGTCCTCGAGTGGCAGACGGTTACGGTGCCGTTTTTCTCAAGAAGCAGGTGTGCCATAGGCTTGCCGACTATGTTGCTGCGGCCGATGACCACGCACTCCTTGCCGCATATATCGACGTTATAAAACTCGAGGAGCTTCATAATTCCGGCGGGCGTGCAAGGGAGAAAATCGTACTTGCCAAGCATAATTTTGCCGACGTTTTCGGGG
>JAZRFU010000097.1:0-16075 GCA_045643865.1 Eubacteriales bacterium
AGCTATGAATACGGCGAGAGCCGCGGTCTTGGACTTATAGGCGGCGCGATCAAGCCCATATCCGATGTGATACCGAAAAGCTTGAAAATACCGCAGATGGGCTGGAACTCTTTGAGCTTTAAGGGCGAAAAGCACCCGATATTCAAGTATATAAATGACGGAGATTACGTCTATTTCGTTCACTCATATCAGGCGACCGAGTGTGAGAATTCGGTTATCGCAACAACGGAATACGGAGCAGATATAACCGCGGCGGTTGCCAACGGCAACGTGTGCGGCTGCCAATTCCACCCCGAAAAGAGCGGAGAGGTGGGACTTAAAATACTCCGCGCATTTTGTGAGCTGTAATTGATTTTGATTTTTTATGAGGACAATTTATGATCATATTTCCTGCTATTGATATATACGGCGGCAAGGCGGTGCGCCTGCTTTACGGAGATTACGCGCAGATGACGGTTTACGGTGACGATCCCGTAGCTATTGCGCGCGATATGGAGAGAGAGGGTGCAACGCACTTGCATCTTGTCGATCTTGAGGGCGCAAAAACGGGTGATACTCCTAACCTAAAAACTGTTGCCGATATATGTCGCGATACGTCGCTTTCCTGCGAGATAGGCGGCGGCATACGCAATATGGAAACCGTGGATAAATATTTTGACGCGGGTGTGTCGCGTGTCATTCTCGGCACGGCGGCGGTCACAAACGGAGAATTCCTGCTCGCGGCGGCGCGCAAATACGGCGACAGAATAGCCGTCGGAGTGGATATCAAGGACGGAAAGGTTGCAATTCACGGTTGGATAGAGAAAAGCGAGCTTGACGCGTTTGATTTTTGCGCCGAGCTTCAAGAGCTTGGCATACAGACCGTCATCTGCACCGATATTTCTAAGGACGGAGCTATGAAGGGCGCAAATCACGAGCTTTACCGTGAGCTTTCAGAGAAATTCGATATGCGGATAGTGGCGTCGGGTGGCGTTTCGTCGATAGACGACGTAAAGCGGCTTCGCGCACTTGATATTTACGGTGCAATAATAGGAAAGGCATACTACACGGGAGCCATACAGCTCTCCTGTGCGATAGAGGTGGCAAAATGATAACAAAAAGGATAATTCCGTGCCTTGACGTCAAGGGCGGACGTGTAGTTAAGGGAGTAAATTTCAGAGGCCTTGGTGACGTTGCCTCGCCTGTCGAGCTTGCCAAGTATTACAGTGAGGCAGGCGCTGACGAGCTTGTGTTTTACGATATAACGGCATCCGCCGAGGATAGAGCCATATTTACCGATATACTCGCAGAGGTAGCGTCCAACATATTTATACCGCTCACCGTGGGCGGCGGTATAAACACCGTTGAGGACTTTGACCGAGTGCTTAAATGCGGTGCTGACAAGGTAAGCGTTAATTCGGGAGCTATTAAAAACCCCTCGCTTATCGACGAGGCGGCAAAGCGCTACGGCAATCAGTGCGTGGTAATTTCAGCTGACGTAAAGCGTGTTGACGGAGTTTTTCGCGTGTTTGCGCGCGGCGGCAGGGAAAACACGGGACTTGAGGCGGTTTCCTGGATAAAATCCTGTGTCGAGCGCGGCGCGGGCGAGGTGGTGCTCAATTCCATCGACACCGACGGCGTAAGAGCGGGCTTTGACCTTGAAATGCTCGCCAGAGTATGCGACGCGGTCAACGTGCCCGTCATAGCGTCGGGCGGTGCGGGTTGCGTTGAGGATTTCATCTCACTGTTCAAAAAAGTGCCCAAGGTTGACGCTGGACTTGCCGCATCAATATTCCATTTCGGCGACGTAAATATAAAGGAGCTTAAAAAAGAGCTTGACGGCAATGGAATTGCCGGGCGACTTTGATTTTTGGGGGAATGCTGATATGATAAACATAGACAAGCTTAAATTTGACGAACGGGGACTTATTCCCACCATAGTTGTGGATAATAAGACGCGCAGAGTACTGACGCTTGCATATATGAACCGAGAAAGTCTTGAAATATCAATACAAAAGGGACTTACATGCTTTTTCAGCCGTTCAAGACAAAAGCTCTGGCTTAAGGGCGAGACGAGCGGTAATTATCAGCACATCGTTTCCATAACTGCGGATTGCGATATGGATGCGCTTGAGGTTATCGTCGAGCCGGACGGTCCTGCCTGCCATACGGGTAGCTTTTCCTGCTTTGAAAACCCCATATTGACCAATCAGACGGAGCAGGAAGAAGAATTTTCACTTGCCGAGCTTGCCGCACTCATAGAAAGCAGAAAAAAAGAGGGCAAAGAGGGCTCTTACACCACTTATCTTTTCCAGAAGGGCATAGATAAGATACTCAAAAAGGTAGGAGAGGAGTGTACCGAGGTCATTATTGCAGGCAAGGCGAACGATAAAAAGGAAGCTATATATGAGATCGCCGATCTGACATATCACGTGCTGGTGATGATGGTTGAAATGGGGATTTCCGTTGAGGATATAAGAGCGGAGCTTGCCTCGCGCCACGTTATAGATAAAAAAGTAAAGCAGGAAAAAATGACATGAGCGCGCCTGCACTTAAAAGCGTACTGATCACGGGCGCGTCGGGCGGAATGGGATACGCCGCGGCACAGCATTTTGCCACGCTGGGATACCGCGTATTTGCGCTTGATATAAAGCCCTGTCAGCCGCATGACAATATTATTCCAATAGTCGCAGACGTGACGGATGAAAAAAGCGTCAATGCCGCGCTTGAGTCAGTAATGGAACAAACGGATAATCTGTACGCTATCGTTCATTATGCGGGCATATATATGCTGGATTCGCTTGTAGAGATGGATTTCGAGAGCTTCAAGCGAATATTTGACATAAATCTGCACGGCGTTTTTCTCATCAATAAGACGTTTATGACGCTTTTGAGCAAGGGAAGCCGCATACTTATCACTACAAGTGAGCTGGCGCCGCTTGATCCGCTTCCGTTTACGGGTGTTTATGCCGTAAGCAAGGGCGCGCTCGATAAATATGCGTATTCCTTGGCAATGGAGCTTCAGCTGCTCGGCGTTTCCGTGTCGGTGCTACGCGCGGGCGCAGTCAATACGGGTATGCTTGGCGCATCTACCGCCGCGCTTGACAGATTTTGCGAGCAGACCGAGATATATTCGTGCAATGCAAAAAGGTTCAAAAGAATAGTTGATTCCGTAGAGGCGAGATGTATTCCGCCCGAGAAAATAGCGCGCAAAAGCGCGCGTATATTGGAGCGACGTCGCCCCGCGTTTGCATATTCGATCAATCGCAATCCGCTTCTTTTGCTGTTGAACGCGTTGCCCAAAAGAGCACAGCTCCTTGCTATACGAATGATACTTAAATGATATACCTGATAATGACGGCATAAAGGTGTCGTCTTATAGCGGTCCGCTCGGATTCATTGCGAATCCGAGCGGACCTGCTTTTTTTCATGCAATTTGTGGCTAAAACGGCGAAAATGTCTAAAATTGCTTTGGATTTCTAATAAATTAACATAAAACGGTTGACTTTTGCTAATTATTATTATATAATAATAATTAATTTAATTCACGCCCAAATTCTTTACGTATAGGAGAGAGCATATGAACTGGTGGATAGTTTTACCGATAGCCGTCGCATTTATATATATATTTGCTGTCGCATGGATATTACCCAAAATCTTTTTGCAGAACAAATATAAGATAAAGACAGTACGTGACAGAGGTATAAAGAAATACAGGACCGCGAATGATGAGCGCGGAATAGTATATGAACCGGATCTCGGGACGAGAAGGTACGTCAGTCAATATGTGCTGACCGATGACGGCAAGGAAAAATGCCTCAAATGCAAAATATCCGATAAGATCTCTTACATTGAATACGACGTGGCTCTTTTTGACAGAAATCATAAGGTGTTCAAGGTCCTCAACGTCTGCGAGCTGATCGATGACATAGGATTTACAAAATCCGTGGAGCTTCCGCAGGAGACCTCGTACGTTACTATAATTCTCAACAAGGTGAATAACGAGCAGATGCGCCGACCTGTAAGAGCAGGAGTATCCGTTTCTAAGGCGATAATATATATGCTTACGTCGTTGGCGCTGTCCTTTGTTACAGCGTTTACGTTCAAGCAGGGATTGGCAAATTCCATTGGCGGTGTTTTCAGGGAGAGCTTTATGAATTATGCGGGCGGACATGTTGTCACCGCTATTGCCACTGTGGTTTTGTGGTTTATTGCCGCAGTAACAGTTTCGAGTATATTAGTAGCTAAAAATTTCTGTATCAATAAAAAGGTGAAAAAATAATGCGTCGAGAAGAAATTTTATCAAAGGGAACGTACGTGCACCCGCAGGTACCCGACCTTATAAGAGTAAAGCAATACATAGTGCTCAAGCACAGGAGTAAAAACAAAAAGCTGCTTTTGCTCCGACTCAATAACGAGCGCAACGAGGTTGCAACGGGTGTAGCTTTGCGTATCCGTCAGTTTGACGTGCGCGGAGAGCTTATCGGAGTTGAGAACGTTGCAATTAACAGAATAAAGGTAAAGGCAACCTCGGATTTCACACTTAAGGATCCTATCGTGATCTCCGAGCGCTGTGTTGACTTTAAGGTGGACGTTATATCTGCAAGCTATCACGATTATACCTACCGTATCATTGACGATGAGGCGCACATTACCTACGTAAAAGAGAATACGAAGCAGGAAAAACCTGTTGATCGCGAGAAATGCAGGGCACGGCTCGGTGGAAAGAAGCAGGCGATCTCGGTACGAAGCATTAAGTCACCCGTTATGATGATGATCGTGTGCGTGGCGATATTGATTGTATTCGCCGCGGTCTGCACGGTTCAGCTGCTTGACTATATGTCAACGGAGACCTGCTTTACGCTTGACAATCTCGAATATGA
Source organism: Eubacteriales bacterium (assembly GCA_045643865.1). Lineage (GTDB taxonomy): Bacteria > Bacillota > Clostridia > Oscillospirales > CAG-272 > SVTX01. The sequence goes on from JAZRFU010000097.1 coordinate 4,863, forward strand.
ATTTATGACCGAGAATAAGGTTGACGGTCCTATCCGCCTTGTTCGTTACACGGGAAGGGCAAGGAATATCGTTATACCTGCCAACATTGAGGGATACCCCATTGGAGCAATAGCGGCAAACGCATTTTCGGGAGTGGAATTGGTCAGCATTTCCGTCGAGGGAAATACGACGATAGAAAGCTATGCATTCTATGATTCCGCAAAGCTTGAAAGAGTAACGCTTGGCGGCAGTGCCATAATAGGCGATTATGCATTTGCAAAATGTCCTCGACTGACCGAAATATCTCTTGGCAACCGTCTTGCCTCTATCGGCGTCAGCAGCTTTGAGGGCTGCTCGTCTCTCGGTAACGTAGAGATACCCAAAACCGTTACGGATATAGGCGGACATGCATTTGCGGGCTGTACGTCTCTGACGTCCTTCGTGATACCGGACAATACGGTATCGGTAGGAGGGGGAATCTTGCAGGGCTGTGATCGGTTAGGCGCGCTCGTAGTGCCTTTTGTGGGCGGCGAATGGAAGGCATACTCCACGCTTGGATACTTTTTTGATGACAGTGGCAGTAATTTGAGCGTTCCCGATTCTTTGATCTCGGTGACGGTTACAAAAGATAGCATCGTCAACGACGGAGCATTCAAGGATTGCAAAAAAATTCAGAATATAGATTATATTTCCGACGTTGTAGGCATTGGAAACAGTGCATTTTCGGGTTGTAAAATGCTTAACGGCTTTGAGCTTGATTCAGCACTTGGCTACATTGGTGAATACGCATTTGAGAATTGTACGTTTATTACGGAGGTAAAAATCCCCAAGGAAATAAAAACGATCAACCAAGGAACATTCCGAGGATGTAGCGCGCTTTCCTCACTGAAGCTTCCCGACGGACTCCTCTCCATTGAAAAAGACGCATTCAAGGACTGTAAGAGAATAAGGGATCTTGAGGTTCCCACAACCGTTGGATATATCGGAAAGGACGCATTCTGGGGGCTCTCGACGGTTACTAATATAACCATTCCGTTTATTGGTGAATATCCCGATGATATTAGCACGCTTGTCCAAATGTTCGGACCTACAGCTGCATCTTCCGTTAACAGTGTTAGAATAACGTCGTCGGAGAAAATTGCCGACGAGGCGTTCAGAGGACTTGGATCCTTGAAGACCGTATTTTTGGCAGATAGCATTACAAGCGTAGGTCAGAGAGCGTTCAGCGAGTGTAATAATCTTACCTCTGTTGATCTTTCTCCCAATATCACAGCCATCGGCAGTCGCGCCTTTGAAAATTGCTCGTCACTTTCGCGCATCGAGCTGCCGGCAGGTGTTACGGTATTGGAGGAGGGAATGTTTGAAAACTGCTTGTCGCTTTATAGCATAAGCATTCCCGATGCAGTCACCTCGATACAGGCAAACGTATTTAAGGGCTGTATGTCGCTTAACGACGTAATGTGGTCGGATCAGATAACCGAAATAGGCGAATGTGCATTTTACGAATGCTCCTCGTTACATTCGATAAGCATACCGTCGTCAGTAACAGAGATAAAGACGAGCACGTTTGAGGGCTGTTCAGACCTTTCTTCGATAGCCCTTCCCGCTACAATAAATAAGATAGGCGACCGCGCCTTTGCGGCATGTGATTCAATAACGGGCATAGAGCTTCCCGTTAAGCTTAAGGTGCTTGGCAACGAGGTGTTTGAGGGCTGTAAGTCATTGAAATCCTTCACTGTTGGATCAGGAATTGAGGAGATAGGTAACGGCGTGCTTGCAAATTGCTCGTCTGTATCCGACGTAAGCGTTCCTTTTATGTGCCATACGGCGAATGAAAACGGAGAAAGCGGATATGTGAGCTATTTGTTTGAGCTTGATGGAGTGAGCAAGGATGAGCTTATACCCAGATCGCTTGCCGTGGTAACACTCACGCAATGCACCTCCGTTTCTGACGGAGCATTTGAGGGTTGCCGATCCTTGAATACAGTTATTCTTCCCACAGGAGTACAGAAGATAGGCGAGAGAGCGTTCTATGACTGTGAATCGCTCTCAAAGATCATCATTCCCGAAAGCGTTCTGGAGATAGGCGCAAGCGCATTTGAAAACTGCTTGTCCCTGTCGTCGCTGAGATTGCCTAAATCTATTACCGCTATAAACGACAGAACCTTTGCGGGCTGTGAATCGCTTGCAGAGATAAAATTGCCTGCGGCTGTTAGCCGTGTCGGAAACAGAGCATTTTTGAACTGTAAGGCGGTAGTGGAGATCGAAATTCCCGAAACCGTAAAGGAATTGGGCAACGGAATATTCAGCGGCTGCGATTCGCTCAAGACGCTTACCATTCCGTTTATCGGCATGAATACAGATGATAGCTCTCCGCTCATTGATATGTTTGACGGTACGGCACCCGAGAGCTTGTCCGGCGTTAAGGTAACAGCTGCGGACACGCTTCCCGACGGGGCTTTCAGCGGATTCAGAAATCTTAAAACGGTTTCGCTTAATGATGGAATACATACCGTCGGCAATGGGGCGTTTGCGCAGTGTACTTCTCTTGAAAGCGTTACTATTCCGAACACCGTCAGAAGTATCGGTGACGGCATATTTGCCGAATGTTATTCGCTCTTCTCAATATCCGTGCCCTTTATAGGTAAAACCGGAGAAGAGGGAACAAATCTTAGCAGCTGGTTTGCCGGCGAGGTTCCGCAGACCTTGCGCTCGGTATCGGTGAACTATACTGAAAACATTTGGGATAATTGCTTTGAAAACTGTACGGGAATTGAGGAGATCATGCTGCTCTCCGATGTCAAATATATAGGCAGCAATGCTTTCTCCAACTGTTCGTCGCTTAAAAATATCAATCTTCCCGAAACGGTTGAAAAGATAGGCGCAGGCGCGTTCTACAACTGTATGAAGCTTTCTTCCGTTAACGTACCCGCTAATCTCACAGAGATAGGCGAGAATGCTTTCTTCAATTGCTACCGTTTGTTTGAGATATATAATCTTGATTCCGACGCTATAAGCGTTGAAAAGGGAAGTCAGGACAACGGATATCTGGCATATTACGCGCTTAACGTATACGGTGCAGGACAGACGCCGAGCAAGGTTGAGGTTGACGGCTATAGCTTCTTGAGAAGTGTGGACGGTTCTGCATGGTATATGATAGATTATACAAATGGCGCAGAGCAGGTAATGCCGCAGAGCTTTGTTTACGGAGGTGGAGATGTCACCGATTACAAGATCCCTGCGTATCTGTTCTACAACGACGATGAGCTTACCTCGGTTTATATGCCTGAGGCGGTCAGCGGACTTGGCGCTTATGTATTCTTTGACTGTGATGCGTTAAAGAGTGTAAGCTTTGAGTCAGGACGCGTATCCTCGATCTCCGAGCACGCGTTTGAAAGCTGCGATACGCTTGAGAGCGTCTCCATGAGTGACACCGTGTTAACGATAGGCCAGAGTGCGTTCCATGACTGTCGCTCGCTCAAGGATATAGTGATGTCACGCGGACTCGAATCCATCGGCGCGCAAGCATTCTATAATTGTCGGAAGCTTACGTCCGTTGCGCTCTATTATAACGTTGTAAGCATAGCAAATGATGCCTTCTGGGGTTGTGATTCACTCCGAGAGGTATATAATACAAGTATTTTGGAAATATCCGTAGGTCAAACGGATCACGGATACGTTGCATATAATGCGTATATCGTTCATAATTCGCTGTATAACGAAAAGCTGCACGATATTCACATCGATAATCTTATATTCAAAAAGAGCGACGACAATTGGTTCTTGGTAGGACACGACGGAACGAGCCGCACGCTTGAGCTTTCGTCATTCGTCTATAACGGAAAGGTTGTTGACTCGTATGTGATAGTTGCATGTGCATTTATGAATGACAGCTTTATTGAAACGGTCAATATCGGTAACGAGGTCAGCGTAATAGGCACTAACGCATTTGCGAATTGTACTGCGCTCAAGCACGTATCGTTTGCAAATAACAGAACTATAACCTCATTTAACGAGGGCTGGTTTGAAAATTGCACGTCGCTTCAATCCTTCGTTTTCCCGACGGCGATCGATTCCATAGACGTTAATACCTTTGCAGGACACACCAATCTTAAGGCAGTATCCTTCAAGGGCAACACCTCTATGGCGATACTTCCTATGGGAATATTCTCTCAGTGCCCGACGCTTGAGGAGCTTGTATTGCCCGACGGAATAGTTGTTCTTGATGCCTACGCATTTACAGGATATGACAATCTGCAGACGGTATCCATGGAGGATTGCAGAAACCTTACGGTAATCCCCGAATCCTTGTTGGAGCAGTGCTATAGCTTGCAGACGGTAACGCTTCCCGATACTGTCGTATCCATAGCGAAGAATGCCTTTAGAGGATGTTCGTCGCTTAAGAGCGTAAAGATGCCCGCCCGTCTTAAAACCGTGGGCGAATATGCATTTGCCGAATGTTATAGCTTGAAAGAAATATCATTTGCGGATTCGCTTGAGACAATAGAGAGGTATGCATTCTATTATTCAGGACTTGAGAGCATAACCGTTCCCGCATCCACGACGTCGATCGGAGAGGGAGCATTCTATGTCTGCAATAGCTTGGTAAGCGCAGATCTTTCTGCGGCTACCAATCTCGTGTCTGTTTCAAGCAGCTTGTTCTCAAGCTGTAATGAGCTGCAAGAGGTGAAATTGCCGTACAGCACAACGACTATTAACGAAAATGCATTCTATTGTTGCTCGTCGTTGAAGTCTATCGATATCGGTTATAGCGTTACAAGCATTGAAAACAATGCATTTGCCTTCTGTATGTCCTTGGAGGATATAACGTTCCCCGACACCCTTGAACGTATCGGCAACAATGCATTCAATTCGTGCTCGGCATTGAAGGATATAACACTCCCGTCTAATCTTATCACTATAGAGGATTATGCATTCTATAACTGTGATTCACTCCAAAATGTCACTATGTTGAGCTGTATGTATATATACGATTGGGCATTTTCGGATTGTAATTTGCTTGAAAATGTAAGTCTGCCATACAACCTTACTCAAATATCCAACGGAGCATTTTCGTGGTGTATCGCGCTCTCAAGTGTGGAAATACCCGAAGGCGTAACCAACATTGAATACGAAGCATTTGCATATTGCACGTCGCTTCAAAGCGTGGATATGAATGAGGCAACCTCACTGACCGTTATAGGCGACCGAGCATTTGCCAGCTGTACAGCTTTGACGAGCGTGACGCTCGCGCCCACAGTTGAGAGCATTGGTCATCAGGCATTCTACGAATGCAATCAGCTCGAAAGTATAACGCTGCCCATGAGCTTGACGTACTTGGCTCAGCAGGCATTTGCGGAATGTACGTCACTTAAGAGTGTTGATATGTCGCAAGCAACCTCGCTGACGAGCATATCGAGTCAGGCATTTGCAAACTGCACGGCATTGACGGACGTAACGTTTGCAAATTCGATCACAAGCATTGACTATCAGGCATTCTATGCATGCGGTCAGCTCGAAAGTATAACGCTGCCCGTGAGCTTGACGTACTTAGGTCAGCAGGCATTTGCGGAATGTACGTCACTTAAGAGTGTTGATATGTCGCAGGTTACATCGCTGGCGAGCATATCGAGTCAGACGTTTGCAAACTGCACGGCTCTGAAGGATATAATTTTTGCGGATTCAATCGAGAACATTGAGTATCAGGCATTCTATTCATGCGACCAGCTTGGCGAGATCTACTTGCCTGAGGGCTTGAGATATATAGGTCAGCAGGCATTTGCGGAGTGTACATCGCTTGCCGTCGTTTCTTTGCCCTCGTCTCTTGAGCATATTGGATACAGAGCATTTGAAAACTGCCGCGCGATCACCTATATCACAATCCCCGAAAACGTGTACTTTATAGAGGAAGATGCCTTTGGCGGTTGTAACAATATAGCGGAAATATGGAATCTCAGCTCGCTGTCAATCGTGGCAGGGGAAAGCTCCAATGGCGCAGTTGCAAAATATGCAATAATCGTTCACGATTCCAGAGATGACGCGATGATATCGTATTATGACGTCACTACGGGCGACGGAGTAACGTTCTCGTTCGCTTATGCACCCTCTGAAAATATCACGTATCTGTATAGGATATCCGAATATTCGGGACGCTTGATGCTGATTGAGTACAACGCAAGCGGATACGCTTTGTCGCATCTTCTCTCCTTGAGCGCAGCTCCCACCGAAATATTTATTCCCATAACTGTAACACAGATACATCAGAGCGTAATTGACAGCTGGAATTATGTAACTGCATATTATGCGGGAAATCCGGATCAGTGGAATTCACTCATGGACGGAATGTACGGAGTATATTGGTCGTGCTATACTTACGAGGAATGTAAGCATGATGAGTACAGCGCGACTTGGATGTATGATAAGGACGGCAACATTTCAACGGCGGTTCCCGAAAGAACTGTAAGTACCGTTACTGAAGCTACGTGCTTAACTGTGGGCTCAGAGGTGCACGAGTGCGTCAACTGCGGCGACAAGGTGTATTATGATATCTCCGCATTGCCACATGAGCCGGATGAGAACGGAAAATGTATCAACTGCAATAGCTTTATTATCACTGCGGATATCATGGACGAGTATCTGACGTTCGGAGATACGTACACCTTTGAAATGACAGAGGACGGCGCACTTATTTCCAATAATAAAGAGCAGGATTCAACTACTGCAGCTATGACCTTTACCGCCACAGCGGCGATGAAGCTTTCGGTCGATTATTCCGTTTCTTCGGAAACAAACTTTGACCGCTTTGTTATTCACCGTGACGGAGAGATTATTTTAGATGCATCCGGAACGCAATCCGGAATACACATCGTCGAGCTTGATATGGGTGACGTTATAACGTTTGAATATAGCAAGGACGGCAGTGTATCCGTTGACGACGATTGCGCTATCATAAATCAAATGTGGGCGACATATCTCCCACAACCGCAAAAACAAGACATAAACATAACTGATTAAGAAAAATACGTTCTGTCGGCGGACAGATCTGCCGACAGAACGTACAACAGCAGATATCTGAACAAGAAAAAATCTACTCGGAGTAAAAAATGCTGAAACACGAGAAAATAATTGAAAAATTAACAATAAAACAGAAAATATCATTACTCACGGATATATCGTGCCTTTCTCAAGCGGAATATACAGATCTTGGAATTCCGCACACGTCTATAAGCACGCTTAACGATATTTTTACCGATTTGGGTGACAACGTAAGCGCCAATATGCTGGCTCGCACGTGGAATCCCGATGCAATAGATAATTTGACGGGAGAACTTGTAGCGGCGGCAAGCCGCAAGGGAACTGACCTTGTAATTGCGCCCTCTCCGAAGATCAAATTTTCGCCGTATCGGTCATATATGTCGGAGGATCCCTATTTGTCGGGAATTTTGGCGGGAGCATACGTCAAGGCGATACATCGCGTTGGTATTCCCGCGTGTCTCTCCGGCTTTAAGCTTGATGAGAACGACGTTGAGTATATGGACAGAGAGATAGACCGACGGGTAATTTACGAATATTTTATATCTCCGTTCTTGGTTGCCGCCAAGGCAGGCGATAGCCGTTCTGTTATGGGATCGGTTGCAGGTCCCGGCGGAGCATACGGAGACCTCAATCTCAAGCTGATGCTGTCCGCTGAATCGGGAATGTTCCACACCAATATGAACGTGCTGTGTGATGAGCATACCCCCGAAGCAACCGCAGAGGTGTGGCATTCGGGCGGTATCGTAGTGCGTGGAATAGCGTCAGTTCTTGAGCTGGCGTATGAGAAATATCAACGCATTATTCAGGCGATACAAGAGGGCCATGCGACCGTAACCGACCTTGAAGATTCATACGAGGACGGAAGCGCAATCAGCGATGACATGATAGACGTTGCCGTTGACCGTGTGATTTCGTTTGCATTTGACTGTCAGCCCGAGAAGGAGATCGCCGATGAGGTATCGGAAGAAGAAGCTACGGAATACGACGGTCAGGAGCAAGCCGAAGACATTCAGGAGAGAGAAAAAGAGATAAGCGTTGATCCTCGTTTGGCAAAATGCCTGTCCGATACCGTAAGAGAATCGATAGTACTGCTAAAAAATGAATCCAAAATGCTTCCTGTGCGCATGAAGTACGGACGAATTGCCGTTATTGGAGATATAGCGATGTCGTCTGAATATCCGGATTTTGCAAAGCAGTTTTCGGTAGCGCTTGCAAATCCTGTGCTGGGCTTTGCAAGAGGATATGCGCTCAATGAGGATAAGACGGATCATCTGATAGAGGAAGCGGTAAAGCTTGCGGAGGGGGCAGAGATAGTATTTCTGTTCTTGGGCATGGATAAAAAGAGACTGTGCAAGCTGGATCAGACCAAGCAGCTCGAGCTTCCCGCCAACCAAGCTGCTCTTCTGGACGCATTGAATAAATACGTCAATAAGCTTGTGGTCATCGTTGACGGCGATATTTTACCCGCCGCTAAATTTGACCGCAATATAAAAGCGCTTTTGTTGGCGCCGATCGGCGGTCCTAACTGTGCGCGTGCGCTGGCAGACGTCGTATCGGGAGCATACAGCCCCAGCGGTCGTTTGACTGAGAGCTACTACGACGATCCGAGCGAAATGATGGAAATGCTTAAGCGCTATAAGGATATTAAGCGCAATAAGATCGGCCCGTTTATAGGATACAGATATTACGACAGCTCTGATATTCGGGTGAGATATCCCTTTGGCTTTGGACTTAGCTATACTACGTTCAAATATTCAAATTTGCGCGTATATGGTAAAACAGTAGAGTTTTATCTTAAAAATACCGGAGCGGTTACGGGAACTGAGGTCGTTCAGGTGTATATCGGATATCCCCAGTCCAACTGCGTTCAGCCGCGCAAGGAGCTGAAGGCGTTTGTCAAGGTCGAGCTTGGAGCGGGCGAAATAAAGCAAATACGCATCAATATTCCTGCGCCCTTAACCTATGACGAGGTGCAAAAAAAGTTTATCGTTGTCAACGGAGAGTACGACGTTTACGTTTGCTCGTCTGTCAGTGACGTAAAGCTTACGGGCAAAATGCAATGCGTCGGAGAAGCCGCAGTAAAAGCTTTTGACGGTCAAAAGCAGAAAAGATCCGATTATTTACAGTCGGATTCCAATATAATATCGGACAAATATACATTGGAGGCAGAGCGTAAAAAAATGAAAAAATCTTGGAAATGGAAGATTGGATATATATCGTGCTTAGCCGTTGCGATAATAGTTAATATTGCCAACGGGGCGTTGAAGAGCAATTTCGCAGATGCTCTTGAGCTGTTCGGCGGGGTTATAGATGAAACGGTTAGTTCCATAAACCTTTATCTGCTCTTGCTTACCGTATTCTTCGTGGCGGCAGACATTTTCACAACTATTCGTATGCGCCGTCAGAGAGCTATCGAGGACAGAAAAATGTCGGAGCAAAACTTTTTAGATGCAGAAAACGTGGAGAGCATTTCCATTGATGACCTTTTTGTACAGGAATTTGACGAAATTGCCGCAAGAGAGAAGAAAATAAAGGTACATTCGGGCTTCGATTTGTCGGATATGTCACAGTTTGTGGATAATGACCTCACGTTTGCCGCGATAAGCGCAGAGCTTACGGCTCTCGCAAAAGAGATGGGACTCGAATTGGATGAAGGCACGGCGGCAACTGTATTGGCTTCCTTTGCAACGTCAAGACTTGTGGGGATCGACTCTGTCAAGGACGAAAGACTGCAAAAGTTCACCGAGATGCTGGCAAGATTCTTTGCATGTCCCGTGTACTTTGAGGAAATAAACGAATCTTTTGCCGGTGGAGATCTTCTTTACGTCAAGGACGAGGCGGGTAACACACGTGACAGTGCGGTGCTTAAAATGATAAATGCCGCCAAGGAGCACAAGGAAAATGTATATTTTGTCACTCTTAATAACGTTAAAGCCGCAGACCTTGCAAATCTGTTTGCTCAGTATATCAGATACCTGAACAACCCTCAAAGAGAGAGCAGAATATCGTGCAAGGATATGGAGGACAGCATACTGCTTCCCGAAAATATCTGGTTTGTGATCTCGCCCGCAAACGATCAGCGAGTTGAGGAGCTTCCTATATATATGACCGAGCTTATGTCAATTCCCACAGTTAAATACACAGATTGTGAAATGGCAGAGGAGATAGGAGCGCACCGCACGTTAGGATACTATCAGATCAACTATCTGGCAGAGAAGTGCAAGAACGGCTTGGAGATGTCCGAGGACTTCTGGAAGAAGATGGACAGATTAGAGGAGTACGTAAACAAGCACTCGTCGTATAAATTCGGCAATAAGCTCTCGCTCCGACTTGAAAAGTATCTTGCTATTTTGAAATCCTGCGAATTTGAAACGGCAGCGGCAATAGACAATGCAATCAATGCGAGTATGCTGCCCGTTATTCAGGTCGCCCTTGAGGGAAAAGTCCCCGATGACGACAGAGGATTGCTTGAAATGATGGAGACGGTGTTCGGTGATGAAAACATACCCACTTGCAGCAGAACGCTTAAGCAGTCCGTAGCCGTCGGCGACGCGGATCAGGTTTCGTAATTGATAGGAGTTATTTTAATGATTTATCATACTATTGAACAAGCATCGATCTTCAATTCGCGCATTTGTGCAACAGTGCTTGATCTTTTATCCTCAAAGGCGGCGGCTATTACGTATGTAATTATCGTGTTTATCGCTCTTGGCGCTTTGATTGCAAAGTTGATATTCAATAATATGAATATGGGCGGCAAGGAGAATGACGCGGAAGTGGCACCGTCCAAAAAGCAAAAAAGCGCGGACATCGATGCTATCACCCCCGATGAAGATCGCGCGCCGAGATTTTGCATGCTGTGCAGAATAGACGAGAACAGAGCGAAATACAGCGAAAAGACCCACGAGGACGACGTAAGCTTAAAGAGATTCTGTGAGAATTTCAGAAACTACGCGGCAAGTGAGCTTAAGCTGTATTACGAGATAAGCGATATAAGAAGATTTATTGCAGGAATGGCAGTAAGCCCGATAATCATATTGCAGGGTATGTCGGGAACAGGTAAAACGTCATTGGCGCATGCCATGGGCTCGTTTTTGGAGAATCAGTCCACGGTAATACCGGTACAGCCGATGTGGAAGGAGCGAACAGACCTTTTGGGATACTATAACGAGTTTACCAAGAGATTTAACGAAACACT
>JAZRFU010000098.1:0-2574 GCA_045643865.1 Eubacteriales bacterium
GGACTCGATAGACGGACTTTCTCCCGCTATCTCCATAGACCAGAAGACCACGTCGAGAAACCCTCGCTCCACCGTCGGTACGGTAACGGAGATATACGACTATTTGCGTCTGCTTTACGCGCGCATAGGCATACCGCACTGCCCCGTCTGCGGCAAGGAGATAAGACAGCAGAGCGTTGACCAGATAATAGAGCGCATTATGAGCATTCCCGAGGGCGAGAGATTTTTGGTCGTAGCCCCCGTGGTAAGAGCGCAAAAGGGTATGCACGAAAAGGTGCTTTCCGATGCAAAAAAGAGCGGATACGTAAGAGTGCGCGTGGACGGTATTCTTTACGACCTCAGCGAAGAAATAAAGCTTGATAAGAACAAAAAGCACTCCATAGAGATAGTGGTTGACCGTCTTGTTATGAGGGACGGTATAAGATCGCGTCTTGCGGATTCCGTTGAGAACGCGCTCGGACTTGCCGACGGACATCTGATAATCGTTCCCGTGCCGCGCGACGCGGAGGAGAGCGAGGGAGAGGTGCTGACATTTTCGCAGTCCTACGCCTGCGAGGAGCACGGAATATCCGTGGGCGAATTTGAGCCGAGAATGTTCTCGTTTAACAATCCGCAAGGAGCGTGCCCTCATTGCTCCGGACTCGGTCAGACCAGAAGAATATCAATAGCGAGAGTTATCCCCGACAAGAAGCTTTCGCTCTCACAGGGCGCGATAAACGTGAACGGATTTAAGACGCTTGAGGAGGAGAGCTGGAACGGTCCGCTTTTCTATGCGGTCGGAGAAAAATTCGGCTTTACGCTGGATACGCCTATATCGGAGTTTTCACACGATGCATACGACGTGCTTTTGCACGGATCGGATGACGTCACATACAATGTAACCAGATATTTCGGCGGTGAGGCGCATAAAAAGTCGGCAAAATTCGAGGGCGTCATCAAAATGATGGAGCAACGGCTCCAATACGGAATGAGCCCCGAATATTACGAGCAATTTATCGAGGAAACCGATTGCGAGCACTGTCACGGACAGCGACTTAACCCTATGTCGCTCGCGGTGACGGTGGGAGATAAGAATATACACGAGCTTTGCTCAATGTCGATAAAAGGCGCGCTTGATTTTGTAAACGGGCTTGCGCTCAGTGAAACGGAGCAGGCGATAGCCAGAGAGATACTCAAGGAAATAAGAGCGCGACTTGGATTTTTGGTCAGCGTTGGACTTGACTATCTCACACTCTCGCGCAAGGCGGGGACGCTTTCGGGCGGTGAGGCGCAGAGAATACGACTTGCCACGCAGATCGGCTCGTCGCTTGTCGGAGTGCTTTATATACTCGACGAACCCAGCATAGGACTTCATCAGAGGGACAATTCCAAGCTGATAGCAACCCTTAAAAAGCTGCGCGATCTCGGTAATACCGTCATCGTGGTCGAGCATGACGAGGAAACCATGCAGGAGTCGGACTATATTATCGATATAGGTCCGGGCGCGGGAATACACGGCGGTCAAGTCGTAGCCGTGGGAACTCCCGATGAAATAAAGCAAAACGAGCACTCAATAACGGGCGCGTATCTGTCGGGCAGAAAAAGTATAAATATTCCCGAAAAACGGCGCGAGGGCAACGGACATAAGCTGACGGTCAAAGGTGCGGCAGAGCACAACTTGAAGCATATAGACGTCGAGATACCGCTTGGAAAATTCGTGTGTGTCACGGGCGTTTCGGGATCGGGCAAATCCTCGCTCGTCAACGGAATACTGTACCCCAAGCTTGCCCATGATCTCAACCGCGCGATAGCATATCCGGGCGCGTGCGATGGCATTGACGGACTCGACGCACTCGATAAGGTCATCTGCATAGACCAAAGCCCCATAGGCAGAACACCTCGCTCCAATCCCGCGACCTACACGGGACTTTTCACCGATATAAGAGATCTTTTTGCCGCAACCAAGGAGTCAAAGGCGAGAGGATATGCGGCGGGCAGATTTTCCTTTAACACCAAGGGCGGACGCTGTGAGGCATGCGAGGGCGACGGCGTGAAATGCATCGAGATGCACTTTTTGCCCGACGTATACGTCACATGTGACGTGTGCAAGGGTAAGAGGTATAACGCCGATACGCTTGAAATCAGATATAAGGGCAAAAATATTTTCGACGTTCTGGATATGACCGTGGAGGAGGGACTTTCGTTCTTTGACGGCATACCGAGAATAAGCAAAAAGCTGAAAACGCTTTACGACGTCGGACTCGGATATATCAAGATAGGTCAGTCCTCGACCACGCTTTCGGGCGGAGAGGCACAGAGAGTAAAGCTTGCAACCGAGCTGGCAAAGCGCAGCACGGGCAAAACGATATATATTCTCGACGAGCCCACCACGGGACTTCACTCCGAGGACGTATCCAAGCTGCTTGAGGTGTTGCAGATGCTTTGCGACGCGGGCAATACCGTGCTTGTCATAGAGCATAATCTCGACGTTATAAAATGCGCCGATCACATCATTGACCTCGGCCCCGAGGGTGGCGACGGCGGCGGACGTATCGTGGCAGAGGGAACACCCGAGGAGGTCGCACAGGTAAGCGG
>JAZRFU010000099.1:0-13010 GCA_045643865.1 Eubacteriales bacterium
ATAGGATACACGGGAACGCCCGCGCAATCCTTACCCTCTGCCTCGTTGTCGGTATCAAAGAGCGCAACAATATCAACTCCGCGCTTTTCAAACATAGAAAGGTGCACCAAGGCACGACCGAGGTCACCCGCTCCGATTATCCCCGCCTTAAAGCCGGCGCTTACTCCGAGTATTTCGCTTATCTTGGCAAACAGGTAGTTTACGTTGTATCCGTATCCCTGCTGACCGAAGCCGCCGAAGCAATTAAGGTCCTGACGTATCTGCGACGCAGTAACGTTCATCATACGCGCAAGCTCGCCCGAGCTTATTCTCGTTATACCGCGCGCGATAAGCTCGCACAAATATCTGTAATATCTGGGCAGACGTCTTATTACCGCAGGCGAGGGCGTGGGCTTATCATTGTTTTTTATTATGTTTTCCTGATCGTTCATTGTGATCTTCTCCTTTTTATCCACCATAGTCAAATTATACAAATTTTAAGGGCATCAGAACGCGTTGAAATGCTAAAAAACTCTTGAAAAATTGCTGTAAAAATCACAATTTTGCCGTCTTTTTGCTCATTTTTGAGGTTTTCCACAACCTGTAAAATCTTAATTTATCCACAATTTCCACAGACTTTCCCACAGAAAACCTTGTCAAATAAGGGTTTTTAAGGTAGCTTAACGCTAATATTTATACATTTTTGTCACAAAAGGGCTATCTCTTTACGAGTTTTCCACACCTGTGGAAAACTCTTGTGGGAATACTTTTTTTGGAGTGCTGTCAAAATATACAAAAATTGTGTTAAAAAACGCACAAAAAAGCGCACAAACATTTATTCGATTATTCAAAATCGTCACTTGCAGAGGCATTTAGAGACGTGTCGGCTCTGCGTCCCGAAAGATACTCAAAGCAGCCCGCAACGGCTATCATCGCACCGTTATCTCCGCACAGTGAGCGCGGCGGAACTACAAATTTCACTCCCATATCCGCGCACATTTTTTCAAGCGCCGAGCGCAAATGCGAGTTGGCGGCAACACCGCCTGCAAGCACCAGAGTACCAAGCTCCGTCTGCACAAGCGCCTCACGCGTCTGCTTGACGATGGCATCCACAATAGTTTTTGTGTAAGATGCCGCAAGATTGGCACGGTTGACCCCCTCTCCTCTTTGAGAGCAGGAGTTTATATAATTAAGTGCGGCGGTCTTTATTCCGCTGAACGAAAAATCCAAGGTGTGCGCGAGCGCAGGTGACGGCAGCTTTATCGCCTTACTGTCTCCCTCGTACGCCAGCTTGTCAAGCGCCGCTCCTCCGGGATACGGCATGCCGATAACCCGTCCTATTTTATCAAATGCCTCGCCTGCCGCATCGTCACGCGTGGTTGCTATCTCGCACAGCTTGTCCTCTTGACGACACTCATATATAGAGGTATGTCCTCCCGATACGACAAGTGCCAAGAATGGTGGCTTAAGCTCGGTATCGGTAAGATACGCGGCGCACACGTGTCCGTTTATGTGGTTGACCGACACAAGCGGTATATTGTTTGCAAATGCCAGCGATTTAGCGAAATTAACTCCAACGAGCAACGCGCCTATAAGTCCCGGGTGCGTCGTGACCGCGATGCAGTCAAGCTGGGGCAGTGTTATTCCTGCCCCCTCAAGTGCCTGCGTGGTTATCGACGTAACCGCCTCTATATGCGCTCTGCTGGCTATTTCGGGCACTACTCCGCCGTAAAGACGGTGCGTTTCTATTTGAGAAGCGACGATATTCGATCTTATCTCAAATTTTCCGTCAGTATATTCGACCACCGAGGCGCTCGTTTCGTCGCAAGAGCTTTCCATTCCTAAAATGTACATACAAAAATCAATTCCTTAATTAAAAATGCAAATGGCGGGCTTATTTGCCTCTCCATATCATAATAAGCGCGCTCTCAACGGGCTTTGTATAAAAGTCCCGACGCTTTCCCTCGACCTTAAAGCCGAGCGAGGAATAAAGTGCGATAGCGGGCTTGTTAGACTCCCTGACCTCAAGCGAGATGGATGCTATTCCGTTGTATTTGGCATACTTGATGAGCGCCTCTACAACTGCTCTGCCGTAGCCCTGACGGCGATAGTCGGGGTGCGTTGCGATATTGGTTATCTGTCCCTCGTCAATGGCGCACATCATTCCGCCGTAGGCGCATATCTTGCCATCCGACGAGCATACCATTCCAACTCCAATTCCCTCTTTTGTTAAAAGCCCCAAGCTGTTTTTGCTCCACGGCTGACTAAAACAAGCCACCTCAAGCTCGGCTATACCGTCAAGATGCTTTTCGGTAACTCTTTCGGGATATATTCTTTTTCTCTTACCTTCCATTATTCAAAAACCTCATCAATATCCGAAAACGCCTGTGAGCGAATCGTCATTTTCTATCCAATCCGACACGGGAATAATGCGGAACTCGTCCTTTGTATCGCGCACGATGACCGTTTCAATGCCTGCGTTGATAACAAGGCGCTTGCACATCATACAGCTCGACGTACCCGCATAGAGCGAGCCGTCCTTTGGATTAACGCATACCATATAGAGCGTAGCTCCAAGCGTTCTCTCTCTTGCCGCCGCAATGATAGCGTTTGCCTCGGCGTGAACAGAGCGACAAAGCTCGTATCTCTCGCCACGAGGGATCTGAAGCTTGTCACGGATACAGTAATTTATATCGGTACAGTTTTCTCTGCCGCGAGGCGCGCCGTTGTAGCCCGTGGATACGATAACGTCATCCTTAACTATGATCGCGCCGAAATGACGGCGCATACAGGTGCTTCTCTCGGCAACCGTCTGTGCAATATCAAGATAATAATTGATCTTGGAAACTCTCTCACTCATATTTAAACCTCCAAGCGCACTGTAATCCCCCTGCAATATGGGTACAGTTATGCATTTTAATCATACTTATATATATTATACATTATTACAAACCAAAAATCAAGGGCTTTGCAAAAAATGGCGAAAAAAGCACTGTAAGGCACAAAAGCATTCGTCTAATTTCATAAAACATCCAACGGACTTTTGTATATTACGTAGAAATTCTATCGCCAATCCCCCGTTTTCTTTACAAAATAATTGCTTTATGCTATAATGACATTGGAGGGTGGTCAACAAATAGCATAAAGCTTCTGAAAAACGGAGGAGTAATTTATGGAAAAAATTGAACGCAAACTTAAAATCATTTTTGTTGTAGCAGCTATAATTTTTGCACTAATAGTAGTTTTTGTAGCTGTGGCGGCATTTTATATTCTTCTTTCCGGACATACTACTACACGGTATGTGGATTATAAAATTGTTGAGAAAAACTTAATTTGGAAAAATCCCGATGGATTGGAGTGCGGACAATACAAGGTAGAATTCAACTCGGAAAAGGGAGCTGAGATTTCAAGGATCAAATATCTATATAAAAAAATCTCTGGCGAATCTAATGAGAAATTTATAGGGGCGTGGATCTCCCTCGGCGATGATTGGCACTATCCATATTCGTTTCCAACCGTTTTAGTACATCCTAATAATGAGTTTGACTTGTGGCGTGATTGGCACATAAGTAAGATTGAAATATACAAAAATTTGGATAAGACCACTTCGTATCCCAATGATAAAGCTATACGTGTCGTTGCATCGAGCAAAGATGAGACAATTATTTCGGAATTGATTGAAAGACGGCTAGAAAACAATCAAGGCATGCCAACGATAACGCCCAATATGCCTAATATAACTAAATACTACGTTAGATTGAGTTTCGACGAATCGGATTCTATCGTGTGGGCGACACGAATTGACACTTATGGCGATTCAATAATCTTGAGGTGCGGAAAGTATGGAACATGGTTAAATAGATATGATCCGGAATATGAAATAGCTCACGATATTGTAATTCCCTCGGGTACGCCCTTGTATGATTTTATCATGGAGGCAATATCATAAACTAATAGACGTACATATTTTTAACTGTTCTCGCTATCGTACTATATGCCCTCAGAATAGGAAAAATAAGCTATGAAAAAAATAAAAAAATCACTTATTATAGGTGCTATTTCCGTATCGGCGGTGCTTTTGGGATTGATTATTTGGGGAATGGTTGCTTTATGTAACCAAATTGAATTTTGGACACGTGAATCCGATCAAAGTGAGGTTGATGAACCATATAAGAATTACCAATGTGCTGATCCCAATCTCGTATGGATAAATTCGGACGAACCTTATTTAAATACTTATTCGCGTATAATAAAAATCGGGAATTCAGCTAGCTATATACATCGAAATACGTACAAAAAAATATCGGGCGAGGACGAGGACAAGGTTATAGGATCTTTGTTTAATTGCCATTGGATAGGTTTTTTTGGTGGGAGCGACGAATATGCCATCCAAGTTCTCTTTGCTCCCGACGAGGAAGTTGATGTGTGGCAGGATTGGCACGTGAGCAAGATTGAAATTATTTCGGTTTCCGGATATAAGGAAATGGACGAGCGCGATAGACCATACTATTATAGATCCCAAAAATTTGATATATCGCAGCCGATATTTGACGTTATTGCAACGACAACGAGTGATGAGCTTATATCGGAGCTGCATCAAAGCATTGAGATCCTCGATGAATCACCGTCTAACAGACAATTTGTGAACACCAAATATAAAATCCGAGTGAGCTTTGAGGAATCCGAATCAATAGTTTGGGAGGCGGATATATTGGCGGATAAGCTTGGTCGTTGGATTTATAGCTTTAGATTAGGACGCGAAGTGTTTCAAATTAATCCGGAAAATCATTTGCCACATTATACAACGGCGTTTACTCCAATTATTGAACGCGACACACCGCTATTTAATTTTATTTTAGATGCAATCTCGCAAGAAACAGATAACTAAAAACGGGGACGGCACTGCCGTCCCTGTTTTGCGCGTCTTGCGGTGTCACGTCTCGGACTTGCCGCATACAATATAAGCAAGAGTATCCGCGCGCGGGCGAGCTTTGTCCGTTTGTTCGGGATATTCTTTGCCTTGATGCTCACATTGGTAGACATCAAGAATTAAAATAATCAGGTCGCGGCAGACAGAACGGAGAATTTCTATGACACACGACACCATGCGCCGCTCCGCGACGGTATGCACTGCCGTTACGGGCTCGATGACTATGGCGCTCAAGGCGCAGAGATCACTTGCAAGGCAAGCGATACGCGCAAGCACGGTAAAGGTAAGCCGTGCCACATCGTCACGCGGCTGCATCTACGGCATCGAATTTGATTGCTCGCTTACGGGCAACGTGCGCGCCGTGCTTGAAGAAGCAGGCGTTGAGATAAAGGAATATTTACGTTAACATCCCCTCCTCCGCCTCATCGGCGGAGGAAATTTAATACTACGCAACGGAGGCAAGCTCTTATGAAAAATCAGATAATATATTTTGACAACGCCGCAACCACCTTTCCAAAACCGCAAATCGTTATCGCCGCCGCGCTTGACTGTATGGAAAGCTGGTGCGGAAATGCAGGTCGCGGCTCTCACAAACTTGCTATGCGCTCTGCGGAGGCGGTCTTTGAAGCGCGAGAGACACTTGCGGATACGTTTGGCGCGTCACCTGAAAACGTGGTATTCACGCTCAACACCACATATGCACTCAATATGGCGATCAAGGGCGCTATGACTCGAGGTGCGCACGCGCTCATCAGCAATATGGAGCACAATTCCGTTCTGCGTCCTCTGGCTCGCCTTGCCGCAGACAAGGTAGCAAGATACGACATATTTACCGCTTACGACGACAAAAGGCGGCTTTCCTCTGCCGACATAATCTCAAACATAATATCAAAGCTTCGTCCCGAGACCAAGCTGCTCGTCTGTACTCACGCGTCAAATATCTGCTCCTATTCTCTGCCCATACGCGAGATAGGCAAGCTTTGCCGCCGATACGGCATCACATTCATCGTGGACGCCGCGCAATCAGCGGGACATCTGCCCATAAATATGCGCGAGGACTGCATTGACGTTCTCTGTATGCCTGCGCACAAGGGACTGTACTCGCCGCAGGGCTTAGGTATTATGATAGTGGGCGACGGCATCTCGCTCGGTACGCTTATCGAGGGCGGTAACGGAGTAAATTCCCTCGATATAGGGATGGGCGGCGACCTGCCTGAAAGACACGAGGCAGGTACGCTCTGCACTCCCGCGATAGCAGGACTTTGCGAGGGCTTGCGATTTGTGCGCGAGCTGGGCACCGATGCCATATCAGCACACGAGGAAGCACTGTGCAAAAGGGGCGCAGAAATGCTTGGAAGCATAAGCGGAGTAAAGCTTTACGCGCCACAGCACAAGGGCGGAATACTCTTGTTCAACGTGGGTGATATGTCTGCCGACGACGCAGGCAGAATACTCTCGGAGCACGGCTTTTGTCTTCGCACGGGATACCATTGCGCGCCGTTGGCGCATACTGCGCTCGGTACGGGCGAGGGAGGTGCGATAAGAGCCAGCTTCTCGATTTTCAACACCGCCGCCGAGGTTGACGCACTATACCGCGAGGTCAAGTCAATACTACAAGGAAAGTCCTGACAAAACCCTCCCTCCACGAGCAAAAAAACGGAGTTTTCGAGAGTTTTCGTAAGAATACGCAAGAAAATACGAGTTTTTCATAAATAAAGGGCAAAAAACCGCCACATATAAGCATTTTTTTGGGGAAATCACAAAAAATCGGGGTTTTTCGATAAAGTTTACCAAACCCCTTGCAATGTATTGATTTTTATGATACAATGTATAATGTCTATTAATGTTTTGTTTCTTTTATCGCGCGCACGCACGCATATACGTGTGTATGCGGAGGGGAAATCGAATACAGCATAGTCAGTTGTCGTTCTAAGACGGATACAGAAAGGCAAAACCTTGGTCACATTGTCGAAAAACGCATCAAAAATTTCGGCGACCGCCCATCGCGTCGCTAATCTTGGATTTTAAAAGGAGTTTTTATGTGTAATGGAAAAGGAAGTTTTGATCAACCTGACCGACGTTTCTAAATCTTTTGACGGCGAGCTCGTGCTCGACCACATCAATCTGCAGATCCACGACCGCGAGTTCGTAACGCTCCTCGGTCCCTCGGGCTGCGGAAAAACTACAACCCTGCGCATTATCGGCGGATTTGAATCCCCCGATACGGGCGACGTTACCTTTGACGGCAAGAGCGTCAAGGACGTTCCTCCCCATCAGCGCCCCGTAAATACCGTATTCCAGAAATACGCGCTTTTCCCCCATCTTAACGTATATGAAAACGTTGCCTTCGGTCTGCGTCTGAAAAAGACACCCGAGGATGAAATAAAGACACGTGTAAAGGAAATGCTCGCGCTTGTTAACCTCAAGGGCTTTGAGCGTCGCCGCATTACCACCCTTTCGGGCGGTCAGCAGCAAAGAGTAGCGATCGCGCGCGCTCTTATAAATGAGCCGGAGGTTCTCCTTCTTGATGAGCCGCTCGGTGCGCTTGACCTCAAGCTCCGCAAGGATATGCAGAACGAGCTTAAGAAAATTCAGCAGAAAACGGGTATCACGTTTATATACGTCACGCACGATCAGGAGGAGGCACTCTCTATGTCCGACGTGGTTGTGGTAATGGCTAACGGTCAGATCCAGCAGATCGGATCGCCCACAGATATATACAACGAGCCCGAAAACGCTTTCGTTGCCGACTTTATCGGCGAATCCAACATAGTTGACGGCGTTATGCTTGACGACTACAAGGTGCGCTTTGCAGGTCATACATTCAAGTGCGTGGACGCGGGCTTTGCAAAAAATCAGTCCGTTGACGTAGTCGTTCGTCCTGAGGACGTTGACGTCGTTCCGCTTGAGAAGGGTATGCTTCAGGGAACTGTAACCTCTGTTACCTTCAAGGGCGTTCATTATGAGATAATCATTGACATCGGCGGCTTTAAGTGGATGATCCAGACCACCGACTACGTTGCCGAGGGTGAGCATACGGGACTTTATATCGAGCCCGATGCAATACATATCATGAATAAGTCCGAATTCTCCAACATGTTCGGTGACTATTCCTCTTTCTCGGACGAGCTTGATCAGCTCTCCGATCCCACCGAGCCCGGTGAGGAGGACGACGAGGAATGAGAGGAAGATCGGTCTTTCAGAAAATAGCGGCGATGCCACACGTTGTGTGGATGATAATGTTTATAGTCGCCCCTATGCTGTTCGTATTTTACTTTGCTTTTACTGACGCGAACGGCAATTTCTCACTTGAAAATATAGCGTCGCTTGGTGAATACTCCAACGTATTCATTCTCTCGATCGCATTTGCGCTGATAGCTACTGTAATATGCCTGATAATCGGTTATCCGCTTGCATATTTCATGGCAAAGTCAAGCCCCAAGATGCAGAAGATACTTTTAGTGCTGCTTATGCTCCCTATGTGGTGTAACCTGCTCATCAGAACCTACGCGCTTATGGCTCTGCTTGATAACGGAGGACTTCTTAACTCCTTCCTTGAAAGCATGGGACTTGAAAAATGGAGAATAGTCGGCTCGGATTTCGGAGTTATTCTTGGAATGGTGTACGACTTTTTGCCATACATGGTGCTTCCCATCTTTACTGTAATGACAAAGCTGGACAAGCGCTATATCGAGGCGGCAAGCGACCTCGGCTGTAACAGCTTGCAGACTATGACAAAGGTAATCATGCCTCTGTCGGTTTCGGGCGTTATTTCGGGCGTTACTATGGTATTCGTGCCCTCGCTCAGCACGTTCTATATCTCCCAGAAGCTCGGCGCGGGCAAGATCGACCTTATCGGTGACACGATCGAGCGTCTTTTCCAAAACCCCAGCACGTACAACGTGGGTGCGGCTATATCGCTCATTATGATGATACTCATACTTATTTCCGTTGCGATAATGAACAAATTTTCAGATGATGACGGAGGTATAGTGATATGAAGAAATTTTTATCGGGCGGATATATGCTTCTTATATTCGCACTTCTGTACGCTCCTATCATAGTTCTCATCGTATTCTCATTCAACGAATCCGGCAGTCTTAGCGAATTTGGCGGCTTTTCGTTGGTTTGGTATGAGGAGCTGTTCAACGACGAGGAAGCGCTGACCTCACTTAAAAACTCGCTTATTCTTGCGGTTTGCTCGTCGCTCATTGCTACGGTCATCGGTACGTTTGCCGCTCTCGGACTGCACCACATGAAGAACAAGATGGCCAAGGGCGCAATCAAATCCGTTACCAATATCCCCATGATGAATCCAGATATCGTAACGGGCGTATCCATGATGCTGCTCTTTGTTGCGGTTGCAACAGTCATCAAGGCAAACAATTTTATGGGATTTGGCACAATGCTTGTGGCTCACACTACCTTTAACCTGCCCTACGTGCTTCTCTCGGTGACTCCGCGCTTTAATCAGCTCGACAAGTCACTCTCGGAGGCGGCGCAGGACCTCGGCTGTACGCCCAGCCGCGCATTCTTCTCGGTCGAGCTTCCCGAAATAATCCCCGGTATCGTATCGGGACTTATGCTGGGCTTTACCATGTCGCTTGATGACTTCGTAATAAGCCATTTCGTAAGCTCGCCCAATTTCCAGACGCTTCCCCTCTACGTATATAACCAGACCGTACACAACGTCAAGTTCAGTATGTACGCGCTCTGCGCTCTTATAGTGGCTATCATTTTGGCGATACTTCTCATTGTCAACTTTACGGGATCTGTGAACAGTATGAGATCGCGCAAAAAGGTCAAAGGAGGTGCGCAGTGATGAAAATATCTGTAAAACGCATACTCTGCTTGGCAATAGCAATAGTAATTATGCTGCCCATCATGCTCACGCTCACGTCCTGCTCGGGCCAAGAGGGCGGCGAGGTGACCACTCTCTACGTCTACAACTGGGGCGAGTATATGTCGGACGGAAGCGAGGGCTCGCTTGACGTCAACAAGGCATTTGAGGATTGGTATTATCAGACCTACGGCGAAAGAGTTGAGGTAACCTTCTCGACGTATTCAAGCAACGAGGATATGTACGCAAAGCTTTCGGGCGGCGCGGTCAATTACGATGTCATCGTTCCCTCGGATTATATGATACAGCGTCTTATAAACGAGGATATGTTAGCGCCTCTCAACTATGAAAATATCCCCAACATAGAAAACATTGTACCCGAATTTCACGGTGAGAACGCGCAATACGACTATTATGACGAGGGTGGCGTGTATTCCGTCCCCTACTTCTACGGAATGATCGGTATCATCTACAATACCACCATGGTCGATGAGAAGGATATCGGAAGCTGGTCTCTTATGTGGAACGAGGACTATGCGGGAAACATTTTGCAGTTCAATAACTCGCGCGATGCGCTCGGAACGGCACAGTATTATCTCGGAGTTGACGTAAACACCAACGACGAGCTTGAATGGCGCCGCGCGCTCAATATGCTCAAGGCACAGAAGGATATCGTTCAGGGCTACGTGATGGACGAGGTGTTCAACAAAATGGAGAACGGCTCTGCCGCCATTGCCGCGTACTATGCGGGTGATTTCCTCACCATGTACGAAAACAATAACGACCTTGAATTCTTCTATCCGAGAGAGGGCACTAATCTCTACGTTGACGCCATGTGTATCCCCAAGAACAGCCAAAATAAGCTGATCGCAGAAAGATACATAAACTTTATGCTCTCCGAGGAGCCGGCAATAGCAAACGCAGAATACACCTACTACGCATCACCCAATAAGCTTGTTCGCGAGAATGCCGAATATATCGAATATATGGCAGAGATCAAGGAAGACGCGTACGAGAAGATGTACGACACCCAAAACGTTCAGGCAACTCCCTACGTCAATCTTACAACCGAAAAGCTTACCCTCATAAACGATCTTTGGGAGGAGCTTAAATCGGATATCGACGTCAGCCCCACCATATACGTTCTCTGCGGTGTTATTATCGCTTCCCTTGTAGGAATAGGAGTATTCCTCGGCATACGCAAGAGAATACGAAATAATTTTTAATTAAAAAAACAAGCCGTTGGCGGTAGCCAACGGCTTTATTTATTCAACATTCACCATTCATCCTTTGCAAAAAGCACCTCGATATTGGCGCGATTTGCCGTACAGCTACCCTGTATCATAACGTCAGAGCCGCCTCCACGACCGCAAAGTCGCTCGTTTACGGTCGGCAATATGCCCCTCAGCTTGATATGCTCGCTTGCGATGATATATTTATACCCGTCAATATCGTTACCCGAAAAGACCGCGCAGATGCGGTCCGTTTTTTTGACCGCTTCATTGACAAAATTGCGGAGCGCCAATGCATCTTCACAATCGTCAAATATGCATATTGAGCGCTCACTGTGCGCAAGCGCGGCAAGCTTGTACTGCATTATCTCTCTGCGAAGCGCAGATATAACTCCCTTTTGACGTCCCATCTCGTCAAGCAGTCGATTCACACCATCGCTTATCTCGCCTTGCTTTGCCGATATTGCCATGGATACCGCTCTTACCTGCTCGTATCTTGCTCTGTAATCGTCAAGCGCGTCGTATCCGCACTGCATATGTATTCTCATGCCGCCCTTATAGCGAATAAAGTCGAGTATCTTTATAAGTCCGACCTCGCCTGTATTTTCAACGTGAGGAGCACAGCAGGCGCACTTGTCCACGCCGTCTATCTCAACTATTCGCACACCGTCCGAGAGCTCAAGCTTGCTTCGGTATTCAAGCGTGCCAAGCTCATCACTCGACGGATAATAAGCTCTCACGTTGCAGCATGCGAACACGACCGCATTGGCAAGGTCCTCTATTTTCTTGATGTCGTCGAGCGAAAGCTCGCCGTCAAAATCCGCCGTAACGTCGTCCTCACCAAGATGGAACCCGACGTTGTTATAGCCGTAATGAGTATGTATAAGTCCCGATATAATATGCTCACCCGTGTGATTCTGCATCTTGCGGAAGCGCGCGTTAAAATCGATGCTTCCCTGCACCTCGGCGCCTACGGCCAACGGTACTGCGAGCGTGTGATATATCACTCCGTCGCGCTCATCGACCGCTATGACGCGATTTCCGTCAAGCATACCGCCGTCAGCGGTCTGACCGCCCTCATTTGGAAAAAACGCGGTCCTGTCAAGCACCACACAATATTCATTCTCGCCCACCTGCTCACAGGAAAGCACCGTAGCGCAAAACTCTTGTAATTTTGAATCAATGTCAAATAATCTTTGGGTTTTCAATTCGATTTCCTCTTAAAATCAACGTAATTTACTGCTTGTCATCAAACGCCATGGATATGCCGAGTGTCTCTATCCTGGCGCAATAATCCTTGACTATATCCGCGCGATATTCGTCGCATTTGTGTCCGTCAAAGCCCACGCTGAGCCGCACACCCGCTTTTCTGATGATCTCTTGCTGACGCTCGTCGGCAAAAAATCTATCCACGTATCCGTGCTTTCGGTAGTTGTGTATGCTATCAAAATTGACGTTCATTTCCCAGAATACACCCGCATCTGCCATTCGCTTGAAATAATCCAAGGCATCTATTCCCTCGCGCTCGCAAAACGAGAAAATATCCGTATGCGCAACGCCCGTAGGACAACCGCACCGCTTGGCAAAGCTCACAATATCGCCTCCAAGCATAGAGTCGTCCTCGCCAAGATTTTCAATAAGACAATAGTCAAAAAATGATATATCCTCACCCTCGGGCAAGCGCGCCTTAAACCAATTTTCACGCGTGCATATCTCAATTCCGCGCATTATCTTTATTTTATCCGCGTATTTTTCCTTGATAAGATTGATATGGTCAAAATATCTGCGCAATGCACGCTCGTATCCGTCGTTGAGCTTTTCGCTCTGATTTAAAAAGACGTCCGTTCTGCCAAAGCCCATACCGTAATTGTGGTCGCATATACCGAATAATTCAATACCGCCCGCTATCGCCGCCTCGACTACCTCCTCAGGCCTGTCCGCACCGCAAAACGAGTAATACGTATGAGAATGAAGATCCTGTATCATAAAATCCCTCCCGAGCGCGAATTTACACATCAATTATACACCA
>JAZRFU010000100.1:0-5276 GCA_045643865.1 Eubacteriales bacterium
TCCGACAAAAATTGCATCGAATCGGTTGTAATGAAGTACGAGCACGGATATACTATCTGTGTATCGAGTCAGGTCGGATGCAGAATGGGATGCAAATTCTGCGCGTCCACGATAGCGGGCAGAGTGCGCGATCTTTCGGCAGGTGAGATTTTAGGACAAATTATCGCGGCGCAGAGAGATCTCGGCATACGCATATCCAACGTGGTTATGATGGGTATCGGTGAGCCGCTTGACAATTACGACAACACGGTCAAATTTTTGCAACTTGTCAATCATCCTGACGGAATAAATATCGGATACAGACACATTTCGCTCTCAACGTGCGGTGTAGTGCCCAAAATACGCGAGCTTGCAACGCTTGATATGCCGATAACGCTGTCCGTGTCGCTTCACGCGTCGGACGACGAAACACGCTCGGCAATAATGCCCGTAAACAAGAGCTGGGGAGTTGACGAGCTGCTTTCGGCTTGCCGCGACTATTACGGAGTAACGGGAAGACGAATGTCGTTTGAATACACGCTTATATCGGGCAAAAATGACTCGGTCGAGTCAGCAACCCGTCTTGCCTCGGTGCTGAATTCAAAGCTGCGCACAAGAACGGACACGATGCCCATTCACGTAAATCTTATCCCCGTCAACGAGGTCGAGGAGAGTGGATTTCAAAGCTCGGGCAAGGACGCGGTGAGAAAATTTGCCGCGGAGCTTGAAAAGAGAGGAATACGCGCCACGGTGCGCCGCACACTCGGCTCGGACATAAACGCGTCCTGCGGTCAGCTTCGCCGCGAGGACTCGCAGAGCTGATAATTTTCCCCTCACATAAGGATACATATTCTGATTATTTTATTGGGAGGTCTTTGTGTGGCAAAGGGGAGAAATGTAAATAAAAACAAAAAAGGCAAAAAACCACGGTCGTTGGTCGGACTTACGGTGGCTGCGGCGGCATCGGTGCTTCTTGCCGCAGCATTTGCCGTCGGTACGCTTTTTTACTATTTTGCTCCGCCCGTGACCGAGGCGGTGACGGTCAACGTGCCGTCATACATCGGAATGGATGAGCAGAACGCCGTATCGGATAGTCAATTTCTCATCGAAAAGGAATGGGTGGAGTCAAAAAACGCGCAAAAGGGCAAGGTCATATCTCAATATCCGTCGGCAAACGCCAAAAGAAAGCTATTTGACAAAGAGAGAATAAAGGTCACTCTGCGAATAGGCGCGGGGGAGGAAAAGGACACGATTCCTGATGTGTCCGGGCTTGAGTATATGAGCGCCGCGTCAATGCTTCGCGCTATGGGCGCGCGGGTGCGGACGGTTGCGATTTACGACGGAGTCGGAGAGAATGGGCGCGTGATATACAGCTCGCCAAGAGCCAATACTCCGCTTGAGAGAGGTCAGACCGTGACGTTGTTCGTCAAAAGAACGCGTGTAAATAAGCCCGTTTCGGTTCCCGATCTTGTGGGCAAGCCGATGAATGACGCGTGCGCGGAAATATTGGAAGCGGGTCTGCTTCTCGGAACAGTAGAATACGCGTATTCGAGCGACGGAGAGGGAACTGTGATATTTCAAAGCGTACCCGAAGGCATTTATGTGGTACACGGAACGAGAATAGATATAACGGTGGGACTTGGCGCGTCGGACGCGCAGAGTGAGAGCCGCGAGGAAAACGAAACACAGACGGAGGAGCAAATACGCCGCCATCCGTTTAAGTTTTTTGGATTTGGATAAACATGTATTTTTTGCCGTTATGGCGGAATGGAGATTTGAATGATTGGAAAAATAACGCAATGCGTGGGCGGACTTTATACGGTGAGAGTCGCGGACGGGGAGTCCTTCCGCGAGATCTTCTGCCGCGCGCGCGGAGCGTTCAGACATAATAACTGCTCACCGCTTGTGGGTGACTTGGTAGAGCTTGACACGTCGGCAGGCGAGGACAATGCGGTGATTGCCGAGATAATAGACCGTAAAAACGCGCTGATAAGACCGCCCATGGCAAATCTTGATTGCATATTTGTGGTAATGGCGGCGGCAAAGCCCGCTCCCATGCCCGATATGACGGACAAGCTTACCTCAATACTCGAGCACAACGGCATCGAGCCGATAATAGTTATCGGCAAATGCGAGCTTGACCGCGCACGCGCCGAGGAGCTTTGCAAGATATACGCCAACGTGGGATACAAGACGTTCGTTGTTTCCTGCGCCACGGGCGAGGGAATAGACGAGCTTGCGGGGTTTGTGTCAACTTACGTCGAGGGCAAAACGGCGGCGATGGCAGGGGCGCCGGGCGGGGGCAAATCCACTCTGCTCAATAAGCTTTTCCCCTCGCTTGAGCTGGGCACGGGAAGCGTCAGCCGCAAGACCGAGCGCGGCAGACATACCACGCGTGCCGTCACGCTGTATCCCGTGGCACGCGACGGATATTTCGCCGATACGCCAGGATTTTCAATGCTGGACTTCGAGCGCTTTGATTTCTTCGAGCTTGACGATCTGCCGCTTACATTCCCCGAAATTGAGAGTCGCATCGGTCAGTGCAAATACACTAAATGCACGCATCTGCGCGAGCAGGGCTGCGCCATCGTTGATGCGGTGAAAAACGGAGAGATAGCAAAGAGCCGACACGATAGCTACGTTGCACTTTTCGAAATACTTAAAAACAAACATAAATGGGATAAATAACATATGAGAGCATTCATATTTTGCGGAGGGGATATCTTCCCTGACGGAATTGAGGAGAGAGCAGAGATCGGCGACCTCGTAGTCGCCGCAGATTCGGGTTATAACAACGCGCAAAAGCTGGGCGAGAAGATCGACCTGCTTGTCGGCGATTTTGATTCGATAGAAAAAATTCCCGACGACGTGGGGGAGATATTCAGGGTTCCCGCCGAGAAAAACGAAACGGACACACAGCTTGCCGTCGAGCTTGCGCTCGGTCGCGGAGCGGACGAGATAATTATAGTCGGTTCCACGTCGGGCAGATTTGATCACGCCGCGTCGTTGCTTGCAATCCTTGAAGATCTGTGGGATAAGAGAATACCCGCCATTGTGGTCAACGGACACAACAGGGTGAGATTTCTGCGCAATAGCGGAGCGATAATTCTTCGCAGCCGATATAAATATTTTTCCATCGTCGCGCTTGACGAAAAGGTCAAGGGCGTCAGCATTGAGGGCGCGAAATATCCGCTTAAAAACAAGGAAATACTGCGCCGAGAGCAGTTTGCAATCTCCAATGAGATAGTCAAAAATTGCGCGCTGATAACGGTCAAAAAGGGCGCGGTGTACGTCGTGGAATCACGCGACGCGGCAACTGCAAAGCGGAGCACCTGACGGACGAAAAAAGCATATAATAACAGTGTATCCCGCAATTTACGACGGAAAGGAGATGCTGTTATGAAAATAGTGCTTATTCGATCGCCGGGACTTCTATCGCCCATTCTCAGAAGCATATTCGGTATAAAAAAGCAAAAAAAGAAGCGTTAAGGCGCGCATAAAACATGCGCGTAAAAACGCCAAAAGGATATAAAAATGTCAGATAACAGTAAATTTTTTCCCGTAACACGCGAAGACATGGAAAGTCGCGGATGGGATGCCCCCGATTTCGTTTACGTGTGCGGTGACGCGTACGTAGACCACCCCTCGTTCGGCGCGTCGATAATTTGTCGCGTGCTTGAGGATCGCGGCTTCAGAGTTGCCTTTCTCAGCCAGCCCGATTTCCGCTCGTGCGAGGATTTCAAGCGCTTTGGCAGACCTCGCTTGGGCTTTTTGGTCAGCGCAGGCAACATAGACTCGATGGTCGCGCATTACACCGCGGCAAAGAAAAAGCGCACCTACGACTATTATTCGGCGGGCGGCAAGATGGGCAAGCGCCCCGACCGCGCGACGATCGTCTATTCCAACAGAATACGCGAGGCGTACGGCGACGTACCGATAATTCTTCGCGGACTTCGAGCGTCGCTCCGTCGCTTTGCCCATTACGACTAATGGGACGATAAGGTAAGACGCTCGGTGCTGGTGGATAGCCGCGCCGACATACTGACGTACGGAATGGGCGAAAAAATACTCGTCCGTATCGCAGAGCTGCTTGATCGCGGAGTGCCGATAAAGAAGATACGCGACGTGCGCGGCACGGTCTATATGTGCCGTCCCGATGATGCGGTCAATTATCCCGTGGCGGCGACCTTTAACTACGACGAGCTTAAAACAGACAAAAGAAAATACGCCGAGGCGTTCGGCGTTCAGTATAAAAATCAGGACTCGATAAACGGCCGCGCGATATGCGAGATATACGACGGCAAGATGCTGGTGCAGAATCCGCCAATGCCGCCTCTTGAACGCGAGGAGCTTGACAGGGTGTATGCTTTGCCGTACGCGCGTGCATATCACCCGATGTACGAGGCCGAGGGCGGAGTTCCCGCCATCGAGGAGGTCAAATTCTCCATTACACATAACCGCGGATGCTTTGGCGCGTGTAATTTCTGCGCGCTTGCGTTCCATCAGGGAAGAACGGTGCGTTCAAGAAGCGAGCAGAGCGTTCTTGATGAGGCGAAGATAATTGCAAGCATGCCCGACTTTAAGGGATACATACACGACGTCGGCGGACCTACGGCTAATTTCCGTTATCCATCCTGTGATAAACAGTTGAAGGACGGAGTTTGTCCCAACAGAAAATGCCTTGCTCCCACGCCCTGCAAAAATCTTAAGGTCGATCACACGGAATATACACACCTTATCGGCGAGATAGAGAAGATACCGCGTGTCAAAAAGGTGTTTATCCGTTCGGGAATACGATTTGACTATTTGATGCAGGACAAAAACGATGCATTTTTCCGTAAGCTTGTATCAGACAACGTGTCGGGACAGCTCAAGGTCGCGCCCGAGCATTGCTCGTCGGGAGTGCTTCGCTGTATGGGTAAGCCCGATTTCGCGGTATATCAGGGCTTCCGCAAAAAGTTCTTTGAGATAACCGACGAGATCGGCAAGGAGCAATATCTTGTGCCGTATCTTATGTCAAGCCACCCCGGCTCGACCTTGAACGACGCCATAGAGCTTGCCTTGTGCCTCAAACGCGATCACTACGCGCCCGAGCAGGTTCAGGATTACTATCCAACGCCCGGCACGGCATCGACGGTAATGTATTATACGGGCATAAATCCGCTTGATATGAAGCCCGTCTACGTTGCCACGGACTATCACGAAAAGCAGCTGCAAAGAGCGCTTTTACAGTATAACAGACCGCAGAACGCAGACCTTGTGCGCGAAGCACTCATAAAAGCGGGCAGAGAAGACCT
>JAZRFU010000101.1:0-5407 GCA_045643865.1 Eubacteriales bacterium
TGCTCGTTATTTCTCGTGGTCTTTACCGATACAGACGTAATGATACCGACGATGCTCACCTTATCCCTATCGTGATAAATAAGCTCTCCGTCCTCACCACGATCCATTATATCGGATATATTGACTGTGTCAAGCTCGTCTATATTTTTCTGATAGCTATCAAGCATATGTCCCGAGAAATACATTCCCGACGATTCCTTTTCAAGCATCAGCTTTTCCTTTATCGAAAGATCGGGCAGCTCGGGATAATTAAACGACGGTGCCGCAATATCTCCCGAAAAGAACATATCAAGCTGTCCTGCGGGATTATTACGGTTTTTCTGCATTACGTTGTCTATTATCGTTTCATACGCCGACAAAAGCTGCGAGCGGTAAAGCTTCAAGCCGTCAAACGCGCCGCACTTGATCAGTGCCTCGACCTGACGCTTGTTAAGATCACAAACGCCACTCATTCGCTCTACAAAGTTGTCAAACGAGGTGAATCTGCCGCCAACGGTACGCTCGTTAATAATGGACTGTATAAACTGCTTTCCAACGTTTTTGAGCGCCAACAAACCGAATCTTATGTTGCCGTCCGTCTTATCTGCACCAAAATACACACGACTGCTATTTATGTCGGGCGGAAGGACAGATATATTGAATTTTGAGCATTCGGTTATATATTCGGCAACCTTTGTCTGGTTTCCAAGCACGCTGGTAAGAAGCGCCGACATATACTCGCCCGTATAGTGTGCCTTGAGATATGCCGAGCGATACGATATGACCGCATAAGCGGCGGCATGCGCCTTGTTGAATGCATAATTTGCAAAGCTTGCCATATCGTCAAACAGCTTTTCCGCCTTTACGGGATCTATGCCGTTAGATTTAGCACCCGATATGAACGATTCTCTCTCCGCCTCAAGAACGGACGCTTTTTTCTTGGACATAGCGCGTCGGACAATGTCCGCGTGTCCGTAGGTGTATCCTGCGATGGTTCTGAATATGCTCATAACCTGCTCCTGATATACGGTACAACCGTAAGTGGAGCGCAGTATCGGCTCAAGCTCGGGCAGATCATACACGATCTTGGACTTGTCGTGCCTACACTCGATAAACCGCGGTATCGAGTCCATAGGACCTGGGCGGTAAAGCGCCAGCACGGACAGTATGTCGTCTATATTTTCGGGACGTAGTCCTTGCAGAACTTGACGTATTCCGTCCGATTCAAGCTGGAACACACCCGACGTGTCTCCTCTTGATATAAGCTCAAATGTAGCTTTATCATCAAATGGGATTTGCTCTATATCAAAATTGGGATCGTATTCCTTTATTTGTACCTCAGCATCGTGTATTATGGTAAGGTATCGGAGAGCCAAAAAGTCGAATTTCAGCAGACCGAGATTTGCGATGGTGTCCATATCGAACTGTGTGACAAGTGTCGAGTTGCTTACGGATATAGGTACGTATTCGCTTATGGGCTTGTCCGTTATGACCACGCCTGCCGCGTGAACCGATATGTTACGTGGCATTCCCTCCAAGGATATAGCGGTATCTACGAGACGTCGCACATTCTCGGAGTCCTCGTAAAGCTTTTTAAGCTCTGGGAAACGGAGCGCGTTTTTGAGCGTTATGCCAAGCTCATTTGGTATCGCCTTTGCCACAACGTCAACGTCGGAATACGACATTCCCATCGCGCGACCGCAATCGCGTATCGCTGCCTTTGCCGCGAGAGTTCCAAACGTTACGATCTGCGACACGTGCTCGCGCCCGTATTTTTCTATGACGTAGTTAATAACCTCATCACGTCTGTTATAGCAGAAATCTATATCGATATCGGGCATACTTACGCGTTCGGGATTGAGAAAACGCTCGAAAAGGAGATCGAATTTAATAGAATCGATCTCGGTTATTCCCAAAAGATAAGCGACCAAGCTTCCCGCTCCCGATCCTCTGCCTGGGCCTACGGGAATCCCCGATTTTTTAGCAAATCCGACGTAATCCTGAACTATCAAAAAATAGTCCGCATATCCCATTGAGCTGATAACTGAAAGCTCATATTTTATTCTTTCAAGGTATGCTTCCTCGTTATTGCTACGGTCTTGTCCGTAAACGATATGCCCCTGATTTAAGCGTCGTTCCAGACCTTTGTAAGTCAGCTCCTCGAGATATTCTACCGCGTTCTTTTGATCAGGACACGGAAATTTAGGAAGAAATACGTTGCCGAAATCCAGCTCCAGCTCACACATATCCGCTATTTTGACGGTGTTTTCAATAGCGCCCTTGTACTGACCGTATATCTTTTCCATTTCTGCGGTGGTTTTGATATAGTAATCGTCTGCGTCAAAGCTCGGTTTATTGTCGCTGTCAAGCGTGGTGTTGGTTTGAATACACATAAGTATCTGCTGGGTTTCCGAATCTCTTCGACGCAGATAGTGACAGTCGTTAGTGGCTACCACGGGAATATTACATTCCTCTGCAAGTCCTGCAAGCAACGGCATCAGCTGACGGGTCTCCTCTGTGCCGTGATCCTGAAGCTCGATATAATAATTGTCAGCTCCGAATACCTTGGCATATTTGAGCGCAGTCGCTCTCGCCGCCTCGTAATCACCCGATGCAAGCAGACGCGGTATTTTTCCGGAAAGACACGCGGAAAGCGCAATAAGTCCCTCGGAGTGTGCGAAAAGCAGCTCCTCGTCTATTCTCGGCTTGGAATAAAAACCCTCGGTATAGCCGCAGGAAACAAGCTTGATAAGGTTTTTATATCCCGTCATATTTTTGCACAAAAGCACGAGATGGTAATAGGAATCAGTATGATTGCGCTTGTCAAATCTTGATGACGTAGCTACATAGACCTCACAACCTATAATGGGCTTTATTCCCTCTTTTTTGCAGGTCTTGTAGAACTCGATAACACCGTACATATTACCGTGATCGGTTATAGCGACGGCGTCCTGATCACACTCTTTGATTCTCTCCGGTATCTCGGATATACGGCAAGCGCCGTCAAGCAAGCTATATTCACTGTGCAAATGAAGATGAACGAATTTTCCCATACGGCACCTACCCTCCTTTTATATCAGTTTATGTTTTTTGGCTATTTCAATAAGCCGTGCAAGTCTATGATTGAGTCCCGATTTTGATATTGCAGGAGTGTGCATCTGCGCAAGCTCCGATAAGCTTATTTCGGGATTGTCTATTCTCAAAAGTGCGGTTTTTTTGACATCTGAAGAAAGCTCGTCAAATATTCCGTTTGCAATCAATGCCTCAATAGCTTGAATATGCAGTGACGATGCCTCAACGGACTTTGATATATTTTTAGCCACGCAATTTGTGGCTCTGTTTTCACTGTTTCGAAGGTCCTTTTGTACGTACACGTCAAAAAATTCAAACAGTGCCTTGTTGACTCCGCATGCAGTAAGAAAATCTTCAATCGAGGACTCATTTCTATAAAAAAGACCTATTGCGCCCTTGCGCGCAGTTTTGCAAGGCGGATTAAGACCGCAAAGCTCTGCTATGTTAGATATAAATGTCGCCCGCGCATCATTTTTAGGGCGCATTTCAAGAGTATAAGATTTTTGAGGATCACTGACGCTTCCTGAGGCGCAGAACACTCCGCGTAAAAACGCTACCGCGCAATTCTGGCAAGTGAAAAAGTCGCTGATATTTATGTTGCGCTCATCTGAAGCATCGAACGAATCCGCAATATCAAGAAATTGCGCGAGACGCTTGGATTCAAATAACACCTCGGTACAGCAAAAGCAGCCCTTGCGGATATTTGTCAGTGTTGGGACTATCTTATATATAGCTTTGAGCAAGAATACGACCTTATCGACAGTTGAGGAATCAGAGAGCTTCATGCGGATAGTCATATCTTCAATTTTTTCCGCATTCATGACTGCGCCGAACAGGTATGCTTTTTTACAGCAATTGCTCTTTATGTTTATAGAGTTCAGCTCTTCCTTCACCTGTGAAGCAAATGACATATTCGGCTCTCCTTTCCTTGATTTTAGTCGTATGGAACGTAGATTATTTCACTTTCCAATGCGACGTTATATTTTGACAAGATTACATTCTTTACATGGTCTATAAGCATACGCACGTCTTTGGCGGTTGCGTTACCGCAATTAACGGTAAATCCCGCGTGCTTGGTAGATATCTGTGCTCCGCCAATGGTGTATCCCTTAAGATTTGCATCTTCGATAAGCTTTCCCACGAATACGTCAGTGGCGGGACGCTTGAACGTGCTTCCCGCGTTAGGCATATCGAGCGGCTGCTTTTCTTTGCGAGATTGCATGTTTTTCGACATTGTTTCAAATATTTGTGCGGGATCGCCCTTTTTTAACTCAAGAGTTGAGGATAGAATGATATATTCGGGGTGATCTTGAAAAATACTGTGTCTGTAAGCAAAATTATGCTCTTGGGAGTCGAGTGTGGCGACCTCGCCCGTAATCGTGTTAAAATATTCGGTTTGCACGACTATATCGGACATTTGTCCGCCATACGCGCCTGCGTTCATGAACACTGCGCCGCCGATGGTTCCCGGAATACCGTAAGCAAATTCCAAGCCCGAAAGACAGTGATTTTTTCCGGTTTGAGAGGCAAGCTCGGTAAGTGATTTACCGCCACATGCTTTAACAACACAAACGTCGTCCCTGTATGTATATTCGATTTCATTTACGCCGAGTGTAAATATAATTGCACCGTCAAATCCGCGATCATCGAATAAAATATTGCTGGCATTACCAATAACCTTGTATTTTATCCCTTTATCGCGACATTCGTTTATAGCAGAAATAAGCTCATCTCTGATCTTTGGAAACAGTGCGTATTTGGCAGGGCCGCCTATTCTGAATGTTGAATGTCTTGATAAAAGCTCATTTTCCCTTGCCTCGACATTTTTGAAAATATCTGTACGTTCCATTAAAAACTCCGTTCTGCGAAAAGTTATTTGAGGAGCATATCTCCTATTTCGGAAAGCTCGCTGAAAACGTATGTCAGTGTCATATTTTCGGGCTTTTCTTTTTTGTGGGGATTGAACCAGCACGTGTCTATGCCGATATTCAGTCCGCCCTGCATATCCGACGTTAAGGAGTCTCCGATTATGATAGCTTTTTTAGGATCATATTGGGGAATTTGTTCAATAACTCTATCAAAGAATTTAATACTTGGCTTTTCGTATCCTATATCCTCGGAAATAAAGCAGTTGTCAAAATATTTGAATATGGGCGACGGAAACAAACGTCCCTTTTGGACGTCCTTTTGTCCGTTAGTAACTATATACATTTGGAATTTTCCATGCAGCTGCTGACACAGCTCAAGCGCTCCGTCAAGAAGATACGATTTGGTGGTAAGACGTCTTATATATTCATCGCTTATGGCATTTGCATTGCATGCAAATCCATAGTAAGTCGGATCGTAGCCATGTCGT
>JAZRFU010000102.1:0-3788 GCA_045643865.1 Eubacteriales bacterium
TCAAAGCCGAATTCCAGAGTTACCCTCTGTCCCTCAGCGTAATCCCCAAGCTGATAGCAAAGTGAGGTTATATCGTGACGCAGGGCGTAAGTATATTCGTCTTTCTTGATGCTTATTCTGATGTAAAACGACGTATCGGGACAGCTTGACGACACCGAAAGCTCGGCTCTCATTCTTCCCTTTACAAAAACGTCTTTTTCCATCGGCGGGGTGCATACGCTGATAACGTCATCGCGCAAGTCGGCGTTATCGAACGTCATTCCCTCGGGGCAAAACGCAGGCGGATCCTTGGGGTCATATCTCAACGATTTCTCCCC
Source organism: Eubacteriales bacterium (assembly GCA_045643865.1). Classification (GTDB taxonomy): domain Bacteria; phylum Bacillota; class Clostridia; order Oscillospirales; family CAG-272; genus SVTX01. The sequence continues at coordinate 318 of JAZRFU010000102.1, forward strand.
TTTGCCAAGCGGCAAGGAAAGCTCCTTTGTCGCCGTCGCATAAAAATCACTTCCCCACTTGTTTTCAAAGGCACGATAATATGTAATAACTCCCTTACCATAGGGTATTCTTGTGCCAAGTCGCACGTGATCTATCCAATCTATCGCGTAATGTCTGCCAAATTGCTCGTAGCGCTTGCCACACGGGAAATGCACTCCGAGATTCACGTCGTATCCGTCGCCGTGATCGTAGGGAGATACCAGCAAGGCGCTCTTTAGCTTGGTCGATTCGTCCATCTGGTTCCACATACTGAAAACACCGCCGACGTAAAAATCGTTGTAACCCGTGGTCAGAAGAATGGGAATGTCGGCGTGAGTCACGGCATCACGCGCATCCGCACCGCCGAACCGAGTGTCCCAGAACGCGTCCGTCGGAGATTCCGCGGTCAGCATCTGTTCAAAATCCTCGGCTCTGTCACCCATAACACGCTCCGAAAGGTCTTTGAGCGGCAGCTGCGAAAAGGACTTCATATCAAAGCATTTGGGCAGGTCGCATTTGCTCTTATACAGTATAAAATGCCAGTTCGCGTGTCCCTTTCGCATCTGACCGTTGCGATACCAAAGGCGATATCGCTCACTGTCCTGAACGTCGAAGACAGCGCCCTTTATGTCGTCCTCAAATGGCGCAGTCGCATAATGGAGCGACGCCGAATAGCTGGCGCCTACCAAATATATCTCACCGTTATAGAAATCCTGCTCCCTTATCCATTGGCGCAGAGCAAGACCGTCCTCGCGCTCGTGAACGTAAGGCACGAATTCGCCCGTGCTCTTTCCCTGTCCGCGACAGTGCTGATAAATCACCGCATATCCGCGCTCCACCCACGCGCCAAACGCGTTCAGGCACTCGGATACGACGTCGTCGTCCGCCTTTTGACAAACGTCCGCAAGATACGGCGTGCGGAAAACAACGCTCGGAAATTTCTCATCCGACGTCGGCAATAAAACGACCGTAAAAAATTTTTCACCGTCAAATTCAACGTATCGGCAAAATGAATAGTTATGCATAAGCGCTCCTCCATTTACAAGCAACTGTAATTTATGTAAATCGGGCTTCTGAAAAATCAATGATTTAGAATAAACGACTTGGTTTTTTTGTTAAAGCAAAGATAGAGCATCGGGAAAAGCGACATTATGCTTCCTGTTGCAAATATGATATACAACGGGAACACGTCACCTAAAAATCCGTATATGACCGTCGAGATCGCCGAGCCGCCAACGCTTGCGGACTGTATGAATCCGAGTATCGTTCCCCTGTTTTCTTCGGGCAGAGCCAGCATCAGTGAGGCATTGAAGATCGTATTTCCCGCAGTATTTAAAAACGCGCCTATAAAGACGAAAATGCACATTGTCAGGAAATCAGTTGACAAATACGCAAACACCAAAAATACCTCGGACAGCGAAAAACCTATTGCCAAAGTCCAAAAACGCGCCTTTTGTGGTAGCTTGACGACGCCTAAAATCAGTACACATATAAGCGATGCAACCGTCCACACCGACATAATATATCCGTACGTGTCCACGGAAAAGCCCTTTTCCATCGTGAACGGAAGAATAAGGGAAAACGGGCCCGCGGAAAGCAGATTCAGTATCAATATACACGGAACGAACAGTTTAAGATGATCATCGGAAAAGATCATTGACACCGCCGATCTGTAATCTCCCAAAACTCTCTTTACCGATATTGGCTCGCCCTGATTTACCGTTCTCGGAACCTTGATGAAGAGTTCGCTAATCGCCGAATATAAATTGCTCAGACCGTTAATAACTACGATAAGCGGAACGCCAAAAAACGCAACCATTACACCGCTGAATGCAGTTCCAACCATGTTTATTAACGACGTCGCGCCCGAAAATATCGACTGACCGCGCACCATATCGTCGCGCGGAATAATGTCTAACATCAGTGTGCTTGCCGCGGGCGAATAAAAAACGGTACCCATCGCAGCCAAAAACGCCGCGATCAAAACACCTGGAATGGTCAGCTTGTCCATGTATGCCAAAATGCCGACGGTCAGCATAATCGCGCATTGAAAAAGATCCATGCCGACCAAAATCCATTTTCTGTTGCATTTATCTACAATGCTTCCCATAAACGGAGAGAAAAACATCGTGACGAACATTGAAATGGCGGTCATAACTCCCATAAGACCGCTTGATCCGGTCTGCTCGTAAACCCAGTATCCGATAGCAACACTGTACATTAAGTCACCGATAGTACTTACCGCACTTCCCTGCAACAGTAGAATAAAGTCTTTGTTCCATAGCTTTTTAGTCATAAAATTTACCTACCAATCGTATACTGAAATGAATATAAATCAAGCTATCGTATAATGCAAATTCATTATATCACGCGCCATAGAAAATTGCAATATATTTCAATTAAATGGTAGGTTTTCAGGTGTAGGCAGTAGATTTTTGACAGTATAAGATCTATTGGTCGAAGCTTAAAAAAATAAAATATTTTGAAAAAGGTATTGACAAGCGGGCAATACTATGGTATAATAGCTTTTGCGAGCCGAGAAGGGACGTTCAAACGGTCGTCAGGATTTGCCGGAATGGCGGAATTGGCAGACGCCCGGGACTTAAAATCCCGTGATACGAGAGTATCGTACCGGTTCGAGACCGGTTTCCGGCACCATTTTAATATCGCGGGGTAGAGCAGCTTGGTAGCTCGTTGGGTGAGCAAGCAAAAAACGATTAAGTATCGTTTTTGCGACGCGAATCCGCACAAAGCAAGGAGTATTTGAGCAAGCTTTGCGAAGCGAAAAGACGACTATGCGCCTGCGGCGGCGCGAAGCGATAACCCGGAGGGTTATGAATGGGGCAAAGAAATTCAGCCGCAAATTAAATATCGCGGGGTAGAGCAGCTTGGTAGCTCGTCGGGCTCATAACCCGGAGGTCATGAGGTTCAAATCCCATCCCCGCAACCAAAAACATAGGATAGCACATCGTGCTATCCTTTGTTTTTGCTTTCCGAGCTGTGCTTTGCCCTCCACGACCGACGGAGGAGGGAATGGGGGAGTGAACCGAAGCGCCGCCGGTGGCGGAAGAAGCGAGGCGAGCGAGTGAGAAAACAAGGAGTATTGCGACGGATGGGGCAAGGCGACTATGTTTTCGAGTGGGCAATGAAAAATCCCATCCCCGCAACCAAAAAAGATTCCATAGTCGATATAATTTCGGCTATGGAATTTTGCTTTATATGCGAAAAACGGCTCTTTTTGCCCTTAAAACCGCTCGTTTCGGTGGTTTTTAGGGGCTTTTTTCTTTTATAAATACGAAATCCGCCACTCTCTGCCCCGGCAAGACAAGAATGGCGGATGTGCTATCGTTCAATGAGTGTAATCGTTCAGGGAATAGATATTGAAAAAAGTGTTGAAATATGATATAATTAAAATATTAGTACATCGAAATTGTTAAATTCAAGCAAAGGAG
>JAZRFU010000103.1:0-17104 GCA_045643865.1 Eubacteriales bacterium
GCTCCGCACTCAAGCTTGCTTTCGCAAGCTCGACACATTCGTGGTCCCCCTTCCCTCACAAGGGAAGGCAGATTGTGCCATGACGTACATCTTAACTTCCCGACAAATCAAAATTTGAAATCTTCAAATGCTTGACAAACAAAAATATAATATATAATATAATGAAGAAAACCGCCGATTTCTCGGCGGTTTTCAATTTTAATTTTAAATAAGCTTTTATTCTGCGGTAAGTCCCGAACGCTCAATTCCCTCTACGAGATATCTCTGCAAGAATACGTACAAAATAACCAGCGGCGCAATTATCATAATACCGCACGTATTTCGTATCGCCGTTTCATACAGGTTTTGTCCCGCATATTCCGTATCAAGCGATTTCGGAATATCTACCATCTGCGCCAGCATATTAGGCGCGTCCTTTTGCGACGTAAAGAACATCTCCGTATAGAAGCTATCCGTCCACTGCCAGCAGAATGCAAACAGGAACACGGTTATCATCATAGGTACAGACATAGGGAGTATGATCTGTATAAACGTTCTGAAGTCACCAGAGCCGTCAATATATGCCGATTCCTCAAGTGAGTCGGGGATTCCACGGAAGAACTGACGCAACATAAATATGTACAGACCGTTCTTAAATGCAAGTCCCGTTACCGACAAGATTATAAAGGGCCATATCGTGTTCTTGAGGTTGATACTGTGATCGGGCAGATCGAGAATGTTGATCGATGCCAAGATCGAGTCGATCGACTCAATTCCCACACTCGCGCCGCCGCTCAAGAACGACAGTATTCCCGCTACATCAAAGTACGTAAAGTTCATAGACATAGCAGACGAAAGAGTTCTGTTGGGAATTATCATCGTAACGACAACCAGCAAGAATATAGCTCCGTTACCCTTGAACTTGTACTTTGCAAGACCGTACGCGATAAAGCAGCATACAAAGGTCTGAAGAACCGCAAGCATAAACGAAATGCCGAGCGTGTTTGCAAATCTTTCAACGTAGTCAAGGTCGGTCCATATCGCCTTATATATATCAACCGAGAAATTCTTGGGGATAAGACGAACAGTTACGTCTATAAAGTCCTCGCGAGCCATAAATGAGCCGGCGATCTTGGAGAAGAACGGGAACAGAACGACGTATGCAATTCCAAGAAGGAATATAAAGCGGAATATCTTGATTGCTAATGTCTGGAAGAAATAGAAATTCAAGAATTTAGCCTTGAGTCGTTCTTTGAGGGGAGTTCTGTCAAACTCTACCCTGATCTTGTTCTTGGATTCTTTTTTGATCTTAGGTGCTGAATTTTCCATATTTCTCCTCCTCCCTTATTCCTTACGCTGATAGAATACGTACATCGACATAATGCCCGCAACTGCCGCCAGAATCAAGACAACGATCATAAAGTACATCCACGACATTGCCGTGCTGATCTCCGTCGCGTTCTGGGGGGCGTTTGCCGACGCTATGTAAGACATAACCGTATTCGATTCTGTTGTGAAGGAGTCTATGATTGTATAGACCGCGTTTACGAGTATCATCGGGCTTATCATCGGGAATGTTATCTTCCAGAAGGTCTCCCAACCCGTAGCACCGTCTATCTTACACGCCTCGTAGATTGCAGGCGATATCGACTGCAATCCTGCGAGGAATATAAGCATCTGTACACCTGAACGGTTTACTATAGCGTATATATCGTTGATTATGCCAACAACGTATTCCACAAGCTCCTGTCCGACCTTCATGTTGCCAAAGAGCGTTTCAATATCCATACCCGATACGGTCTCGGTTGCCGCACTCGATCCGGAGCCGTCATCAATACCGCTCGTCTCGCCCATGTAAGAACCGAGAATGTTGCTTGCCTCAATAGACTCCATAACACCTGTTGCCAGTACAACGGGCAGGAAGAATATCGCACGGAAAGCCGCGCGGCCCATCATCTTCTGGTTCAGAAGCACCGCCATAAAGAGTGAGAACAGAAGTATCGCGGGAACCTCAAATATCAGTTCTCCAATACCGGTTATGAGTGCTTGAACAAATCCAACGTCTGTAAAGATCGCATACTGGAAGTTTTCAAGTCCGGTGAATTTGAACGTAATGCCTCCACCCTGGATAATAGTCATATCCGAAAATGCCAATCGAAGCGATGAAAATACCATAGGTAAGTATATAAGAACAAATCCTATGATGAAGGGCAATACAAAGAGCCAACCCACACGGGCCTTTCTCTTGTCAAGAGAAGCTATTTTTCTCTTTTTGTGTACCTTTTGTACCTGATTAAGATTAACTTCGCCTGTCATATTACCCCTCCTCTCTTAATATTTCCACATAGCCGTGAGCGGGAATGGTATATTCAATACCGTCATATTCCACTCTTATAGAATAATTGTTGTAGTTAAGAATGATTGTCTTGTAAGCAGTACCGTCATCATTTCCGTACGTTACCGCAACTATGTTTTCGGTATTATACTTGACAGATACGTCTTCCTTCTGCTCCTCTTCCTTTTCCTCTCCCTTAATGCTCATAAGGTAGTTACGGTCAATTCGCGCCTGAAGATCGGTTGCGATAGTCTTATCCGAGCTGTTCTCTACAAGCTTATTTGCGCTTGCCTTAGCCGCTTCCATTGCGGGAACTGCCTCGTCAACACAGCTCTTTATCGACTTCTGGTAAGTATAACGTGTATAAGTACCGTCGCCATCCTCGGAATAGTAAACGTTGCCGTCCAAATATATCTTTGTACCGTCATCAAGCTCTGCTACGAGCTTACCGTTGTAGGTAACGGGAGCTTTTACGGTATAGACGTCGTTGGTTCCCTTTGTATAGTAGGTATATCCACCGTCAACCGATGCCGTATAATAGATCTTGTCGTTACCTTCCTTGTACTCGTAAATATCCTCACCCTGAGAGGTCTTTGTGCCCGAAAGCGTACCCTTATGATATACGGAGAAGGTTCCGTCAGCATTGCGGGTGAAGTATGAATAGCCGCTCTCGTATTCACCGTAGAAGTAATACGTGTTGTTCGCGCTATCCATCGCACTCTTGAGCGCGCGACCGTTGTGAGTATATTGAGTATCCTTACCGTCGGATATAGGCGTGTACTTATCTGCCATAACGTAATTATATACCGCCATAGCTCTGTCGATCGCCTGACCTACGATGAAGGAGTTGATCTCGTGGCGGTTGATTATGTTTTCAACCGTATGGGGCTTACCGTCTGCATACTTAACGGTCACACCCTCTGCATTTGCAAGCACGTCTATAGCCGCATTTGCCTTTGCAAGATGCTCTTGTGCTACTACAAGGATCTCCTGAATATCACGAAGCAGCTTAGCATCAGTAAATGCAAGAGCGGTTATCGCACTGCGGCGTGCCTGCTTTGCAAGACTCTGCGCCTTTTCGTACTGCTTTACCTTTTCCGCATCGGTTTCCTTGTCGTATCCAAGCTCTGTAAGCACGTCCAGCTGTGCCAAAGCTACCGCATAGTTGTCAAACGAACCGTATTTAGTGGGTTCAACTGCCGCTTCAAGCTTAGCCACTGCATTAACTGCAGCGAGATATGCCATATAACATTCGTATGCTTCGGGATCTGCATCTGCCGCGGTTGCAACCTTACCCCACGTAGAATAACGTGAAAGCTGCTCGCGCTCGAGGTATGTATTGAAGCATTCCTCATAATCAACTGCAAATCCGGAGCTGATAAGAGTGTTGAATGCATTGGTTGCCGCAACGTATATATTGTAAGCATCTGCATAGCTTTCGTGCTCGGCAACTGCTGCTGCGAGCTGATCGGCATCAATATTTTCAGTTACGAATCCAACAATGAATTCATTGAACGTATCACTTGCCTCCGCAAATGCCGCTTGGGCTGCATTGAACGCAGCCAATGCGTCCTCATCGCTCATTTCAACTACGTTATAAGCCGCCAATGCGCTCTCATATTTAGTTTGAGCGGTCTTATATGCGTCCCAATATCTCTTATAGTTGACGTTGGTCGCAGATATGCCGTTGACCTTCTTGCCGCTTATATAGCTCTCCATATAATCAGCAAATGTCTTTTTCGCCGACTCATATTCAGTTAGTGCAGCATTGTATGCCCCCTCATCGATCTTTGTGAGATTCTTGTTGTTATCCGCGATCTCCAATGCCGATTTGGCTACCTCATAAGCAACTACCGCATTGCGAACCGTTTCAGCATCAAGACTTGCAAGTGCATACTCGGAAATAACCGCATCAAGAGCATCGGCAGTCATTGTGCCTGCCTTATATTCTGCAATAGCCGCATCAAGCTCCGCCTTGGTAACGTCGCTTCCGCTCATCCATTCTGCGATCATTTGATTGAGCGCCTCGGTGTTGAGCGTACCGTTCTGGTAGCTTGCTATCGCCTTTCTGTAATTTTCTGCGATAACGTCAAACTCTGCTTGAGTTATCGTCTTGTTTTTAAGTGCAGTTTTAGCGGATGCGAGCTCTGCTCTTGCATTCTCACATGCTTCCTCTGCCAGCTTTCCGGACAGATACGAGGAAACCACGTTATTAAATGTGGTAGTGTCGATCTTGGAAACAGCATACGCATCGATAACAGCGTCAAGCTCCTCCTTGGTGATCTTTCCTGCCGCATAGTCTGCAATTGCCTCATCAACCAGCTTTTCAGTAGCAATAAGTGCTACGGTAGAGCCGATCTGACCGTAAAGCATACCGCCGTTTGCATACGCCTGATAGATAGCGTAAAGCTCTTTTCTGAAGCTTTCGTTACCCTGTCCTGCCGCATACATGTTAAGGTTTGCCAATGCATTGTCGTAAACGTCCATACAATCGTCAAGACTCTTGTTGTAAGAGATTACCGCATTGTACATCTTTACGATTCTGTCATATTGCTCACGCTCGGCGGGATCTTCGGAATTTTCGTACTGCTTGACAGCCATATATTCCTTGTAAGCATGCTTTACGTTAGCATAGAAATCAGAGGAGAATATAGTTGCCTTATTTACGTAATCCATCTGGCTGCGGTAAAGGTCAAGCGCCTTTACAACTGCCTCTGCCGCATACGCCTCTGCAATTCGTCCGTTTTCACGTGCGATGCTCGCCGCCTGCGCTATCTCCTGAGCAAGAATGTCCGCGGCGTTCTTTTCTGCTTCCAGGTTAGCGTTATATTCGTTAAGAATATCCGCGTTAAGCTCATCCGCATCGGGAACGCGCGATCCCGTAAGGGATTCATGATTGGTTATATACTTATCCTGAACGTCACCAAGCACCTTGTTGAGAGTGTCGTAAACGTCAATAATATCATTTTCCCAGATATCGTATCTGATCGAATAATATTTACTGAGCTGCTTATCCTCTTTAAGCGCATCGGTGTTCTGATACGAAAGGATAAAGTAGGGCGATGCTCCGTTCTCTATCGCCTTCAGTATTGCGTACTGAAGATCTCCCTCCATATTAAGAGGTTCGCCGGTAAAGCTTATCGAACCGTGAAGCACCACGCCGATAAACGGAACTGCCTTTGCCGAGAAGTTATAACGTGAGGAGTCAAGCGATACGTTCAACATATGGTCAACGTACTTCCAGACGTAAGCGTTTCCGCCATCTGTCATGACCTCGTTATATTTTTCATCGAAATATTTGAATGCATCAATGGTAAAGCCCTTGGAGTCCTCGCGGTTGTACGGTTCGTCCTCATCAAAGTCAGAGTTGAGCGCCGTACCCAGAGTAGAAACGGATATTCCCGTTACATTCTGGAACTTGTCGAGATAATTGCCCGTGAGCTTTTCATAGAACTCATGGAAATATGCGGGAGAAATTACCATTTCATAGTAGTTCTCGTATTTCTGTTGAGTTGCGCTGTAAACCTTCTTGGACGCATAACGTCCGTCTATGGTCTGTGCGGCATGAGTATAAGAGCTATATCCGTCAAATATCTCGGAATAGATATTGTAAGCGAAGTCAAAGTCGGGGAACACACCGAAATTACTGTTGCTGTCGGATTTGTTTATCTCATCCGCCTTGTTGAGGAGGTCCTGGAAGCCGTTATTTCCACCGACTGCCTTTTCAAACTTAAGGTTGCCGGGAACGGTGTACTTCATACCGCCGTTAGCATATCCTGTAAGCTTGAAATTAATATTCTTCATTCCCTGAGCCGAGAGTGACTTGTAAATCTCCTCTACGTTATCAAACGTAGTAAGAGGCGACATAACGGTTACGGGAATAGAAAGTATTTTCTCGGTAGTTTCGATAGCGCCAAAGGTCTCAATGTAAAGAGGAATATCATTTTTAACGTCATTGGACGTCTTCTTGGTAAGTACTCCCTTCTCTGTCAGATAATCGCGGTAAGCCACCGCCATACCGAACCAGGATGCATCGTATTTGCCCGCTGTGCTCTTAGCATTGCTATTTTCCGTATCGGAGAGCATAACGTACTTGATGCGATAGTTACCAACGTACTTTCTTTCACTTACTACCGTCCATTCGGTGTTTGCGCCAACGGATATGGAGTCGGAAAGATTGTAGGAGTCCTTCGGTCTGGGAGTGAACTGCATCTTTATAGTGTTGTAGTCACTCAAAGCACCCGAATGGTACGTGGAGATGGACGCGAGTGCGTCGCCCTCCTCGATTATTGCAACGAATCCGCGCTTTTCAACCGTCTTGGTTTCTATAGTTTCAGATCCGTTGATTATATCAGCGTATTTAAGAGCCAGCGTTTCAGTCTGTCCCTCGCACGCATTCACGGGTTCCTTTTTAGATGCCGCCTTGATCGCCTCAACGATAGCGCCCGAAAGCTTGATCTGCGATTTGATCTCATCGGTGTCGTTATCATACGTAGTGTATGTATAGAAAGTAGTATCCTCAACTATACCGAATACGGGATAGCGAATGGTCTTCTGATACGTACCCGTGATCTCGTGATATGCGAAGTCCGTACCGTAAACCTTTCCTATAACGGAACGTGTCTGCGTGGTATTGAGCTGCTCAAAGTCGAACAGCGTTCCCGAACCGTCGGGGAAGAAGTTGTAGCCCGAATATCCGCTGTTACCTGCGCCCATATAGGGGAGAACGGTAATATCGGAAAGCGTATAGAGCGCCTCATTGAAGCGTATGCCGTTTGCGGGAAGGCGAACTGACATACCGTCTTTCTCTATCGTATATTCGAGAGCCATTCTGAATACGGGAGGGTTATCGGAGTCCGACTTATATTCAGTTAAGATATGGTCGTATTCCAGCTCCTCGTATGTATACTCGGGGCAGTATTTCTTGATGATCTCCTCTGCCTTTGAAAGCTCGGTCTCACTTGCACCCGGGTCAAATACAAATACCGACATCGTTTCAACTATCGGGAACGATTTGATAACCTTGGCATACTGAGCGTCACCCATGGTGTCGTACAAGCCACCGTACAAGCTATCCATTCTCTTTCTCTGCGTCTTACTTATGGCCAATTTATCCTTGGAATAAATAATATAGTAGGAAAGAATCTTCTGAACGTCAAAAAGATCGGGGTTTTCAGGTCTGGGGTTATAGAGCTCCTCGCCAAACGTTTCGAGCAGAGGTGCAAGTATCATCTTCTCAAATCTCTCGTAAGAGATAAGTCGAGGAACGAGCACCTTGCTGGACTCGCGTCCGATCGTATATTCAACGCGGATACCGTTCTTTATCGGCTCTGTAACGATCTGGTCGCGGAGTGCGGCTTCCTGATAGCTGTTAAATATTCTTTCCTGACCCGTAGTATCCTTAAAGGTAACTATGATCTGGGACATAATTTCCTTCTTTGTGTCCTCATTACCCGTTGCGGACGCTATGTCATAGGGGTTGGTGAATATTTTTTCGCCGGTCAATGTATTTACAAACGCGACCTCGCCGCTGTAATCGTCAACGTAAAGACGGAAACCGTCCTTTTCTACGGCGACGCGCATAGTGGCAAGCTTATCATCGGGATTGGCGAACACGTCGTTTATATAATCGACGTCTCCCGCCTCATTGGGCTGATCCTCCTCGGGAGCTTCGGTTTCACCGCTCTCGGTCTCACCGCTCTCGGTCTGATCGGTACCCGTCTCGGTTTCTGTTTCCTCTTCTTGCGCGAACGCATCAAGAGCAAAAACCGTTGTAATCGAGCTTATCACCATAAAAACAGTTAAGAGCATCGATATTAACTTAATAAATTTTCTCATTTTATCTCTCTCCTATCTGTTTTTTACGAGTGGTATCGGATCTCGGTGATTATATTGGTCACAAGACTTACCATCTTCGCAACGAGCGTCGAGAAAAGCAACGCCAAGAACATGATAAATACCATACCTACTATAGTACCGAGTATTGTAACGATGTTTTTACCCATCGTGTAGTCGTGCGTAACCTGAGTGCCGAAGAAAATCAGTATTCCAAGCCAGATAAACGCCAGCGTGGAGATAAATCCGATAATTTCTATCTCAGAGTTAGTGCAAACGTTGGAAAGTATAGTTGCAGGAACGATAAGCATGGGTACGGGCACCAAGCTGTACGAGCACGCGATAAACACGTCCTTAAAGCTTCCCTCACCCTCAAACAAGGTGGTAAGACACCAGTTTGCAACTACAAAAAGGAACAGCGGAACAAGCACGCCTATCGCCTGTATCAAAATAGACGAATATTCGCCCTGAGGATTGAGCAGATAGCCCTGACCGATTGCCTGATAGTAGAATGCAAGTATCGTTACTGCTATAAACACGATAGATGCACGAACCGAGCCGCGTTTCTCGTGTTTAAGATCCCAGAAGCCGTCAAACGGGTGAACGATTACGTAGAAGCCGTATGCCAGCTCCTCGCCAAACGTCTTCTTTTTGCCCGACGTTGCCGCCTTCTTGTTGACCTTTGTAATAAATTTGTTTATCAGCATAACCGCAGCGATAATGGCCGCAATAATGAGAATAAGCAAAAGGAAATAGTCTGACATCCACTGACGTCTTATTTCCTGGAATGACTTTGACCAGTTGTCCGTATCGTAAGCCGATTCAAAGTATTCAAGCGACTCCTCGTATTCACCGTTACGGAACATCGCCTGACCGATACCTACGTATGCCGCGTCAAAGTTGGAGTTTCGTTTGAGTACCTCTGTCCATTTATTGATAGCCAGCGTGAAATCCTGATCGTTCTCTGCCGCAATTGCTTCAAGAAGGATCTCACCGTACTCGGTTCTGTTGAATACCGTTATCGAGTTAGAGGTTCTGTCAAGAACCAGCATTTTGCTGCCCTGATAAGTGATTGCCTCAACTCCCGTAAGGTTTCCTATCATAGTACCGATGTCGCCGAACGCGAACAAAAGGTTACCGTTAGAGTCGTAAGTATAAATTCTCTGTCGCTTTTCATCTATGATAGACCAAGTTCCCTCCTCACCGATAGCAACGTCGGTAATAGTGGAGACGCCCGTGATCGTATCTGTGGAAAGCGTTGAGAAGTCAACCTCACCCGCAGGCGGCCAGAAGCCGTTACGCTTCATTATTTCGTCACCGTTGGTATTGAGCATCTTGACGGGCATATATTTACCGTCCTTTGCCTTACCCGTGATAGCACTCTGAACAGAGCCGGGATCTATCGCAGATGTGGTAACGTAGATAAAGCCGTCGGAGTCGATCGTAATATTGTTAAACTCGGTGGAAACGTTCTGCTCCTGCTGCTCTCTCTGCTCGTCGGTCTGGAATCTTCTCCAGATAATATCCCACGCGGAAAGAGTTACTGCCTGCGCGCCGATAAATCCCGTGAACTCACCGTCCTCGGTCATAACTATGATACCTTGGTGAGTTGTTGAGGATACGACGAACAGTCGGTTGTACTGGTCCACCGCAATAGCGACGGGCTTATAAAGCGAGTTATCTCCGAACAGATTGGATTCGGGAGATTCGATGATCTTTATAAAGTTTCCATCTCTGTCAAACACTACGATTCGGTACGCGCCGCTATCGCACACCCAAATTCTGTCCTTGGTAATGAACACTCCCTCAGGGGCGGTCAGGTTATCGTTAACGCCCTGTGCGTTTACGAAATCCTTGATGATGAATTTGAGCTTATAGTAGCGGTCAAGACAGATAATTCTGTTGTTACCCGTATCCGCAATGTATACGTTTTGCTGATCGTCCGTTTCAAGATCGTTGGGGTTATTGATATCAATATCAAGTCCCATATAATCCGAGGTTATGATGGTGTTGTCAGCCGTATATGCATCGGGAGAGTGCAGAGCGTATCCGCCGATAGCGTACGTATATGTCTGGTAAGCCGAGCTCGCGCCCGATCCCACCACAGCGCAGGAGGCGACCATAACTACGACAAATATTGCGCAAAGAACTTTTGCAAAACTTTTCATTGTTATCTTCCCTCCTATAATTAGTCTTTCATACCGCTCGATCCCATCGTTTCAACGATATTTGACTGCGAGAACACGAATACCATTATCGGAACGAGCATCATAACGACCTGTGAAGCCGCGGACGCGCCCGCTCTCTTGATTCCTCCCGCCGTTATCTGACCGATAGCGTAGTTGAGCGATTTGAGCTGCTCGGAATGTATGTACATTGACGAGCCCTGATTCCAGAGTCCCTGGAATGAATAAACGATAAGTGTCAGCCATGCGGGCTTAACCATTGGCATGGCTATGATCCAATACGTTCTGAGCTCTCCCGATCCGTCAAGTCGCGCCGACTCAAGAACCGTGTCAGGAACGTTGGTATCCATAAACTGCTTCATAAGGTAAAGACCGAGCGTCGAGCCCCATGCGGGAACTATGATCGCAAGGTAAGTATCCAACCAACCGAAAAGCGACATTATAATAAAGGAAGTGATCGCGGTTACGGTGGAGTGGAACATAAGCGAGGTCTGTACTGTCTTGAACATAAACTTGCCACCCGGGAATTTGATCTTCGCCAGAGTGTAAGCCGCCAAGGAAGCGATGAAAAGGTGTCCGAACGTACCCATAACAGAGGTGAACACCGTATTGAAAATATATCTTGAGAAAGGAACCCATGATATATTCATAAGCGAGAACAGCGAGGCAAAGTTCTCAAACGTAGGATTCTGCACGTAAAACTTGGGAGGATACATCCAAAGCTCGTCCAGCGGTTTAAGTGACTGCATCACAACGTAAACCATAGGCAAGAACATAAATGCGCCAAGTATTACGAGCAACACGGTAATTCCCGCATCTCCTCCTGCGGAACGTGCGAATACGACTTTATGGTTTCTTGTTCTTAATTTTGCCATATTACACACCTACCTTCGAGAGAATCTTCTTAACAGCGGCGTTAGCTCCTACCATTATAATAAAGAGCACAACGGCGATCGCCGAAGAATAACCAACCTCATATCTCTGTCCGCCGTAGTCTTCAAGGTGGTGCATGATCGTATGCGCCGCGTAGTCAACCGACGGGAATCCACAGAGGGCTGTAACTATAGCTCCAAATCCAAATGAGCCGGTAATTGCCATGACCGCACCGAACATCAGCTGCGGACGCATGGACGGAAGCGTTATGTAATAAAGCTCCTGCCATCTGTTCTTAACTCCGTCAACCGCACCCGCCTCATAAAGCGCGCGGTCAACTCCCTGCAAGCCCGCGATAAACGAAAGGAATGCAGTACCCAGTGAAGTCCAAAGTGCAACCACTATACACAGCGGCATAACGTAGCTGGCGTCCTTGAAGAACGCGATCTCACTGTCTATAAGTCCGAGCTCCAGTAGCGTTGCGTTTACCCAACCGTAAGAGTCAGACGAGAAGAGCGTACCCCAAATGAGATATACCTGTCCGGATATCGAGGGGGCGTAGAATATAAGAGTAACTATTGCACGGATCTTCGGCGGGATCTCGTTTATAAACCATGCTACAAGGAATGAAAGCAGGTAAGAAACAGGACCGACGATACACGCGAAGATAAACGTGTTAGTCATTGCTGTCAGGAATATGTCATCGTCAAAAAACAAAGTGATATAGTTATCGAGCCAGACGATATCAGGCATTTCCAGCATATTAAAGTTTGTAAAGCTGATCAGCGCGGAAAGCACGACGGGCAGAACGGTAAATACGCAGAAAATGATCATATAGGGCGCAACCATAAGGTATGCGATCCAGTTTTTCTTCATTTCCTTCCATATCCACTGCCGCATCGTGATTTCTTTGCGGGCAACAGCTTGTTTTTCTGCTGTTTTCTTAGACATTGTTGATCTCCTTTATAGATTCGAGGCGAACGGCAACTCAATATGTGAGAAGCGCGTCAGCCGCATGCTCGAGGGCAACTGCGACGTAGTACATCAACTGTTGCTCGGTAAGCTTGGTAATGTCGGGAGCACGCGATATGATCACCGTATTATCCACGCTTGTCTGTGTCATGATCTCCTCAGCCAAGGTATACAGCACCGCCGTATCCTTGCTTCTGCACGCAAATTCCACCTTATCGTAAAGAGCGGAATACGAAGAGCTTCTTGATTTAAGCTCTTCAGCGGCTGCTTTTGCCTGACCAATTCGTTTACTTGCAAGCGTTTCACCCTGTTCAAGAGTTTCGAGTCCGAACTCGGTGCGCTTACGTGTTATCTCTTTGTTAATATTGTAAATGTAACCGAGAATTGCCTGTGCGGGATCTTCTCCGTCGTTATATGCCGCCAAGAATGCGAATTCCGTATATCTTCCGACTATATAAGCACCGGGATAGTTAGGAACCGTTGCAAGGTTGTTGAACTGTGCCTTGATTCTCGCAAGCTCCTCGGTAGTCCAGGGCAGTCTTTCCAAAGCGTTAATATTTGCCGTGTTGTACTTCGCGGACGGACCGAGAAGCGCAACCATCTCGTTGGCGTACTCGGTCTGACAGTAATCACCGGTAAACCACTTGATATATTGCCATGCGTTATCCTTCTGTCCATTGGCCTCGCAACCCTTTACGATAACCGATGCGGAAACAGAGGATATTGCCTTATTATTGATGCTGCCGTCTTCCTGACGCACACCGGGAACGGGAACCATTATCCATGCACCCTCAATTTCGGTTGCAAAGACCTTAAGCTGGTTATAAAGTCCCGTATAGTCACCGATAAGAATGGGCATCTCACCCGTTCTGAAACGGTTAGCCGCATCGTAGGAATAGGGGAAGCTATACTTAGTAAACAACTCACAGGTCTTTTTGAACGCCGCAAGACCTACCTGAGAATCAAGGTTGATTCTCATTCCGTCATCTGCGAACAGCTCTCCGCCCATCTGATAGAGATGTATGGTGGAGTCAGTTGTAAGACCCATCTGCATGTTCTTTGCCTGCAGCTTAGGAATAGCCGCCATAATGTCATCCCACGTCTGCGGAATATCAATTCCAAGGTCTGCAAGAATGTCAACGCGAACGAACATCATAGAGAATCCCTGCGACTCGGGCAAGCCGTAGGTGTGAGTAACTCCGTCAGCATCCGCCATGGAAAGAACCGTCATAGCGGACTCATTGAAGGACTTTTTCACATCATTAAAATCGGAGAATCCTTCCACAGGAAGAATTGCCGAACGTATAGCGTAGTTTATTACGTCACCCTGACCAAGTCCGAGATAGACGTCAGGGCCCTTGTTTGCGAGAATTGAAGGGAGCAGCGTACCACCCGCAACGAGCTTGAGGTCAACTGCGATTCCCGTATTGGGAGTAAAGTCATTATTGATGAGGCTTCTCTTAACCTGCGACTGATCTCGACCTGTCGCAAGCCACACCTGCAAGCTGCCCTCGTCCGTTTCAACAAGCTTACCTACGTTGTTGTAGTCTCTTGTAAACGAGTAGTAAAATCTGCGGACCTCATGTATGAAGGTATCCCAGAAATTAGCTTCCGCCTCGGGCTTTTCCTCGCCGACACCCTGTATCATAATGTAGTCGAGCTGGAGCGGCTGTGTCTTTGCAGAGGACAAGAACGTACCAAGCGTACCGATATAGCTCTTAAGACGTTCAAGCAATCTTGCTATCTCGTCCTCGTCACGTCCCATCTCAAGCAGAAGATCTGCAACCTTCTGAAGCGTTGCCACGTTGGACGACTTTTGTCCTGCGAGCGCAGTCAGCTTCTGCGCCACGCCCCACTTTGCAGGATCTGCATCCTCATTGTTGAGCACGTACGCCTGGCTTACCATATCTATAAGCACGTCAGGCATAATGCGCGAGAATCCGTAGTCACGGTAGGTATCGGGAGTTGATCCCGTAAGCTGAATAATAGAAAGGTAATCGGAGTTGATGTGATCAAGCGCGTCCTGAACGTCGTTTATGATCTCACTCATCGCTCCGAGCGTTACCTCAAGCTTAACGGTGTATACCACGCCTGCCTCAAAATAGAACTTGAAGCCGCCATCGGTATCGCCGTCGGTAGCGTTAGTGACCTGCCATTTATCACCGTAGTTATATGTCAGCGTTTTGGCCTCGGCAAACGGAATTCCGTTGTAATATCCGTCAGCTCCCTCGGCGAGTCCCTCACTGTATATGTACAGCGCGCGGTTTACGAACATACCGTCAAGCACGTTCTGCTTGAAACGCATCCATAGATCGTACATACCCGACTTGTCAACCGTGAACTTAAACGTCACGGACTGTCCTGCGGTCTGCCATTTTTCGCCGCCGATCGTATTGAGCATAACTCTGGACGGATCGTGAGGCGAGGTCATAGCGTCTGCGCTGTCCTCAATAGGATATATGGTCTTGTCAGATGCGGAATCGGTGTACTCCGCTTCTATCTTAATACTTCCCTCTCCGTTGGGCTTACCCGCATATTTGGTCTTATACTCCTCATAGGTCATTTCTTCCTCGGCGGGAGTAAGAATTATATGAGATATAGCCAAGCGTGCATTCTTGCCCTCAAGAGAGATAACGTTCTCGCCCTCCTCAAGCACGAATTCAAACGGCTCGGTGAAGTATCCCATAGAGTCCGTCATAGTGTATATATCCCACTTTGCCTTCTGGAAAGATGAAGGACGGATCTCGTTGTTGTTTATGTCAAGCTTCATAAAGCGTATGCCGTATTCCTCGCAGAAGCTGCTTATCGCCGCAGTCCACACGCCGTTTTCGGGATACTCGAAATAAAGCTTGCCGTCACGTATATGTCCCTTAAGACCTGCCTGCTCACCTGCGCCAAGCACTGTGTTAAGATCCTTTTTGCCTATGTAAAGCGCATTCGGATAGTCATTCACCCAGTTTTTCTTGATGGTGAGGTATCTTGCCTCGGAGAACGGAACCTTGTCGTTGATCTTGAACACACGTTCAACGGAGTCCGCCTTGGTTTCCTCTCCCTCGGGAACGTAAGCGTAGTACACTACCGATATAGTGTATCTCGCCATTTGGGGCACGTTTATCCTCCAGGACACCGTGCCTGTTGCAGGCGTAAGCAATGCCTGCACACCGTCGTATATCTCCACAGAGCAATCCGCATCGGTCTTTTCCGCGTACAGATCATTAATGGCATCCACGACGATAGTGTTTTCTCCACGCTTTACAGCGGCATTGTCTGAAATATACTCACTGTAAGATGTGGCGTTGAGCAGCTCAAGCACTTCGTCGGGATCGTACAGCGAGTCTGTCGCCGATCCGTTATTGACCGATCCGTCGCCCTCGGTAGCCGTATCTTCAGCGGCCATTGAGGTGACCGTGAAACAGCTGAAAGCGAAGATCAAACAAAGTAGCAAAGCTGTCAGTCTTTGGAATTTTGTTTTCTTCATGTTTTCTCCTCCTGTTAGTTTCGTGACGGGCGTATCCCGTCGGGGTTAAATAAAGCGTTTGGCGATCTGTATAATATATGCTTGCGCGCCCACCCAAAGCTCCAGACCGCTTCAAGCGCGGCGCCGCGGCATCAAATCACCGATTATGATGAAATTAGACGGTCTACCATCGCGCATTATGCGTGTCTCTCACGCGTATATAACGCACGCGCGAGAAAATTAAGCCGCTAGATCCGACACATAAGCGCAGACCTCGCGGAAAAGCACAAAAGCGCAGCAATATCGTCAAATATCTGTCCGATACGGCAATATTTGTACACTTTGACAAGCCAAATTCGCCGCAACAAACAAAAATTCGGGTATGGAATGCAATTCAAAATCGCACCGTACCCCAAATTACTGTAATATCATACCATAAAAAATCGTTCGTGTCAAGTGTCCGACAAGTTCACAAAGCTTAACAAAAAACCTTTTTCCGTCAAGGATTTGGCGCGCTTTTGTATGTCCTCAAAGCAAAGGATTCTCCACGATGGATTCAGCAATTTTGATGCACTTTCCGCATTGCCGTTCAAATGCCAAAATTGAGTAAATTACATTTACCTATTTACTGCGTTTTTTAGGGCATTATTGGTGAATTTTTTAGCATTTTTGTTAACTTTGCCCCTTGACATCCTTGAAACTACCAGTCAAAAATCACAAGGTAAATATTTTTTACTCACCGACTATACGCGTTACACTGTGTGCCCCCGCAAAAAAGCTGTCATTTTTAAGCTCCGATAAGACATTTTCCATCAGTTTTTTGCACTCATTCAGGGCGTAAAAACCAAAAGTGAACTTTTTTGAAACTTTTCATTAACAATCATATTTTTCCTGAAAAATTCGATTTTTTCGCATTTCCAACTCTTTTAACGCGCATCAAATACACGCATTTTTTCCAAAAACGTTCTTTATTTCCTTTTATTACCTTTTTTGAGTTTTGCTCACCCCAAAAAGCCAACGGCTCATATAATATCAGAAGTTACCGCTTGATGCTCCCGATGCCTCCCCGATGTGCTGACGCTCGCCCGACGCGTCATCTATCCCCCCCATCGATGTGTTCTCAACATGCTCTCGATTATCATGCCAATCCGGAGCAGTCCTATTCTCCGCAAAGATCAGCGTTCTCTTGAATGAGGCGATTTTTACAATATTTTCAATGTTTAATTTATTTATCAATTTATTGTTTATATATTTACTAGTGTTTTTCAGCATATTTATTGATGAGTCAACAAATATATCTTTATTTTTCTAAAAATCGCAATTAAAAAAACGCGAGATAAAACAATAAGCGAGAGAGCTTGTTGCCAAGCATTCTCTCGCCTATTTATTGCTTTTGATCATCAGTTCAGGGCTTGAGCACGTATTGCGAGAACGGCTCACTATTAACCGCGTCAAGTGTTTTCGCGC
>JAZRFU010000104.1:0-5671 GCA_045643865.1 Eubacteriales bacterium
CGTAATAGGCGCGGTTAAAAACGCCGATACTCATGGCGCGGTGCTTAATGGATTTACTACGGTGGTAGATGCCAACAAGTGCAAAATGCACATGAAGAATTTTGGCGAGTTTTTCAACGATCAGATTGAAAACGCGGGCTGTATCGTTTTGAGCCACACGGCAAAAATATCCGAACAGAAAATCAATGAATGTGTAGCGCTTTTGAGAGATCATAATCCCGAAGCGGTTATAGTTACTACGGAGTGGAGCTTGCTTTCGGGCGAGCAGCTGATAGAGGCGATGGAGCAGAAAAACACCTTGACAGAGAATATCAAGGAGCTTGAGGAGCACGCGCATCATCATCACGAGCATCACCACCATGACGGTGAGTGCTGCCATCACGACCACGAGCATCACCACCACGACGGCGAGTGTTGTCATCACGATCACGAGCATCACCACCACGACGGCGAATGCTGCCATCACGATCACGAGCATCATCACCACGACGGCGAGTGCTGCCATCACGACCACGAGCATCACCACCATGACGGCGAATGCTGCCATCATGAACATGAGCATCATCACCATCATGAATATGACGAGCACGGAAACTGCTCTTGCGGTCATCATCACGACCATCATCACGACCATCATCATGACCATCATCATGACCATCATCATGCAGATGAGGTGTTCGTCAGCTACGGAGCTGAAACCTTAAATAAGTTCAATGCGAATGCATTGAGCAACGCACTTTCAGACCTTTGCAATACCGAAAAATACGGCATGGTATTGAGAGCCAAGGGAATCGTTGAGTCAGACGACGGACGTTGGATACACTTTGATTATATCCCCGGTGAGCCGGACGTAAGATTCGGCTCGGCTGGTATTACGGGACGTTTGTGTGTTATCGGCTCCAAGCTTGACAGACAGGCGCTTTCCGACGCATTTGGCGTTGAGCTGAAATAACCGAGATTTTAATTGAATTGAAAGGTGGCTTGAAATATGCCTAATCCTACTATTCCCGTATATCTTTTCACCGGATTTTTAGAGGGTGGAAAAACACATATAATTCAGGAATCCATGTGTGACGAACGCTTCAATACGGGTGAAAAAACGCTTATAATTCTCTGCGAGGAGGGAATTGAGGAGCTTGATATATCATCATTCAGCGGACAGAACGTGTATTTGTCGGTGATCGACAGCGAATCCGACGTTACACCGCAAATGCTGGATAAGTGTCGCAACGGACATAAAATAGACCGCGTTATAATTGAATATAACGGAATGTGGCAGTTGTCCACGCTTTACAACAATCTGCCTGCCGATTGGTTTATTTTTCAAAATATGATGTTCGCAGATGCCAACACGTTCTTCGCATACAATCAGAATATGAGAAGCTTGATGGTTGATAAGCTTATGTCTTGTGAAATGATAGTGCTGAACCGAACTCCCGACAATATTGATAAGGAGGAGGTTCATAAGGTGGTCCGCGGAATTTCCCGACGCGCGACTATAACATATGATTATCCTGACGGACACGTTGAATACGACGATATTGAGGATCCTCTGCCTTTTGACATAGATGCGGATATTATTGAGATAGACGAGGACGATTATGCTATATGGTATCGCGATCTAAGCGAGGAAACCTCTAAGTACGAGGGTAAAACCGTTAAGTTCAAAGGTATTATTGCACGCGATGTTAAGCTTGGCAAGGACGCTCTTGTTATAGGAAGACATGTGATGACCTGCTGTGTTGATGATATTGCATACGAGGGACTTGTATGTAAGTTCAACTCCCCCGTTGCATACAGAACACGCGATTGGATCAACGTTAAGGGTAAAATAAAAATAGAAAAGAACAAGCTTTACGGAAGACCCGGTCCTGTTATATATGCAATTTCAAGCGCATATACGGATAAGCCGGAAAAAGAGGTTGCGACGTTCTATTGATAACACAAAAAGCGGCGATTGCCGCTTTTTGTTATTCTATATATTGTGTAGCAAATGCCATCTTTCGACATAGAATGGTATTGAGAAAGTTATTTCGACTTTCTATCACATTTATATAGGGGGAATTTGATTATGCAAGATAACAGATTTTCATGCGGACTTGGCGGAGGCAAGGAAACTGTTTGTATAGAAACCAACAGAATACTTGACTCTTGCAGAGATCGCGACTGTTATGAAAACGTGCGGGTATTCCTGACTGATTTTGGAAAAGAGATAGTCGAGCATACAAGCGCAGTGAGAGTGAAGCATGCCTATATCAAGCAGGCGAACATATCCCTTGATCCCGTTCAGTTTAACAGGGGCTTTTACGCCGTTAACATCAGATTTTATGTTAAGCTGGTGTTTGAAGCTTGTATAGGAAACGGAAGATCGCAGGAATTTGACGGCATAGCCGTGCTTGAAAAGAAAGTTATCCTCTACGGCGGGGATTGCAGTGCAAGTATATTCCGCAGTAACGGAGATTTCTCGGATTTCTGCGGTTGTCCGGAGCCCTGCAAGCAGGAAAGAAACGTTCCTACCGCAGTTGTAGAGGTTGTTGACCCCATAGTTCTTGGAGTTAACATTCTTGAGCATAAGCACGAGTGCTGCTGTTGCTGCTGTGCGTGCGATATACCCGAGCCGGTAGTAAGCGATCTTAACGGACATCTTTGTTATGACGACGATGACGACAGAAGATATCTCGTTGTATCTATCGGCATATTCTCGGTTATAAGAATTGTACGTCCCGGCCAGTATATCATTTCGGCGACTGAATACGTAATTCCCGATAAGGAATGTATTTCGCCCTCAAATGATGATCCCTGCAGTGTATTTCGCTCAATGGCGTTTCCTGTGGCGGAATTTGGCTGTGCAACAACCGCTCCTCATTATGAAAAGGGAAGCGGAAAGTGCGGTTGCGGAAGCTGATGGAATAAAAAGCAAAAGGGTGATTTGAAAAAATCACCCTTTTGCTTTTTTATTCTACGAAATCTCTGTATTTAAGGGGAGAATACCCCGTTCTTTTTTTGAAAATTCTTGAAAAGTAGTTTGGATCCTCGAAGCCCACGGCTACTGCAATTCGCGCGCAGGACATCGAGCTTTCCGCAAGAAGCTTTTTGGCAGCATTTATACGAATGTCTATAAGATAGTTGATGATCGATTTTCCCATGTGCTTTTTGAATTCGTTCTCACAGTATGCCGCAGAGTAAAAGGTTATCTGACTTATATCATTCAAGGTTATTTTTTCCTTGTAATGACTTGACAGGTATGAGGCGATCTCGGCGGACAGGGGAGAAGTATAGCTGTCAATAAGATTGTCGGTTATCTGCACGAGAATGGTCTGCAATATGAGCCGTAATTTTTGTTGAGCATCTGTGGAGGGCGAGGAATAAGCATATTCAAAATACGTTAATAATGATTTAAGCTCGTTATTTATGCAGTTACGGGAAACTATTTCAAGTTCAACAGCATCGACGGTATGGAAATTTATGCTTATGTAATCGTTTGACACGGCGCTTATCTCTCGCTCGCGCAAGCTACCGGCAGGAACGAATATTATGTCTCCGCTGTGAATTTTGTACTCAACGTCATTGACATAATAAGTCATTTCTCCGTTTATAAGAAACGTAAGCTCGTTGAATTTTATTTCATGACGTTCAATGCTGCTTTGTGTGGCGAATTTATTATGGGCAAAATACGTAATTTCACCTATCATAATGACAAATCTCCTTGATTGAATAGAATTGTGCTAAAAATATTGCAAATATACTTAATTGTCCATTGAAAAGACATAAAAATGTGCTATAATGATTATAACACATATATTCAATGGTGTCAATATATTTATTATAATATACAGGAGGTAAAATACGTGAAGATGACGTTCAGATGGTACGGCGACAGTGATCCCGTTACCTTGGAGAAAATAAAGCAGATACCCACGATGACAGGTATCGTTTCAGCCATCTATAACGTGCCCGTTGGTGAAGTATGGCCCGAAGAAAGTATCGCAGCGCTTAAAGCGAAGGCACTTGCTAACGGTCTTGAATTTGAGGTGGTTGAGAGTGTGCCGGTGCACGAGGAGATCAAGCTCGGCGGACCCGATGCACCTCGCCTTATAGCAAATTACTGTGAAAATATCCGCCGTCTTGGAAAAGCGGGAGTAAAATGTATTTGCTACAACTTTATGCCCGTGTTTGACTGGCTGAGAAGTGAGCTTGAAAAGCCCGCTTGTGATGGTTCTAATAGCTTGGCTTACGATGAGCAGACTGTTCTTTCAATGAATCCTGCCAACGAGGGACTTTCCTTGCCGGGCTGGGACGAAAGCTATTCAAAAGACGAGCTTGTCGGATTGCTTAAAAAATACGAGAGCATTGATGAAGAAAAGCTTTTTGAAAATCTTAGAGTTTTCCTTGAAGCAATAATTCCCGTAGCTCACGAGTGTGGAGTCAATATGGCAATACATCCCGATGACCCACCGTGGGGAATTTTCGGTCTTCCCAGAATTATTACGGGAGAGAAAAATATTGAAAGATTCCTCAGCATAGTGGATCTTCCCGAAAACGGTATTACTTTCTGTACGGGCTCTCTCGGTGCAAATCCCGCAAACGATCTTGTTGGTATGGCGGCAAAGTTTGCTGATAGAATACACTTTGCTCATATAAGAAACATTCAGCATACGGGCGAGCGTCAGTTCCATGAGGTAGCACATCCGACCGACTGCGGATCTCTTGACATCTACGGAATTATGAAGGCGCTCCACGACAACGGATTTGTTGGCTATATGCGTCCCGACCACGGAAGAATGATCTGGGGTGAAAAAGGCAGATACGGATACGGACTCTATGACAGAGCGCTTGGCGCGGTATATCTGTCGGGTATCTGGGAAGCCCTTGAAAAGCAAAACTGAAAATAAAACAAAAGGAATAAAAACGATGAGAAAAGTATGTGTAGTAACGGGTGCAGGCGGTGTCCTTTGCGCTGAATTTGCAAAGGAAATGTCCAAGAACGGATATGCCGTAGCACTTCTCGATCTTAATGAAAATGCCGCAAAGGCAGTTGCAGACGAAATATGTGCTTGCGGAGGTCTTGCCAAGGCATATAAGGCAAACGTTCTCGATAAGGAATGTCTTGAGAATATCCACAAAAGTGTTCTCGCAGAGCTTGGTAAATGCACTGTGCTTATTAACGGTGCTGGCGGAAATAGCCCCAAGGCAACGACCGCTCACGAGTATTTTGAGCAGGGCGACGAATCTCGTGACGATATTTTGACGTTCTTCAATCTCGATAAAGCGGGATTTGATTTCGTATTCGACCTCAATATAAAGGGCGTGCTTCTGCCCACACAGGTGTTCGCCGTTGATATGATTGGCGAGGAGGGCTGCTCCATTGTCAACATTTCCTCTATGAACGCCTACACACCTCTTACAAAGATACCTGCATACAGCTCTGCTAAGGCGGCAGTGTCCAACTTCACACAGTGGCTTGCAGTACACTTTGCAAAGGAAGGAATCCGCGTAAACGGAATAGCTCCCGGATTCTTCTCGACAAAGCAAAATGCCGCACTCCTTTGGAATGCTGACGGAACACCTACGGCAAGAACAGGAAAGATTCTCGCCGCTACTCCTATGGGACGCTTTGGCGAGCCCGACGAGCTGCTTGGTGTTCTTAAATTTCTCACAGACCCCTCCGCTT
>JAZRFU010000105.1:0-5957 GCA_045643865.1 Eubacteriales bacterium
CGATCCCACCACGGGGTACGGAATTTTCATTGAGAATATGCTGAATGCGAGCGAAGTCGCTCGCAATGAATTGCCGAAATCGGCATGAATTGAGCTAAAGCTCATGAATTGTCCTGCGGACATGAATTGCACTGCGGCGCATTAAGAGAAGGCAATTCAATTCACGGAGTGCGTAGCACGAGAAATCATGATGCAGAGCATCAATTCATGACACGGAGTGTCAAATCATCATTAATTGCCGCGGAAAATGCCCTTCCAAAGGCAGCGTAACAAAAAAGGCAATATCATTCCGAACAATCGGTTTGATATTGCCTTTTTGTGTTCTATTTTGCGATTCGGTAATCCTTTGGAGAGACCCCCACGTAAAGCTTGAAGTTTCTGTTAAAACTCCTCAAAGACCTATATCCGCAGTCATATGCGCACTCCAATATCGTTTTATTGCTGTTTTTTAACAGATAGCACACACGGCTGATTTTATATCGATTTACATAAGTTCCAAAAGACATATTTGTAGATTCGCTGAAATATCGAGAAAGATATGAACGGTTATATCCAATGGCATTGCTCAAATCATCAAGCGTACAGCCCTTTTCAAAATTATTTTCAACAAAATTAAATATTGTATGCAGTAAACCGTTTTCTAATTTTTTTCTTTTTATATATACGGTATTTTCGTCAAGCAGTGCGCACAGCGAATAAAGTGTACCTTTCATCTTTATGATCGATGAATGTTCGTCGATCTCTTTGATTTGAGAGGCGAGATAAGGTGGGAGTTTAATTTTGGAGCATTCCGGGAGCTCCGAAGAATGCTTTGAATAAAAGGCGCTGATAATATCGGCGGAGAAAATAATGAGCAAATGCTCGCTTTCGGTGCTTTCCAATGAATGAAGCTGTTCCGGAAATATAAGGACACCTTCGCCTTTGGTTAATTCATAACTACTATATCCAATGGTTACTGTCATACTTCCGTCAAGAATCATTATAAATTCGAAAGAATGGTGTATGTGCATTGGGAAAGAAAAATTTCTATTAGCTTCCTTGCAAAAATATTCGGATATTCCGAAATGCTGGTCTTGATAAAGCATATTTTTCTCCAAAAGTAAAAATTCGTCCATGATTATATACCTTTTTGCGAGATTTGTCAAGGTAATTATGTTAAAATTGGCTTGAAATCGCATTTTTGTTTTTTGACGTAAATTTTAAGAGGAAAGGGATTTGAATTATGACATTTTATGAACGTGCGAAAAAGTTGGTCTCGAAAATGACGCTAGAGGAAAAAATATCGCAGATGCGCTATGGCGCTCCGGCGATCGAGCGGCTTGGTATTCCTGCTTACAACTATTGGAATGAGTGCCTGCACGGCGTTGCCCGATCAGGTAGGGCGACCGTTTTTCCTCAAGCAATCGGTATGGCGGCAAGCTTTGATACCGATACAATGTATGAGGTAGCTACCGCAATTTCCGACGAGGCAAGAGCAAAATACAACGAATACAAGACGTTTGGTTATACAGATATTTATCAAGGACTGACCTATTGGTCTCCTAACATTAACATTTTCCGCGATCCACGCTGGGGGCGCGGTCACGAGACTTACGGAGAGGATCCTTATCTGACCGGAAGAATGGGAGTCGCTTTTATCAAGGGTCTGCAGGGAGACGGTAAATACAGAAAGCTTGATGCGACTATCAAGCACTATGCGGTGCATAGCGGTCCCGAGAAGGTTCGCCATAGCTTCGACGTTACAGTAAGCGAAAAGGATCTGTACGAAACTTATCTTTGGGCATTCAAATATTGCATTGATAACGCCCATCCGTCAGCCGTGATGGGAGCTTATAACAGATACGCGGGCGAGCCCTGTTGCGTAAGCAAAAAGCTTTTGGGAGATATATTATTCGGTGAGTTTGGCTTTGACGGCTACATAGTTTCCGACTGCGGCGCGATAAGAGATATTCACGAGAATCATAAATTCACAGCCGATGCCGCCGAAAGTGCCGCACTTGCGGTCAACAGCGGATGCCATCTCAACTGCGGAAACGCATATAATTGGTTAATTGAGGCGTACGAGAGGAATCTCGTTGACGAAGAGACTATCACCGCCGCGGTGGAAAAGCTTTTTGAGGCTCGCTTCCGTCTCGGAATGTTTGATAAAGATTGCGAATACGACAAGATTCCGCCCGAAGTCGTCGAGTGCGAACGGCACATAGCTCTCAATAGAAAAATGGCGCAAAAAAGCATCGTTTTACTCAAAAACGACGGCATTCTGCCCATAAAGGATAAAAAGACTTTGGCGGTGATCGGTCCGAACGCTGACGATAAAGGCGTGTTGCTCGGCAACTATAACGGAACCCCCTCCAAATATAATACCCTGCTTCGCGGAATTCAAGAAGGCAGTGAATGCGAGGTTATCTATGCGCGCGGATGCCATCATTTTATGGATGTTTCAAAGCAGTCGTGGGCAGAGAAGCCTATGAACGAAGCAATAATTGCCGCAAAAAAATCCGATGTCGTTATACTCTGTGTGGGACTCAATCCCGGTATGGAAGGAGAAGAGGGCGACGCGTATAACGGCAACAATGGCGGTGATAAGTTCAACATTGAATTACCGCTCTCGCAAAGAATACTGATCGATGCCATTCTCGAGCTTGGAAAACCTACCATCCTCGTGAATGTCAGCGGAAGCTGTCTTGCGTTGGAGCGCGAAAAGGAGCGCTGTAATGCGATCCTCCAATGCTTCTATCCCGGAGCGGAAGGTGGAAACGCTCTTGCCGATATCATTTTTGGCAAGGTCTCTCCCAGTGCGCGTCTGCCCGTGACCTTTTACCGTTCGACCGACGATCTGCCCCCGTTTGAAGATTACAGTATGGAAAACAGAACCTACAAATTCTTCAAGGGAGAGGTCACCTACCCCTTTGGATACGGCTTGACGTATTCAAATATCGAAGAAAATTGGCTAGACGAGCGTACTGTCGATCTGTCGAACAACGGAGATTACGACACCGATTATTCGGTGCTCAAATATGAATACGTTCCTCATAAAAGTCTTTGCGATTTCAAGTGCGTACATCTGAAATCGGGAGAGCGTAAAAGGGTGATTTTTGAATAAGGTGACGGTATGAAATATTATATAGGTATTGACCTTGGCACGTCATCAGTCAAGTTGATGCTTGTAGATGATGAAGGAAAAATCAATAACACTGTGACTAAAGAATATCCTGTATTTTACCCTAACTCGGGTTGGAGTGAGCAGAATGCTGAGGACTGGTGGAAAGCTGTCTGTGAGGCTATTCCCGAATTACTTGAAGGCTTTGACGGTCAAGCGGTACACGGTATCGGTGTTGCAGGACAGATGCACGGTCTCGTGGTGCTGGACCGGGATGATAAAGTCATTCGCCCCACAATCCTTTGGAACGACGGACGAACAGAAAAAGAAACTGCATATCTCAACGAGGTCATAGGCAAGGAAAAGCTCTTTGAGTATACGGGAAATATTGCATTTGCGGGCTTTACCGCACCAAAGCTTTTATGGATGCGCGAAAATGAGCCTGAAAATTTTGCAAGAATTGAAAAGGTAATGCTCCCCAAGGACTACATCAATTATCTGTTGGCCGGAGTCCATTGTACCGATTATTCCGATGCCGCGGGAATGCTCCTCTTGGACGTAAGGCATAAGTGCTGGTCAAAAGAGATGCTGGATATCTGCGGAATCAATGAAAATAAGATGCCGCGACTTTATGAAAGCTATGAAGTTGTCGGCAAAATTACACCTATGCTCGCCAAGCGGTTCGGCATCAATGAATATGCCGTTGTGGTGGCAGGAGCAGGAGACAATGCGGCGGCAGCCGTAGGAACAGGAACGGTTGGAGATGGCAAATGCAATATTTCTCTTGGCACGTCGGGAACGATATTCGTATCAAGTGAGCATTTTTCGGGAGACAAAAAGCAGGCTATCCATTCCTTCTGCCATGCCGATGGCGGCTATCACCTGATGGGCTGTATTCTTTCGGCGGCGTCCTGTAATAAATGGTTCTGTAATGAGATACTGAATACTAAGGACTATAAATCGGAAGAAGCGGCAATAGACGATCTTGGAAAGAATGAGGTGTTCTTTCTTCCCTACCTTATGGGAGAGAGAAGTCCCATAAACGATACTAACGCAACGGGGCTGTTCATAGGACTTCGCCCAAATACGTCAAGGGCAAAGATGTATCAAGCTGTGCTTGAGGGCGTTGCTTTTGCTATAAAGGACAATCTCGAGCAAATCAAGCAATTCGGTATTGACGTAAAATCAAGTTGTCTTTGCGGAGGCGGAGCCAAGTCAAAAAAATGGCGTGAAATTCTCGCAAACGTGCTTGATATTGAGCTGAATATCCCGGTAACAGAGCAAGGACCCGGTTACGGCTCGGCAATTCTTGCCATGGTTGGCGCAGGGCTGTTTGAGAATGTAGAGCAAGCTACTCACAAGTTTTTTGAAACAAAAGAAACGGTAAGCCCCGAGAAGATGCTTGTGGAGCGTTACGCTGATAGATACCAAAAATACCGCAGAATATATCCCACGGTCAAAAAACTATATGAAGAGATAAGGGAGTAAAGACAATGAGTGATATTTTTAAGAATATCCCCCAGATAAAGTATGAGGGAAAAAACACAAAAAATCCTTTTGCATTCAGATACTACGACGCAGACAAAGTAATTATGGGCAAGAAAATGAGCGAGCATTTGCCCTTTGCTATGGCTTGGTGGCACAATCTCTGCGCCGCAGGCACAGATATGTTCGGCAGGGATACGGCAGATAAGGGATTTGGTGCCGAAAAAGGAACCATGGCGCACGCCAAGGCAAAGGTTGATGCAGGCTTTGAGTTTATGCAAAAGCTTGGTATCAAGTATTTTTGCTTCCACGACGTTGATATAGTTCCCGAGGCGGATGATATAAACGAAACAAACCGCCGTCTTGACGAGATAACAGATTACATACTCGAAAAAATGAAAGGTACTGATATCAAGTGCCTTTGGGGAACGGCAAATATGTTCTCAAACCCCCGGTTTATGAACGGTGCGGGAAGCACAAACTCCGTAGAAGTTTACTGCTTTGCGGCAGCACAGATCAAGAAAGCACTTGAACTTACCGTTAAGCTCGGTGGAAAAGGTTATGTATTTTGGGGCGGTCGTGAGGGATACGAAACACTTCTCAACACCGACGTAAAGTTCGAGCAAGAGAATATCGCACATCTTATGAGAATGGCTGTTGAGTACGGTCGCAGCATCGGGTTTACAGGTGACTTCTATATTGAGCCCAAACCCAAAGAGCCTATGAAGCATCAGTATGACTTCGACGCGGCAACAGCTATCGGCTTCCTTCGTCAGTACGGACTAGACAAAGACTTCAAGATGAACATTGAGGCGAACCACGCAACACTTGCGGGACATACCTTCCGTCACGAATTGAGAATTTCTGCTATCAACGGAATGCTCGGCTCAATCGACGCAAATCAGGGCGACTATCTGCTCGGCTGGGATACCGACGAATTCCCCTATGACGTATATGAAAGCACCATGTGTATGTATGAGGTACTAAAGGCAGGCGGACTTACCGGCGGCTTCAACTTTGATGCAAAGAACCGCAGACCAAGCAACACATGCGAGGATATGTTCCACGCCTATATTCTCGGAATGGATACCTTTGCTCTCGGACTTATCAAGGCGGCAGAGCTCATCGAGGATGGTGAGCTTGATAGTTTTATTGAGAAGAAATACGAGAGCTTCAAGAGCGAGCTTGGACAGAAAATCAGATCAGGAAGGGCAACCCTCACCGAGCTTGCGGACCACGCGGCAGAAATGGGAGCTTGCTCTGCTCCCGACAGCGGCAGACAAGAATATCTTGAAAGCATCGTAAATAGAATAATGTTTGGTTAATTTATTTATACTGTTTTGTTGTCCCTACTTGAACACACTCGTGTCGG
>JAZRFU010000106.1:0-9725 GCA_045643865.1 Eubacteriales bacterium
CCCGACGGAGTCGGGTGAGGGAGCATGCGTAACAATATTACTCACAAGAGCTTTATGTTACGTTGGCTCCTTCCGTCACCTGCGGTGACACCGCACTATGGTAGTCTGTGCAACTCTCGGAGGGAGGCAATTTTGGAGTGACGTCTATTTATCACCCCGATAAATTTCAATTTATATAATAGAAAGCAAAACGGACGGCGATGCCGTCCGTTTGCTTCCTTTTTATATTATTTTATCTTTAAGAGCTGATTTTCAAGGTATCCAACCGTGAATTCCGCCCACGAGTATGCGCTCATATACTGTCCCGTGAAGGAATTTATGGCTCTGGTATCACCTTCAAGAAATCTGTAATAATCGCAATCCACTATTTTCGTATTGACGAGTATTCCCTGTCGGTTTTTGAGTATGAGGTCGTATATTCCCACCGATTGAAGCGTTTTGACCAAGCTTGCAATATACACCTGCAAATTCTTCTGCTTGGTGCGGTCGTATTCCTCGTCCTCCCAAAGTACAGCCGCAAGCTCGGAATACGTTGCCGAAGTTCCTCGCTTGTCTACAAGATACGCGAGTATCTCCTTGGCTTGCTTTCGGTCAAATTTAAGCGGATTGCCGTCAACAAAAACGTCAAAGTTGCCAAAGGTGAGTATTTTTACGCGCTTTTCGGGTCTCCACTCTATCGGATTGCGCAGATTTTCAAGCTCTACCTTGACCGCCTCAGCCGTTACGGGCTTCATAATATATCCGCTCATACGAAGGTCAATTCCCTCCTTCATATATTCCGAAAATCCCGTTGCGAACACTATATTTATCTTGGGATTTATGCATTTAAGCTCTCGCGCAAGCTCAACTCCGTTCATTTCGGGCATATGTATATCAAGGAAAGCCACGTCTATCTTGGTTTTAGCGGCGGTATCGAGAGCCGAGCGCACGTCGCGGCACAAATACACCGTTGAGCCGCCCGCAACCTCCTCAAGCGCGCGCTTCATAAGCTCAAGCGCAAAATATTCGTCGTCTATTGCCAATATATTCATCGCCGCTTGCCTCTTTTCTTGGGAATTTCTATTGTCACGCGCGTTCCCACGCACAGCGTGCTTTTGACAGTCACGCTACCCTTGCAAATTGCCTCCACTCTGCTTTTCACGTTTTCAATTCCAACGTGCATATCTGCCGTGGATACGTCAAATCCGACTCCGTCGTCCTTGATATCTATTACGTAGCTCGTGTCGGTTTCGTAGGTGGATATTTTGATCGTTCCACCCTCTGCCTTTTTGGTAACGCCGTGCTTTACCGCATTCTCGACCAAGGGCTGAATTGACAGCGGCGGTATGCGGAAATCCCTGCACTGAACAGCATAGACAACGTTAAGTCGCTCACGGAAGCGCGCCTTCTCTATTTTGAGATAGCACTCCACGTGATTTAACTCCTGCTCGAAATCAATAAGCTCCTCTGCGGACATATTATAGATATTCTGGCGCAGATAACGCGAAAAATCAATGGTAAGATTCTTTGCCTGACTTGGCGAAACGTCACACATGGACGCGATAGTAGAAAGCGTATTATATACAAAATGAGGATTTATCTGCGAGAGCATCAGCGCATTCTTTTGTGCTTCCACGAGCTTGCGCTTGTTGATATATATGCTCGTATAGATGACCAATAAGCTTAAGGTAATGCACACGTATGACAGTGAGATTCCGTGCACGGTGTAGTCAATAATAATACCCACAACAGGGAGCAGGGTATATATGACAAAGGCGATTCGGTTGACTCTTGTAGAGTTTTTAGCGAATGCCGCCATAAGTATGAGCGCCAAGAACGACAAGATCGGGAACAGCATATACAATATTCCCATAGCAACACTGTCAGTATGCTTCCAATGTCCGTGAGCATCGACAGCGAGAGAATATTGTCCGAACGCGTTTCCGATGCAGAATACAAGCGAAATCGCACACAAAACGCGGAACAGATTAACGATAAATTCCGCCGCAATACTATGCTGATACAAGTTTTCCTTCAAGTATCCCATAAAGCTTATGACCGCGATATGTGCCGCACACATTGCAACGGTATTCGATATCACTATTATGAAATACATCGAAATGTTTCCCTCAACCACCCAGCTGACAATATCCGCAATCAAGGCGACGACGACAGAGCAAAGCAGAACCAAAAAATGACGCGCACGCAGAGTTTTTCTTGAAATCTCGCAAAAGCATGCTGCAAAAATTATCAGCGTCACTACCAGCGCAAACGAGTCCAGCGCTATATTTATATACTGCAAATTAACACTTGGCATAATTGCTCCTTTCTGTTAGGAAGAATGAACTGACTAACACAAAAGCCCTTCAAAATGTAAATTATATACTTTATTCTATCACAAAAATCAACTCAAATCAACATTTTATGCAAAATTTAACCATTTTGTCCAAATTATACCTTGCTATTCCGACATTTTGACAAGCCAAAACACTCCGCTGATGCGATGCAAACTGCCCTACTTGATTTTTTTCTTGATATATGTTAAAATATACCCATACAACCCGATATATAAAAATACAACTACGGGAGAAGCCATGAAATCGAAATCCTGGAATTCATTTTTTAATTCAATATTGCCCGCCGTGTCATTCGGCGCGCTGACGGGCGTTTTGACTTCCCTTGCGGTCAATCTGTATAAGGCGTGTGCCAAATATGTCATCGCCACATCAGAGGCGGGCTATCACTTTATCGGCGAGCATCTTTATCTTATCCCCTTGGTGCTGCTCGCCTTTGTTTTACCTGCGTTTATGTTTGCTTACATATACAAGCGCATACCCAATCTGCGCGGCGGCGGAATTCCTACGTCCATAGGTATCCTGCGCGGCATTATTCCGTTCAAATGGGTACGCAATCTCGTCGGAATTTTCTCGATGTCCCTGCTCTCCTTCTTTATAGGCGTTCCTCTGGGAAACGAGGGACCGTCCGTGCAGATGGGCGTTGCTATCGGACGCGGAAGCGTATTTTCATTCGGTAAAAAGCATCGCGCGTGGGACCGCTATTCGATGACGGGTGGCGCGTGCTCGGGCTTTGCGGTAGCAACGGGAGCACCGATTTCGGGCATTTTATTTGCCGTTGAGGAAGCGCACCAGCGCATCTCACCCATGATCCTGATGATCGCCGCGACCTCTGTAATGTTTGCCTCGCTGACAACTGAAATTTTAGCCCCTCTGCTTGGCATCAGCAAGACCTTATTCCCCTCAATGCAGCTCCCCTCGCTGTCCATTGGCGACGTATGGATACCCCTTCTCATCGGAGTTGTAATGGGATTATTCGCTGTCGGCTTTTTAACATATTACAAGATAGTCTTCAAATTTTCCAACAAGATTTTAAGTCGCATACCGCACGGCTGGCGCATTTTCGCCGTGTTTGCGCTCACCTTTGCGGCAGGACTGATCTCATTCTCCTTTGTTTCTACTGGCCATGAGCTGATACTTGAGCTTATCAGCAACAAGCTTCCGCTACTGATGCTATTTCTGCTTTTGGCGGTGAGAGCATCCCTGACTCTTTTTGCAAACTCCAACAGAGTTACAGGAGGAATTTTTCTGCCGCTTATGGCGATCGGTGCGTTGCTTTCCTCTATCGTCGCCACTCTGCTTACACGCTTTGCGGGGCTTAACGAGTCCTATTATACTGTAATAATCGTTCTCGGCATTATTGCCTGCATTGCGGGCATGATGAAAATGCCACTGACCGCAATAGTGTTTGCGGTAGAAGCACTTTCCTGCTACGACAACGTCATATTCGTCATCATAGCGGCGGGGGTTGCCTTTGTAATAACCGAGATATTCGGCGCGGAATCCATCAACGATCGCGTGCTTGAAAACCTCGCCAAAGAGATAAATGCGGGCAAGGAGCCGAAATTCCTTGAGGGCTACGTCACGGTTGGCAAAAACACTTTCGCCGAGGGCATGCACATACGAGATATTTTCTGGCCTAACGGCACGTTCGTGCTCTCTCACAAGCACACGCTCCCGCTCGACAAGCGCGACAAACGCGCCGTCAAGGCAATACACGAGGAGGATATTCTCCACCTGCGTTGCACTACCTTTGACGAAAAGCAAACCCGAGATGAGCTTGTGTCAATACTTGGAGAGGATGCAAAAAATCTTCAACAAAAGCTATAACCGCCATTAAAACAATATCCACCGCACCGTTATGACGGCGCGGTGGATATTGTTTGATTCAGCTTTGTTGCTTTTTCAATCTCATTATTCCAAAATATATCGCGTGGGCGAGCATTTGCACCGCAAAGAATGCGGCTATGACGATAAAGGGCATTACGTATGGCGCGACGGATTTCGGCAATATGTAAAACGGGTCTTGTGTGACGAAAAACCAGTTGAAATTGCGGTCTTGCGCGCCGTTATAGAGCACGTTGCCGAGCAATGCCCACGCCGTCATACACACGGTCAGGGCAAGGTGTTTATGGGCGGTTTTCCACTCCAATTTCACGTCGCCAAGCGCGAGCGCGAGTATTCCCTGCGCCGTCATAATGCCGTGGAACAGTAGAGTTTGCACCACGCGGTATGAGAGCGGATGTATTGCGTACCAGCCCACGCCTGCGGGATAGATCACATAGACGAGGTTGGATATAAGTCCGAGCAGAACGAATTGCGCCTTGAATTTACCGAGCAATGAATTGCGGCGACATAAAAAACACATCACGCACATAGCGGTACAGGCGTGGAACGGCAGCTTTTCGAGGTCTATCTCTCCGTATGCAAACGGCATCGAAAAAAAGTCCGCGATATACATAAAAAACGCGACCGAAGCCGTTAGCGATACCGCTCTTTGCCGTGTTTTTTCGTCCTTTTTGCGCAAAACGATCACCGCGGCGGCGATCGCGCCCAATATCAGTACCATATATATGATATGAAAAACGCCAAAGCATTCAAAGATAACGTCGCCCTTTTTGTCCGATAAAAGCGTACTTAAAAGTCCGTACATTTGCCCTCTCCTCTCATTTTTGCTGTCTTCAAATTCATTTTACAACAAAAGAGGAGATTTGTAAAGTGTTTTCTTGATTCCCTCGCGTCGATAAATCAAATTTGAATTCCTTATATAAGATTTCATGGCAAAAAATCGTATTTAGCTATTGACAAGCGCACATAACGGTGATAAAATGTTATTATCAAGAATAAAAGAGGATTTTATTATGCCTACAATGAATTTTGTAAACGCATATCTTTACTTTTATTATTATTACGCTGTGTAATATAATAAAAGTGATTTGTGTTGTGTAAATTTATTTGGCTGTGATGGTATAATCTATCATAAAAGACCGAATTGTTGCAGAAAAAAATCACTGCACGGTTCGGTCTTATATTTTTTTAGCTCAAAAGGAGATCTACAAAATGATTGCAGTACTGAAAAGCGGAACGAGTGATAAGCAGATCGCGGATCTGAAAAATTGGATAGAGGCGCAGGGACTTCAGGTTCATCTGTCAAAGGGTGATTATCAGACCATCGTCG
The DNA here is from genome assembly GCA_045643865.1 of Eubacteriales bacterium. GTDB lineage: Bacteria > Bacillota > Clostridia > Oscillospirales > CAG-272 > SVTX01. The sequence goes on from JAZRFU010000106.1 coordinate 5,512, forward strand.
GACTTGTCGGCGACACCAGCCGCATCGACGAGGACCTGCTTATCGGTCTTGACATAGTTGAAACGGTAAAGCGCATATCCGAGCCGTTCAAGAGTGCAAACCGCAAATTCCACCCCGACAACACCGTCGTATCCGTTGGAGATACCAGCGTGGGCGGCAATATATTCGCCGTTATGGCAGGGCCATGCTCTGTTGAGAGCGAGGAACAGCTCATCGGTATTGCAAAGGCGGTAAGGGCGGCAGGCGCGACCATGCTGCGCGGAGGCGCGTTCAAGCCGCGCACCTCTCCCTATGATTTCCAAGGACTTAAGGGCGATGGCATTTCCCTTTTGCTCAAAGCGAAGGCAGAAACGGGACTCCCAATAGTCACCGAGATAATGAGCGCCGAGCATCTTCCTCTTTTCGAGGACGTTGACGTCATTCAGGTCGGCGCGCGCAATATGCAGAATTTCGAGCTTCTCAAGGAGCTTGGCAGAACGAGAAAGCCCATTCTTTTAAAGCGCGGTCTTTCGGCAACCATCAAGGAATGGCTTATGTCTGCGGAATACATTATGGCAGGCGGCAACGAAAATATCATTCTCTGCGAGAGAGGTATCCGCTCTTACGACGCGCAATATACGCGCAACGTGCTTGACCTGTCTGCCGTTCCCGTGCTTCACGAGCTTACCCATCTGCCCGTTATAGTCGACCCCAGCCACGCAACCGGATCGTCAAAGCTGGTTGCTCCTATGGCGCTCGCCGCGGCAGCGTGCGGTGCTGACGGTCTTATGATAGAGGTACACAACGATCCCAAGTCCGCGCTTTGCGACGGACCTCAATCGCTGACACCCGAGCAGTTTGCATCCGTTATGGCAAGCGTCAGAAATTTGCGTAATAATCTGTAAAAAGTGCTTGTTTGACGCATTTCATATTGAAAAAAGACGATTTATTTGTTATAATAATATTAATTGATAGTGATAGGGGGATAGCTGTATGAAAATAGGAATAGTCGGTCTTGGACTTATAGGCGGATCTATGGCAAAGGCATACCGAGAATACAGCAATCAGACGGGCAAGCAGTATATTATATACGGCGACGACATAAATAAGTCGATCGTTGATTTCGCTATGCTTGACGGCACACTGGACGGCAAGCTTGACGAGAGCACTCTGCCGCTCTGTGATCTTATCTTTATCGCGCTCTATCCCCGCGCATCTATCGAATATATGGACAAAATAGCTCATCTTGTCAGAGAGGACGCGTTTATGATGGATCTTTGCGGAACCAAAACGGAAATATGCCACACGGGCTTTGAGCTTGCAAAAAAGTACGGCTTCACCTTTGTCGGCACTCACCCCATGGCGGGAACGCACAAGTCGGGCTATAAGTTTTCAAAATCTACAATGTTCCGCGGATCACCTATGGTGATCGTTCCACCGCGCTTTGACGACATAATGCTTTTCGAGAAGATAAAGGAGCTGCTCGCTCCTGCGGGGTTCGGTAAATTCTCTTTTACTACGGCAGAGGAGCACGACAGAGTTATCGCATTTACCTCTCAGCTTGCCCACGTGGTGTCAAACGCCTACGTAAAAAGCCCCACCGCCAAGATACATAAGGGCTTTTCTGCGGGAAGCTACAAGGATATGACACGCGTTGCATGGCTCAACGAATATATGTGGTCGGAGCTGTTTTTTGAAAACAAAGAGCCGCTTATAGACGAAATTGATACTATAATCGCTTCCCTTACCGAATACCGCGACGCATTGGTGATGGGCGATCGCGACAAAATGGTGGACATTTTAAGAGAAGGACGAATTACCAAGGAAGAAATAGACGGATAAGCAAACGCTTTATTCCCTTATAAATTTGGAGATAAAAATGAAAAAGGTTACAGTCAACGCATCAAAAACCTACGATATAGTCATAGAAAAAGGAATACTTGAACGCGCGGGTGAGCTTTGCCAAGGTGTTGTGGGGACGTGTAAGGTCGCGCTTATAAGCGACTCCAACGTCGCTCCGCTTTACGCCGACAAGCTTGAAGCGTCGCTTAAGGAAAGCGGCTTTTCGGTGTGCAGATTTGTAATTCCCGCGGGCGAGGAATCAAAATGCGCCGAAAATTATCTTAATTTTCTCTCGTTTATGGCGCAAAATCAAATGACACGCTCCGATTGCATAATCGCGCTGGGCGGCGGAGTGGTCGGCGATCTTGCGGGCTTTGCGGCGGCGACGTATCTGCGCGGAATCAATTACGTACAGATCCCCACCACCCTGCTCGCCATGGTGGATTCCTCCGTGGGCGGCAAGACCGCCATTGATATTCCCGAGGGTAAAAACCTCGTTGGCGCATTCTATCAGCCCTCGCTGGTAATTTGCGATTGCGACACACTCTCCACCCTGCCCGACTCGGTATTTGCCGACGGCTGTGCAGAGGTGCTTAAATACGGTATCATCAACGACACAAAGCTTTGGGAAATGCTTAAAAGCCGTCCCATAATGCCGCGGATTGAGGAGATCATTGAGAAATGTGTGCAGGACAAGCGCGACATCGTCTGTCAGGACGAGCGCGACGTGGGCGTGCGCCAGCTTCTCAACCTTGGGCACACGGCGGCTCACTCAATAGAGATCCTTTCCGATTTTGCCATATCCCACGGAAGCGCCGTGGCTATGGGAACGGTAATAATAACGCGCGCGGCAACCGCTCTCGGACTTTGCCCTCAGAGTGAGTGCGACGAGATAATCGACCTCATATCAAGCTATTCTCTTCCCGTCACTTGTCCGTACTGCGCGAAAGAGATAGCCGAGGCGGCACTCTCGGATAAAAAGCGAAAAGGAGAATACGTTTCCCTTGTGATGCCATACGGTATAGGAAACTGTAAGATATACACAACCCCCGTTTTCGAGCTTGAGAAGTTGTTCTCACTCGGTCTTTGAAAGGAGACAAAATGAACAAGACGTTTTATCACCCCACCGTCAAGCAGGCAATACGTGCGGTGACCTCGAAATCAGAGGCGCACAGAGCGCTTATATGCGCCGCCCTCTCAAACGACGTAACGCGCATTGAGTGTCACGACACGAGTGACGATATAACGGCAACCAATGCCTGCCTCTGCGCGCTTGGTGCGAAGATACACAGAGAAGGCGATTTTCTGGTGGTGCAGCCCATAGAAAGCGTAAGGCACGGAACTACACTTGAATGTGGAGAGTCGGGTACTACGTTGAGATTTTTGCTTCCCATCGCGGCGGCGCTCGGAGTCGAATGCAGCTTTTATATGAGAGGACGACTGCCTGAACGCCCGCTCTCCCCTCTCTATGAGCTTTTGGAGCAAAACGGCGTACAGCTCAGCGCTAAGAATGAACACCCCCTCAGTATCAGCGGCAAGCTTAAGGCGGGAGATTACAGCATCGCGGCAAACGTGTCCTCGCAGTATATAAGCGGTCTGCTTATAGCACTCTCACTTTGCGAGGGAAAAAGCACGCTTGCCCTCACAGGTAAAACAGAATCCGCGCCCTACATCGATATGACGGTGGATTTTCTGGCACGCTTCGGCGCGAACGTTGAATTTAACTCCGCTGAAAACAAATTTTACATAAACGGTAAAGACCGACTCATCTCGCCACGCACAGAAAAGACGGGGGGCGACTGGTCGGGCGGCGCGTTTTTCCTCTGCGCAGGCGCAATAGGCGAAAGCAGCGTGAGAGTCAATGGTCTTGATATACACTCGCATCAGGGCGACAGACGCGTTCTCGACGTGCTTACGGAGATGGGCGCCCAAATAGACGTTGCCGAGGGCGGCATAACTGTTCACCCATCAAAGCTTTGCGGCGTGAATATTGATGCGTCGCAGATTCCCGACCTCGTCCCCGTGCTGGCAACGGTGGCATCGGTGGCAGAGGGCAAAACGGTAATATACAATGCCGCGCGCCTGCGCCTCAAGGAAAGCGACCGAATTGAAAGCACCTGCGATTTTCTTTCCCGTCTTGGCGCGGATATCACGCCCACGGACGACGGCATGATAATAAATGGCAAAACGGAGCTTACGGGCGGAATTATTGATTGCTTCCGCGATCACCGCATTGCCATGAGTGCCGCAATCGCCTCGCTGGTGTGCCGCGACAGTGTCACCGTTCAAGATTTCGAGGTAACGGCGAAGTCCTATCCATCTTTTGCGGATAACTTCGAATAACAAAACATTTAGTCAAACGATAAATTGGGATTTATCGGGGAGTTGACGGG
>JAZRFU010000107.1:0-13499 GCA_045643865.1 Eubacteriales bacterium
ATCCTGCTTTTGTTCCATTTTGCTTGAACATAAGCGCGATCCCGGAATCAGAGCTTGACATTCTAACCAGCTGCGTGGCATACCCGTACTCATTCACCGTCTTACCGCTGACATCGTACGCCAAGACCTTATCCTGACATAAAACCGCAAATTTGCCGTCCGAGAGGAATTCGCAGCAATACGGCATCACTCCCGTGAGGGATACGGTAGATTTTATCTCACCTCGGCGACGATCAAGCACATCTATATTGACTCTGCTCTCTCCCCCTGCTGCGTCCATAGACAGTATTAAAACGTATTTCCCGTCATTTGAAAGCTTTGTATCAAGCACATAATTATTTTTACTGTACTCCATTTCAAGCGAGAAATCGGACTCGTATATCTGTATTACCGACTTGTATTTTGCCGATCCTGTGACTATAGCAAAGCTACCGTCGTCTGCCATATCTGCACAGCTTATCGGAAAATCAAGCTTTTTAGAAAACAACTCCACAAACGAATTATATACACAAAAGCTTTTGCGTCCTTGATCGTATATCAGGATAGTTCCGTTGGACGCGGCTATTTGAGGATTTACAAATTCCGAGCCCTTGGTCATAGTAACTCGTCCCGTAGAGGTAAACAGCTTTATCTCGCTATCACTTGCCACAGCAAGTCCGTTTTTGAAGCAGGAGAAGGTTTGATTTGTTATCGGCTTTGAAAAGCTCAATGCCTCCGGTTCTGACTCGGCGTAGCTATTTATATACCCTATATCCTTGAACATATAATATACGTTCTCATAGGAAATTATGCTTCCGCCGAAAAGCACCGTAATTACAAGAACAAAGCACAACAGTGTTATGCATACGACCTTGGAAATACCGAAAACATACGCCGCGCGTGATTCGGTTGACTCATTTCCGTTGCCACTGTATGACGCTAACTCCTTTTGCTTTGAGGATACGCGGTTGAACAGCTTAATCGCCCTTATTTTATCCCACAACGTGCGAAAAAACAAAAATATCCGTCCAAGCAACGATATGTCATTATCATTCTTATATTTTTTCAATGCCGTTACCTCCTTTCTGCCTTGTTATTTTATCTGACGATAATATCAATAGACCACTTTGTTAAGATAGAGTCCCTCTGCGGGGGCAGTCATTCCCGCGTTTTCTCTGCTCTTTGACAGGATTATTTCCGATACGTGCGCAGCGGGGATCTTACCCTGTCCTACGCCTACCAGCGTTCCCGTCATTATTCTGACCATATTGTAAAGAAATCCGTCTGCGGCAACGCGAAAAATTATAACGTCTCCGTTTTTCTCCACGCTTGCATATTTTACGTTACGAACTGTGGATTCGACCTTTGAGCCCTGCGCCATAAACGCCGAAAAATCGTGCTCTCCCACAAAGCTCTGCGCCGCAATATTCATATTTACAATATCCTCGTCACTGAATACTCGCGGAACGTACCATGAGCGGCCCTCCTCAAAGGGATCGCGCACTGCTCCGTTGTATATGCGGTAAACGTATTCCTTATATTTCACATCATATCTCGGATGGAAACCATCATCCATCCATTGAGCATCCCAGACCGCAACGTCTGGGGGAAGATGCGCGCTGATGGCACGCGGTATTTTTGATATTTCAATGTCTGTATCAAGATTTGGCTCGCCCTTTTTGCTTATGCACACACAAAACATATTTGCATGTACTCCGCTATCGGTACGACTGCACCCCGTTACGTCGCAATCGCCGCCAAACAGCTCCTTTGCCGCCGTGTTCAGCACTGCTTGAACCGTGCGCTTATCCTTTTGTACCTGATATCCGCAGAAATCCGTTCCGAGATACGATACTCTCAAAAGCAGCTTCATATATCCACCGCCTATTACATACAATATCCCGGCGCATAAATGTTCAACAAAACTATGCCGGTTATAAATATTGCAATACATATCACCGCCACAACATCGCGATAGGTACATTTCAGTACCGTCATACGTGTTCTTCCCTTGCCGCCGCGGTAGCATCGGCAGGTCATAGCCGTTGCAAGCTCGCCTGCGCGTCTGAATGCCGATATAAACAACGGAATGAGCACAGGAATAAGCGCTTTGGCTCTTTTTGCAATAGAACCGTTAGTAAAATCTGCTCCTCTTGCCTTTTGCGCCGACATTATCTTTTCTGTTTCCTCGACGATGGTCGGAATAAATCTGAGTGCTATCGTCATCATCATAGCAAACTCGTGCACGGGCACGTGTATGACTTTAAGAGGTGAGAGCAGTTGCTCTATTGCATCGGTCAGCTGTATCGGTGTGGTCGTATAAGTCAAAAATATGCTTGTTCCTATTATCATTGCCACTATTCTTACGACTATAAACAACGCGTTGTAAAGTCCACTCGAATATACGTTTATTATCCACCACGAGAAAAGCAGCTCATCCTCTCCTCCAACAGACCAAAAGATATTTAGCACAGCTGTAAATATCATAATAAAAATGATTGCCTTAATGGATTTGAGAACTATACGAAGCGGTATGCGGCTTATAATAACCAAGGTGACAGCTGACAGCGCAAGCAGCAAAAAGCTGAATATATTACTGCACAAAAAGCTTGCAACTATATATGCTATACCTATGACTATCTTGACTCTCGGATCAAGTCGGTGCATTATGGATTTGGAAGGATAGTACTGTCCCAGTGTTATACCGTTCATACCGCACCTCCAAACAAAGCGACAAGCGCGCGTTCCGCGTCCTCAACCGTATATATATCCTGAGCTATATCCACTCCGTTTTCCTTGAGCAGCATAACAAGACGCGTCATTTGAGGCACGCCGAGTCCAATCGCTTCAAGCTCCTCACCACGCGAGAATACGTCGCGACATTTGCCGTGCATAGCAATTTTGGAGTGCGAAAGAACCACAAGCTCCGAGCAATATCTTGCCATATCGTCCATACTGTGACTGACGATTATGACTGTTGACTTCGTTGCCTCTGCATATTTTCTTATACCCTCAAATATGGAATTCCTTCCTGCGGGATCAAGACCTGCGGATGGCTCGTCCAATACAAGCACCTCAGGACGCATAGCCATAACTCCAGCGATAGCCGCGCGACGCTTCTGCCCCCCCGAAAGATCAAACGGAGATTTTGACAGATCCTCTGCGGCAAGTCCAACAAATTCTGCGGCTTCCGTTACTCTTTGCTTGATCTCATTTTCATCAATTCCCATATTTTTAGGTCCAAATGCTATATCCTCCCACACCGTGTCCTCAAACAACTGGTATTCGGGATACTGCATAACAAGACCTACGCGGTAACGCACGGCACTGATCTCCTTCGGCTTTGCCCAGATATCCTCTCCGTCAAGCAATATTCTGCCCGACGTGGGCTTGACAAGTCCGTTGAACATCTGAACGAGAGTTGATTTTCCCGATCCCGTATGACCAATGATACCCGTCACCGTATTTGGTTGTATATCAATATTTACGCTGTCAAGCGCGGTTATCTCGAAAGGAGTTCCCGCACCGTACACGTAAGATACGTTCTCAACTGTAATTTTAGACATTATGATCCTCTAAACTGTTATTTCGATTTATTTCTTGCCGTTAAGTGCGGCGGTAATCGCTGCGGCGCATTGCTCGGGAGTGTTTATATCTCCCGCAATGTCAAAGCCCGCCTTGCGCAAGCGAAGCACAAGGTCGGCGCACTGCGGCAGATCAAGCCCGCAACCGCGAATTATCTCATCTTGAGCAAATATTTCTGCAGGTGTACCGTCAAGAATGATGCGTCCGTCATCAATAACTATGACTCTGTCTGCTCTGACCGCCTCATCCATATAGTGAGTTATGGTGATGATGGTCTTGCCCTCCTCACGATTGAGCTTTTCCATGGTTTCTATAACCTCTCGGCGTCCCATAGGATCAAGCATCGCCGTGGATTCGTCGAATATGATACATTCGGGCTTCATGGCGATTATTCCCGCTATTGCGATCCTCTGCTTCTGACCTCCGGACAGACGGTGCGGCTCGTGACGAGAATACTCCGTCATTCCAACAGTGGCAAGCGCCTCGTCAACTCTTCGGCGTATCTCCTCTCTCGGCAATCCGAGATTTTCAGGTCCAAACGCCACGTCCTCCTCGACTATCGTTGCAACCAGCTGGTTATCGGGATTCTGGAACACCATACCTATTTTCTTGCGAAGCTCGTAAATATCGTCTTCGCTCATATCGGGTGAGGTTATCTCCTTACCGTCTATCTCTATGCTTCCCTCAAAATAATCGTAATCGTCGATGACGAGATTAAGAAGCTTGGCAAGCGTAGATTTGCCCGATCCGTTATGACCAAGCATCGCCACGTATTCGCCCTTTTCTATATCAAGCGACATATCGCGAAGCACGACTACGGGGTTTGCCTCGTCGTCCTTATATGAAAAATTCAGATCTCTTACCTTGATGTAAGACATTTTGAAATGCCTCCGTTAATTGCTAATTTATTTTTTTGCCGTCCAACGCGAGCTTGCTCCGCAAGGAAGCGGCGCGCCCGTTTGAGTTACTCGAAGCCCAAGCTCTCCTGATTCTATCTTGCCGCCATATCTCGCCTTTACATGAATGTCGAGTATATAGCTCATCGTCAAGGGGGAAAGTCCCGTAGTATATGAGTTTATAAGGAAGAACAGCGGCTCGTCACTGAGCACCTGTGAAACAAGCTTTACAAACTCGTCTATGCTATCCTCCAGCTTCCACACCTCTCCGCTCGGTCCGCGACCGTAAGAAGGTGGATCCATGATAATTCCGTCGTATTTGTTGCCGCGGCGAATTTCGCGCTCAACAAATTTCTTGCAATCGTCAACTATATAACGTATAGGAGCGTCTGCAAGTCCCGAAATTGCGGCGTTTTCCTTTGCCATAGCAACCATTCCCTTCGATGCATCGACGTGAACGACCTGCGCGCCCGCCTTTGCCGCGGCAACGGTAGCACCTCCCGTATACGCAAACAGATTAAGCACCTTTATAGGTCTGCCTGCATCGCGTATAAGCCCGGAAAACCAGTCCCAGTTTGCCGCCTGCTCGGGAAAGAGTCCCGTATGCTTGAAGCCCATCGGCTTTAAGCGGAATTTCAATCCGAGATGATCGTAGGAAATGTCCCACGATTCAGGTGTTTTTTGCTTTATCCAGCCACCGCCGCCGTTTGATGAGCGACGGTAGATACCGTCCGCATTTTTCCAAGCGGCGTGTCTTGCCGCATTTTTCCATATTATTTGGGGATCGGGACGAACAAGTATGTATTTACCCCAACGCTCAAGGCGTTCTCCGTCAGACGCATCAAGTAATTCGTAATCCTTCCAATTATCACTGCACCACATATAATTCTCCAATCAAGCCGCCAATTCGGCTCTTTTAATAAATTGATATTTCGTATTTTTAGCTTTCAAACCTTTTGTTGTAATATTGAGACATTCGCGAGCACCCACTATGCGCATGACACACCGCTATCGCAAGCGCGTCCGCGGTATCGTCGGGCTTTGGGGGCGCAGGAAGATTTAATAGTGTAGTCACCATCGTAATTACCTGCTTCTTATCTGCCTTGCCGTATCCTACGACCGCCATTTTGACCTGTAAGGGCGTATATTCCGCAATATCAACTCCGGAGGTTTTTGCCGCCAACAAAATTATTCCTCTTGCCTCAGCCACCACTATCGCCGTTTTTGCGTTCGTGTTAAAAAACAGCTCCTCTATCGCCATCTGATCGGGATGGTATTTTTCTATTATTTCAAGCATCCCGCGGTATATTCGCTCCAATCTATCAACTATAGGCATATCGGGAGTCGTTTGTATCGAGCCATATCCGAGTGTTCTGAATTTTGTGCCCGAATATTCGACTACGCCCCATCCGACTATCGCGTAACCGGGGTCTATTCCGAGTATTATCATTATGTCCTCCTGTGAAGTCCTATGCAATGGTAAAAAAGCACATTTTTCGAAAAGAAAACATAGTACCCCATTATCATATTCATATTATTATATCATAATTTAACGCGCGTGTCAAACATATTTTTATAAAAATTAAAAATATAGTAAAATTTGCTCAAACCCGTTTACAAAATATGAAATTTATGTTATAATATACTGAATATGTTTTTGAGCGAGGTGAGCTGTGTGCAAATACTGAAAATCAAGGTCGGTGACGTTCTTGAATTCAAAAAGCCACATCCCTGCGGTGAAAAAAGATTCAAAGTATTGCGCGTCGGAAGCGACGTACGAATAGTCTGCCTTAATTGCGGACGGGATATGACGCTTGACCGCATCAAAATTGAGAAAGCTATCAAGCAAATATGTGAACCTTGACTACATAAACATAAAGTTTGTCATTTGAATTTCAACCGTAATAAAGCTTCCTAAAAGAAAGGATCAAAAATGAGTAAGTCAACCTCAAAGAAAAACGGCGCACGCGGTGCCGTCAATTCAGCGGTAATACCGCAGAAAAAATCATTCAATATCAAGCAAACAATATCGGAAATAATGAGCGAATACGGATATCTTTGCCTGGGCGCACTGATCCCTGCCGTAATATTCTTTTTGATATATCTTTCTCGCGGCTTGTATCCGTTCGGTAACGGAACTGTCCTCGTTCTCGACCTTAACGGTCAGTATTTTGGATTTTTTGAGGCACTCCGCGATACTGTCCTTGAGGGTGGAAGTCTTCTCTACTCGTGGTCACGATCGTTGGGCGGCGAATTTCTCGGAATTTACGCATACTATATCGCCAGCCCACTTTCATATCTCATTTGTCTGTTCCCTGACACCAAAATTCAGGAATTTCTGCTTATAATGTTCATGATCAAAGCGGCTACGTGCGGCTTTACCATGGGATTCTATCTTCACAAGCATTCCGAAACCAAGAATAAGCTTACCGTGGTCGCGTTCTCGGTGCTTTACGCTATGTCTGCATACTGCGTAGTTCAGCAGAACAACACGATGTGGATAGACGCAGTCATGTGGCTACCTCTCGTTGCGTACGGAGTTGAACAGATAGTTAAATACGGAAAATACAAGGTATTTGTAATTTTCTTGGCACTTACTCTGGCAAGCAACTTCTATATCGGATACATGTGTTGTATATTCGTTCTCCTGTACTATTTCTTCTATATGCTTGCGTACAAGGAAAACAATGTCAACAACCCCTGCAATGAAAAGGCGCATTGGGGAAAATCGCTGATACGAATGGGAGTTTTCTCCGCTATTGCAATCGGTATTGCCGCAGTCATCGTGCTTGGAGCTTATTACGCACTCCAATTCGGTAAAAACGAGTTTACCGATCCCTCGTGGGAGATAACACTACGCTTTGATTTCTTTGATTTCTTGTTCAAGCTTCTCCCCTCGTCCTACGACACTGTAAGAATTGACGGTCTTCCCTTTGTATATTGCGGTCTTTTGACCGTTATTTTAGCTCCCCTATTCTTCTGCTCAAAGAAATTTACCACCAGAGAGAAAATAGCCAGCGGAGCATTCCTGATGATATTCGTGCTGAGCTTTATGATATCGGTAGTCGATCTCGTATGGCACGGCTTCCAGAAGCCCCAGTGGCTCAATAACCGATACAGCTTTATGTTCTGCTTCTTCCTCATCTTCCTCGCGTTCAGAGCATTTGAGGCAATTGAGGAATTCTCTGCGAAGCATATTGCCGCCGTTTCGGCGTTTATTTTCTTCTTTGTAGTTATCCTTCAAAATTTTTCAGAGGAATACAAGGACAAGCTCGTAGGTCTTACCTATGGACCTAAAGCGGAGGACTTTGACGTTCACCAATTCGCTACTGTACTATTGACGGTCATTGCGCTTATCGTCTATATAAGCATAATAGCCGTAATGAAGCGGGCGAAGAACACCGATCTGGTCGCGGCAGTTCTGCTTTGTGTGATATGCGTTGAAGTTTTCCTCAGCGGTCTTTGCAACATCAACGATCTTGACGAGGACGTTGGATATACCTCGTACAGCAAGTACAACGAATATCACACACTGATGCGTCCCGTAACGGAAACCTTGCTTGAAGATTATGATACCTCGTTCTATCGCGCGGAAAAAACGTATCACAGAAAAACAAACGACAATATGGCGCTCAAGCTCAGAGGTCTTTCAAACTCTACCTCTACGCTTAACAAGGATACAATCAAATTCCTTGATTCTATGGGATATTTTTCGTCGTCACATCACTCTCAATATTTGGGCGGAAATCCAGTCAGCGATGCTTTGCTTGGAATTAAATACGTTATTTCCAACCGTGATCTTTCCGGCATTTACGGCGGCTCCGTGCTTGATGCAGAGGATTATGCCGCGCACGAGGGTATGACTGTTGATGAGCTCCGTGAGGCGACGTTTGCCGACGAATACAATGATATGAGTGCAGAGGATTTCAACGTATATCTCAACAAGTGGGCGCTTTCTCTTGCATTTGCTGCAGACGATGCCATTTTCGACATAAACTTCAAGGATCAAAATTCTTGGGTAAAGGCAGACGACGAGCGCTATAATCCCAGCGGATACACCTCGCCCTTTACAAGATTGAATGCATTGATAACGGCAATTCTCGGCGAGGAAGAAACGATCGAGGTATTCAAGCCCGCATTGCAAAACGGTGAGCCAGAGGTCAAAGGTGCAACTGCTACCGTTTCTTCCGATCATAACAAATACGTCAACGAGGACGGCTATAAATATCAAAGCAGCTCCAAGAAGGGATCTGGTACTGTTACCTACACCTACACTGTTCCCGAAGGCGTTCAGCTTTATCTGTTCTTCCCAGCTTACTATAGCCGCGAAATAAAGATATCCTCCGAAACGATGCCTATATTCGAGGCGTCCAACGGTACTGTAACTCTCAGCAAGTGTGACGAGCGTATCGTTGAGCTTGGATACACTCAAAGCAGCGAATATAAGCTCACTGTAACCATTATCAACGATGCCAATCAGTTCTACACCAAGCTCGATCCCTCGTTTATCTACTACGTTGACGTCGAGGCGATGAACTATGCATTCTCTCGCATACAGGCAAATCAGCTTGTAATCGATGAGGACTACAAGGAAGACGATATTCGCGGTACGATCACTACTAACAAGAACAATCAGACCGTTATGACCACCATTCCCTACGACGAGGGCTGGCAGATATACGTTGACGGTAAGAAGGTTGAGATAAAGGAAACTCTTGATGCGCTTGTTACCTTCGAGATTGAAGAAGCTGGTGAGCATAACGTAAGAATGGTATATCGCTCAACTGCGTTTACCTTGGGAATAGCAATTACTATTGCATCTCTCTCCGGATTCATTCTCATAATCATATTTGAGGACAAGCTCAAGCGACTTGCTATTATAAGATATTTCTGCGTAGAGGATCCGGAAGAAAACCTCAAAATTAGCGATAGCAACAAAAAATAACCGATAACGACGTAAGCTCTTCGTCATCACGGAGAGCTTACGGTGAAAGGATATTTCTTATGTTTTATTATATTTCAGGAAGATTGGCATTTGCTGATCCGCAAACCGCAGTTATTGATGCGGGCGGCGTTGGCTACAAGCTGACCATCAGCGAAAACACCTACAATTCTCTCCCCCCTCGCCATACGGTAGATGCTCCAAGTGCGCGTCTTTATACCTATATGGCTGTGCGCGAGGACGGAATTGAGCTTTTCGGATTCGCCGATGAAAGCGAGATGGCATCATTTAAAATGCTGCTCACAGTATCGGGCGTAGGCCCTAAAGCGGCTATGTCTATTCTCTCTCTGCTCACTCCCGCAAAGCTTGCGCTTGCAGTCTGTACAGAAGACCGCAAGACTATCGCAAGAGCCAACGGAATAGGTCCTAAGACCGCTGCAAGAGTTATTCTTGAGCTTAAGGACAAGATGCTCAAGGAAACCGATCTCTCCGAGGCATCGGGTGCGGTATTGAGTGGCACAGACGTTGCCGCTCCCTCTCGAAGCGGTAAGCTTGCCGAGGCGCAGGATGCACTTATGGTGCTTGGATATTCCAGAGCCGAGGCGCTGGGCGCCCTCAAAAACATAGACACGCAATCACTCGAGCTTGAGGATATAATCAAAAAAGCACTCAAGCTGCTTATGTAATAAATTTTGTGAAAGGAAACACAGAGAATGTTCGAGGAAGATTTCGACTTTGAAAATAGAATAGTTTCAACCTCATACAGCTCCGAGGATTCCGATACTGACGTATCCCTGCGTCCTAAAACGCTTGAGGACTACATAGGTCAGGACAAGGTCAAGGAAAATTTGAAGGTATATATAGACGCGGCAAAGCTGCGCTCCGAGTCGCTTGACCACGTGCTGCTTTACGGCCCTCCCGGACTCGGTAAAACTACTCTTTCCAATATTATAGCCAATGAAATGGGAGTAAATATCCGCGTAACGTCGGGACCCGCTATCGAAAAGCAAGGGGACCTTGCAGCTCTGCTCACCAATCTCAACGAGGGGGACGTGCTATTTATCGACGAGATACACCGTCTTTCCAGATCCGTTGAGGAGATACTTTATCCCGCGATGGAGGACTTTGCGCTTGATATAATTATCGGTAAAGGCCCTTCGGCGCGCAGTATCAGAATTGATCTGCCCCGTTTCACCCTTATCGGTGCTACCACGCGCGCAGGTCAGCTCACCACTCCTCTGCGCGACAGATTCGGCGTTGTTCTGAAGCTTGATCTTTACACGCCTGAGCAGCTCGCTACAATAGTTACCCGAAGTGCGGGAATACTTGGAATTGACATCACCGAGGAGGGTGCGTACGAAATTGCTTCTCGCTCACGCGGCACTCCCCGTATCGCAAACCGACTTCTCAAGCGCGTTCGCGACTTTGCGCAGGTCAAGGGTAGCGATGTTATCGACAGCGCGATAGCACAGTTTGCTCTTGACAAGCTTGAAATTGACGCTCTTGGACTTGACGCGACAGATAAGCGCATGCTTGAAACTATCATCAAGTTCTACGACGGCGGTCCTGTGGGTCTTGAAACGCTTGCCGCTACGATCGGTGAGGAAGCGGTCACGCTTGAGGACGTTTACGAGCCCTATCTTATGCAGATAGGATATCTGAGCCGCACTCCGCGCGGCCGATGCGTAACGCGTCTTGCTTATGAGCATCTTGGAATTACACCGAGAAAATTGGCCGCTAATCAGCTTGATATGTTCTCGGAAAACGAATAATAAAAAATCAGCGACCTCGCGGTCGCTGATTTTTTATTCTGTTATTCGGGAAGATTATCGGGGATAAGAGAATTACCGTTCTCGTCCGAAATATCCGTTCCGTATACGTTTTTATTGTTCTTGGCTCTTACTGCATCTACGGGATGCTTGATATAGGGAGAGAGATACTTGTTACCCGATATCTCAATATTCATCGCCATATCGATGTCAACTGCCGTGCCAACGTTTTCGGGAGTTTCTCCCACTATCGAATCAAAGGTATTGTTGATTATCTTTACGTTTTGCGCAGATTG
Organism: Eubacteriales bacterium; assembly: GCA_045643865.1. GTDB lineage: Bacteria > Bacillota > Clostridia > Oscillospirales > CAG-272 > SVTX01. The sequence continues at coordinate 11,468 of JAZRFU010000107.1, forward strand.
AATTATAATCCCGTGATGATGTGGGATATTGGTGAATTTACATCCATCGATCGTAATATCCCTGCTCTGCAGCGTATCCTCGCTTACAGTAGTGCTGAAGCTCTTGATTACGATAGGAGCAAAATCAAGTCTGTCAAGATACATATTGTTGTGGTATCCGATCTGTTCAAACAGGCAGCTCTTGAAAATAATGTCGCGAGCCACACTGCTCTCGCCCCATTCCGGCTCTATTGTCATAAGGATACCCGCGCATGCCAGATTTCTGAATGTACAGTGAGAAACTCTGCCTCCGCGTGTCTTTACAAGCATTCCGCGCGAACGGATATTTCTTACCATTACGTTATCAAAAATAAAGTTGGCACTGTTAAGACTTACGTTATCCACTATAACCTTGTTATCCCACTCGTGACGGTTATCCGTCAAATCAAATTTACTTACCGCGTCAAAATTAACGTCCTCTGTTCTGACCTTAACGGCAAATCTGTTGGCATAGCAAGCGCGCTCCTCACCATTGTAGGTGAGTGTGAAATATATTTTTTCAAGCGGCTCTCCGTCCGATAAAACGTCGGTTTCGCACACGGTTTTTCCATCAGGTGCATAGCAATACACAATGTCGCCCTTCTTGAACACCTTGCAACAGAATCCGTGATCGAATTTCAGATTATCGTAATACCACTGATTTATGCTACCCTTGTAGATAAGTGTGGTAGTGCCGTCACCGTTATCAATAAGCTCGGACAAGCGTGCGCTGTTACTGCGCTGATTACTTCCGTCATCCGTCATGTTTTCAAAGAGGCAGGAACGGCAGCAAATGCCCTGCTTAACGCCGCATATATGTGTTGCATCGCACGAGCCGACACGCGGCTGACCGCCACGGTACCTTCCCTTCTCATCAATAAACACCTCAAGATCTGCGCCGTATTCCTTTTCCCACGCCTTGTACTGCTCGTACGTCTCCTTGCTGATTATAAGTCCGGTATGAACAGTATTGTGCATACGTTCAAGCCATACGTTCTCGCTTCTTCCGTCCTCACAAACAACCGCAAGGCCTGCAGAGTATCCGTAAAGCACGCAGTCACGCAGCAAGACATTTGTGGCATTGTTTCTTATGGTAACACTTGTATTGTTAACGCCATCCTTGGGCTTGATGCGGCAAGTGCCCACGTCACCGACGCGGGTATTGTCATAAACGTCCTGGAATTTAAAGGTTATGGTCATGGTGCCATCATCGTTATGCTCGATGTCGGTATAGAAATCATGCGTCCAGTTGAACATTTCTCCCGAACGGTACATATCCATAAAGCTTCGGCTGAACATATTAGGATCGGACTTACCAAAATCATTGACGTATCCTGCCGCAGTTGCTACTATTGCACGGCGGTCACCAAGCTTCTTAAGGACGTAGAGCTGACCTGAGGATTGAACGGTATATCCCATCTGCAAGCCGTAAATATTTACGTTATCCGCTCCGTCAACTATCAGAAGTCTTCCGTAATCGCTATACTCCTCGTAAACACCGTATGCGTAAACAGTAGTATTAGCGTGCTCTTCCTTCAAAGAGACACAGCTTTTCGCACTATAAGCTCCGGGGGGAACGATAACTACGTCGCCGCGTTCTGCGTAATATCTGACGTATTCATTCAGTCCGAGCTGTTCGTCGAGCATCACGTCGCATACAAAATCGCATCTTTCCATACCAACAAACAGATCTCTGTCAGTATGGGGCAAGAGCGCCTCGTCTGCTCCGACTTCGAGGCGCGCATTAACGTCGGTAACATCATTTCCGTTGAAATTATCGTTGCCAGTTGCGATAATATCAACGTATTTGTTTCCGTCACATATAAGATGGTCTATATCCGAAACGTTTATAGCCGTTGCCGTATTATCTACGACGTAAACGTTTCGAGAGGTTATCGCGGATATATTCTTTGCATTATTGAGCACCACTGAGCAGTTATTTACGTTTTCAACACGTATATCTCCGTCCGTTTCCGTCTGTGCCACAAGACAGTTACAGCCGTCTGCAATTTTA